>CACYDL010000001.1 GCA_902773195.1 uncultured Lachnospiraceae bacterium
AAGTAGTTCTCTTGTTACACACCCCAATTTTCCTGTGTGGGGAACTATTGTCAGGAGACGCAAAAAAGGGATCCCGGCAGACGGCCTAGGACAGGCTGTTTACTCGAAATCCCTTGATTTCAAGCCTTTTTCTGTGTGTTTACTTCTGCTCCCGTGACAGCAGTACTACTGTCTCGACATGCCCGGTCTGACAGAACAGGTCCACCGGCTGGGCGTACCTCAGCCTGTAGCTCACCCCGTGACCTCCTTCCGCGAAGAGCTTCAGATCCCTTGCCAGAGTGGCCGGATCGCAGCTGACGTACACGATCCGCTCAGGGGCCATGCGAAGCACAGCGTCGATCAGCGGCGCGGCGCATCCTTTCCGCGGGGGATCCAGCACCACCACGTCCGCCGGTGGACAGGGCACGCCCTTCGAGAAATACCCCCTCACGACGAGGTCCTCCGCGGCGCCGGTAAAAAACCGCACGTTATCGATGCCGTTGCGGGCCGCGTTCTCCTTTGCGTCCCGAATCGCGTCGGGCACGATTTCGACGCCGAAGACCGTCTTCGCGTGTCTTGCCAGGAACAGCGAGATGGTGCCGATTCCGCAGTAAAGATCATAGACGGTCTCCGATCCGGTCAGTCCCGCTGCCTTCACTGCCTCCTGATAGAGCCTGACGGTCTGTACCGGGTTTACCTGATAGAAGGAACGGGGAGAAATTCTGAAGGTCAGTCCGTCCAGCGTGTCGGTAATAAAGGGATCTCCGTACAGAGACCGGGTCTCTTCTCCGAGAATGACATTGCCCCGGGTGGTATTGACGTTGACGCACACGGATTTTACCCCGGGGACCGAGGTGATCAGGGCCGCATATTCTTCCTCGCGCGGGAGACGGCGCCCGTTGATCACGGGACACACCAGGATCTCCCCGGTCGAAAAGGCGGAACGGATCAGCAGATGCCTGACCAGTCCCTCGCCCGTCGTCTCGTCATAGGGAGGCACGTGAAAGCGGCTCATATATTCAAGCGTTTTTCCGAGAATCTCCTGATTTCTCTCCGGGGTCAGCACGCAGTCCCTGACGGGTATGATGGAATGTGTCCGGCCCGCGTAGAAACCGGCTTCTGTCCTTCCCTTCACCGTTCCTATGGGATACTGGGACTTGTTGCGGTAACGGTAGGGGTGATCCATGCCGATCACCGGCCGGACCTCCGCGTCCGCGATGCCGCCGATCTTTCGCAGAGTCTCTCTGACGTGATTCTGCTTCCAGAGGAGCTGCGCCCCGTAGGCGTATTCCTGAAATCTGCACCCGCCGCAGCGTCTCGCCTCCGGGCAGAGCGCCTCCGTCCGGGAGGGGGAGGGCTCAAGGAGCCGCTCCATTCTCGCGAAAGCATAGCTCTTCCTGGGCCGGGTAATCCTCGCGACAACCCGGTCGCCGATCAGCGCGTCTTTTACAAAAAGGGTATGGCCATCCGCATGGCCGATACCCTCTCCGTCTTTTGTGAAGTCCTCAATCGTCACTTCCAGAAGATCATTCTTATTCATTTTGCCGTCAGTCCGTCTTTCTGAGATTTGAGTCGAAGAAACGGTTGAAGCCCAGCCACTTGTCCTGTGAGCCGGCGTTTTCCAGAACCTCCGTCATGGTCTCCAGCTTCGCGTCCGTATTGTCGGCCAGGTTGAGAGCCAGCGCCTCGATCAGCGCGGGCTTCTTGGGCGAGCCGAATTCGTACTCGCCGTGATGGGCCAGAATGCAGTGCTTGAGTTCGGTCTCAAGAAGCGGCGGGAAGCCTTCGATCTTCATGGCGCGGTCATGGATCATCTCCGCCCCGATCGTGATATGGCCGAGCATCTGACCGTCGTCGGTATACTCGTTTGTCGGAAAGAGGGACAGCTCCTTCGTTTTTCCCACGTCGTGAAGAATCGCCGCCGTGATCAGAAGATCGCGGTTGATCGTCGGATAATGGTCGGCGAGATAGGCGGAGAGACGGGTCACGGAGAGCGTGTGCTCGAGAAGTCCGCCCACAAAGCTGTGATGGACGGTCTTCGCGGCGGAATGCTGGGCGAAGGATCTGAGGAACTCGCGGTCTTCGACAAAGAAGGACTTCAGAAGCCGGGACAGATACGGGTTTCCGACGCCCTCGATATAGCCTATGAGCTCCCGGTACATCGCGTTTGTGTTCTTCTTGGTGACGGGGAGATAGTCCGCCGGAATGTACTCGCTCTCGTCCGCTTTTCTGACCTGCTTCAGGGAGGCCTGGAGAGAGCCGTTGAACATGCTGACGGTTCCCGCCACGTAAATGTAGTCGAGAACGTCGAAATCGCAGATTCCCTCGGACGTCGGATCCCAGATCTTGGCGTCAAGTTGGCCGGTGCGGTCCTGAAGGATGACGGTCTCGTAATTCTTGCCGTTCTTTGTGACGGCGGACTGTTTATGCTTGCAGAGATAGACGTCCTGTATGCGGCTGCCCTCTTTCAGTTCGCTGATAAATCTCACTCGTGCACCTCTCTGTTCTTCTCTGTTCCGTTCTGCTCTGTGCTGTGCTGCGCGGCTCTGTGCTGCGTTACGCTGCGCTGCTCTTGCGCTGTGCGGCTCTGCGCTGCTCTGTGCTGCGCGGCTCTGCTCTGTGCTGCGCGGCATTTCTCTGTGCGTCAGCGGCGGTTCACGGATCCTCGGCCGCCGGGAGGTCCCCCGCCGGCGGGTCCTGTACGCCTGTTTCGGGCGGTGGGCCCCAATTCCGCACAGACAAAATCAATATACAGCAAAGCCCCTCCGTTTGCAACGGAAGAATTGGAAGGGGCCGCCGTTTCCGTTCGCCCGGAAATAATCCGAAAAAACCGGAAGGGCGCGCCGCCGCGTCAGGGCCGCGTCAGGGCCTCGTCAAACCCGCCTCGGGAGATTGCCCCTGTGCCGAAAATCGTATACAATAGAAAGCAGCCGGACGGCGGGATCTCTGCCGCCGCGGCAGTCTGTATTTCCGATGCCATTGACTGTATTTTGTGCGATTCGGCGGTTGACTTATGAATGAGAAAGCGCTCCATGTACTGGAATATGACAAGATCATCGAAAAACTGACCGGCTTTGCCTCCTCTCCTCCCGGAAAGGAGAAGTGCCGGAATCTCCTGCCCTCGGACTCTCTCCCGGAGATCAACCGTCTTCAGGATGAAACCGCGGCGGCGGTCAGCCGCATTCTTCAGAAGGGCAGCATCTCCTTCGGGAGCACCCATGACGTGAGAGCCTCTCTCAAGAGGCTTGAGATCGGGAGCTCCCTGGGAACCCATGAGCTGCTCATGATAGCGGGTCTTCTGGAGAACGCCGGCCTGATCCGCGCCTATTCGGCGCGCGCCCGCGACAACGAATCCGACGACATCCTGACGCCCATGTTCTCGGCCCTCGATCCGCTGAAGGCGGATTCCGCCGAGATCCGCCGCTGCATCCTCTCCGAGGAGGAGATCAGCGACGACGCCTCCCCCAATCTCCGGCAGATCCGGAGAAGCATCCGCTCCTCGGGCGAGCGGGTGCGCACGGAGCTGACCCGGATCGTGTCCGGGCCGGCCAAGGATTATCTCCAGGATTCCATCATCACGACGCGCGACGGCAGATACTGCATTCCCGTCAAGAACGAGAACCGCGCCCAGGTCCCCGGCATCATCCACGACACGAGCAAGACCGGCTCGACCGTGTACATCGAGCCCACCTCCGTCGTCCGTCTCAACAATGAGATCCGGGAGCTGAAGATCCGGGAGACGCAGGAAATCGAGGTCATTCTCGCGAGGATCTCGGCGGAGCTCGCCGGAAAGACCGGCATCATCCGGTCCGATTACGACCTCCTGATCGAGCTCGACTTCATCTTTGCCCGCGCCCATCTCGCCCTGGACCAGAACGCCGTGCGGCCGGTCATCGGCACGGACGGCGTCATCGACATCCGCCGGGCGCGTCACCCCCTGATCCACAGGAAGCAGGTGGTCCCCATCGACGTGCGTCTGGGGAACGGCTACGATCTGCTTGTGATCACGGGGCCGAACACCGGCGGCAAGACCGTATCGCTCAAGACCACCGGGCTTCTCACGCTCATGGGGCTGGCCGGACTGCACATCCCCGCGGGCGACCGCAGCCGCATCAGCGTGTTCGGCGAGGTGTACGCCGACATCGGCGACGAGCAGAGCATCGAGCAGTCGCTCTCGACGTTTTCCTCCCACATGAAAAATGTGGTCGAGTTCCTGAAGCTCGCGGATGAAAACAGCCTCGTGCTGTTCGACGAGCTGGGCGCCGGAACGGATCCGACGGAGGGCGCCGCCCTGGCCATCTCGATCCTGAACGATCTCCACACCCGCGGGATCCGCACGATGGCGACGACGCACTACAGCGAGATCAAGATCTACGCCCTCCGCACGCCCGGCGTGGAGAACGCCAGCTGCGAATTCAACGTCGATACACTCTCTCCCACCTACCGTCTTCTGATCGGGGTGCCCGGCAAGAGCAACGCCTTCGCGATCTCGCGAAAGCTGGGGCTCCCCGAGGAGCTGATCGAGGTCGCGAAATCGTACATCGACAGCGAGGATGCCTCCTTTGAGGACGTCATTTCCGATCTGGAGAAGCAGCGGACGGATCTTGAAAACGAGAGAATAGAGGCGGAGCGCACCAGGGAAGAGATCTCCCGCCTGAAAAAGGAGCTGGAGAACCAGCAGAAGAGATTTTCCGAGAAGAAGAGGAATCTGATCTCCGACTCCTCCGAGGAGGCGAGAAAGATCCTGCAGGAGGCGAAGGATTACGCGGACAAGACCATCATCTGGTACGCGAAGCACGGCGGAAGCACCCGCGAGATGGAGCAGCAGCGCTCCGAGCTGCGCAGCCGCATCGACGCCCTCGGGAAGAACATTCAGACCGTCGACGCCGGCTCGAAGGAGGCGGGAAATCTCTCCGCCGGCGATCTGCGCGTCGGCGACCCGGTAAAGGTGATCAGTCTCAACGTGAAGGGCGTCGTCAGCACGCTCCCGGACAGCAGGGGCCAGCTCTTCGTCTCTCTGGGCGCCATGCGGACGAAGGTCCGCCTCGACGATCTGGTGAGGCTCGAGGAGGAGGAGGCGCCCGAACCGGTCCGGAAAAAGACGGGATCGGGGAAGATCGGCCTCTCGAAGTCCCTGGGCATCTCACCGGAGATCAACCTTCTCGGGAAGACGGTCGACGAGGCCTGCGCGGAGCTTGACAAGTATCTGGACGACGCGGTCATCGCCCACCTGGAGACGGTCCGGATCGTCCACGGCAAAGGAACCGGCGCCCTCCGTAACGGCGTGCAGAAGTTCCTGAAGAAAAACCGCCACGTAAAATCATTCCGTCTGGGTGAATTCGGCGAGGGCGACGCCGGGGTGACCATCGCCACCCTGAAATGAGACGTCTCAGCGCGGCCTGTCGATATAGCGGATGTGGCCCGGATAGGTGAGAATTTTCGCCGTCCCCGGGGTGAGGATCCCGATCAGGGCGTTTGGGATCCCCGCGTCCTGAAGCGCGAGGTGGAGCCGGAAGCCGTCCGGCGCGGCGATCAGACAGGCGCCCGCGGAATCGGCCTCGTAGGGGTTCACGCCCAGATACTCACAGATCTCGATCGTCTCCTGACGTATCGGGATCTTTTTCAGTTCCACCCGGAGTCCGCACTCCGCCGCCTCCCCGAGATCCCAGAGAGCCGCCAGCAGCCCCTCGCTCCCGACGCGCCTCAGGTAAGAATAACCGAAGGCCGCCGCGGCGTTCTCCGCGGCGAGCTGCTCCCTCTCCGTCTCCCGGCTGTCCCGGAGGGCATATCCGAGCCGCGGAACCGGCGCAAAAAAAGAGGGGAAGCGCTGCTTCAGCTCTTCCCTTTTCTCCGCGAACGCCAATGATACGGCGCCCGCGGCTGTCGTCCCGGTCAGAAGGATCGAATGACCCGCCTCCGCTCTCACTGCATCCAGGCGGGGACCATGGTAAGAACCATGGTGAGAACCAGGATTACGGCGATGATCGCGACGACGATCTTCTGGGTCTTTTTGTTCATCATAGGGCATTTCCTCCGTACGCTGCGGTAACTCCGCTCTGTTTCACTGTCAGATACGCTCTGTCAGATGGCCGCTGCCTGAAGCTTCAGGCTTCCAGCGGATATTTGTCTGTCAGTGATTTGACGATGGCCTTCGCTCCGGCGACGCCGTCCTCCGATTTCACCACGAGGGCGATCGCCTCGGCGATGCGGTCCATGTCCTCCTCGTTCATGCCGCGGGTCGTGACCGCCGGCGTTCCGAGACGGACGCCCGACGTCACAAAGGGTGAGCGCGGGTCGCCGGGCACCGTGTTCTTGTTGGCGGTGATGTTGGCCTCCCCGAGACGGAGCTCCAGCTCCTTGCCGGTGAGCTCGGTTCCGCGGAGATCGATCAGCATCAGATGGTTGTCCGTTCCTCCGGATACGATTTTGACGCCTCTGGACATCAGGCCGGCGGCCAGCGCCTTGGCGTTCGACACGATCTTTCTGGCGTAATCGGCGAATTCCGGCTGCAGGTCCTCCTGGAACATCACGGCCTTCGCGGCGATGACGTGCATCAGCGGGCCGCCCTGGATGCCGGGGAAGATCGCCTTGTTGAGCTTGTGCTCCTGGGCGAACTCCTCGGAGCTGAGGATCAGGCCGCCTCTCGGGCCGCGAAGCGTCTTGTGGGTGGTCGTCGTCGTGACGTGGGCATAGGGGATCGGGCTGGGATGCTCTCCCGTCGCCACAAGCCCCGCGATATGGGCCATATCGACCATGAGGTAGGCGCCCACTGAATCCGCGATCTCTCTCATCCGCTTGAAATCGATGGTGCGGCAGTAGGCGCTCGCGCCGGCGACGATCAGCTTCGGGCGGCATTCCTTCGCGATGCGCTCGACCTCGTCGTAGTCGATCCAGCCGTCCTCGTTGACGCCGTAGGCCACCGGGTGGTAGTAATTTCCGGACATGTTGGCCGGCGATCCGTGGGTCAGATGGCCTCCCTCGTCGAGCTTCATGCCCATGAAGGTGTCGCCGGGCTGAAGCAGCGCGTAGAAAACGGCCATATTGGCCTGGGCGCCGGAATGGGGCTGGACGTTGACGTAGGTGCATCCGAACAGCTTCTTCGCCCTCTCGATCGCGAGCTCTTCTATTTTATCCACGAACTCGCAGCCGCCGTAGTAGCGGTGTCCCGGATACCCCTCAGCATACTTGTTCGTGAGCACGCTTCCCATCGCAGACATCACTGCCTTGCTTACCCAGTTCTCGGACGCGATCAGCTCGATGTGCGCGTTCTGCCTGTCGATCTCCGCCTGGATCAGCTCCGCAGTCTGTGGATCCGTCATCCTGATGTCTTCCAGTGTGTACATATGATTCCTCCTGTAAACTCGTTGAATGCTTCTCTATCTAAAAGCAGGCTTTCCTTCCGCGGGGGCAGACGGCACGCCGCGCCGCCGCGGGGATTCCCGCTATTTTTTCATGTTCGCGAAACGGGTATACTCCGGCAGCCACACCAGCTTCGTCGTCCCGATCGGTCCGTTTCTCTGCTTGGCGATGATGATCTCGGCGACGTTCTTGTCCTCGGTGTCCTTGTGGTAGTAATCGTCTCTGTAGATGAACATCACCACGTCGGCGTCCTGCTCGATCGCCCCGGACTCGCGCAGGTCGGAGAGCATGGGCCGGTGGTCCTCCCTCGTCTCCGCGCCGCGGTTCAGCTGCGACAGCGCGACGACCGGTATGTTCAGCTCCCGCGCCAGGGATTTGAGGCCTCTGGAGATGTCGGAGATCTCCTGCTGGCGGTTCTCCCCGGATCTTCCGCTCCCGGACATCAGCTGAAGGTAGTCGATGAAGATCACCTTGATGTCGGCCTCGATCTTGAACTTCCTCGCCTTGGACCGCAGCTCCCGCAGGGTGATGCCCGGCGTGTTGTCGATGATGATGCCGGAATTGGCCAGGATGCCGGAGGCCTCCACGACCTTGGTCCACTCCTCGTCGTTCATCTTTCCGATGCGGATCTTCTGCGCGTCCACGCTCGCCTCCATGGCGATCATACGGTTCATCAGCGTCTCGCTCGACATCTCGAGGGAGAACATCGCCACCGGGAGATTGCGGCGGATGGCCATATAGTCCATGATGTTGAGGACGAAGGCGGTCTTTCCCATGGAGGGTCTGGCCGCGATCAGGATAAAGTCGGATTTCTGGAAGCCGGAGGTCTTGTAGTCCAGATCGATGAAGCCGGTCTCGAGACCGGTCACGTGGCTCTTGGACTTCGACGCGGCCGAAATCGCCTCCAGCGTGTTGTAGACGATCTGGCTGATCGGGGTAAAGCTCTCGGCGGAGCGCTGCTGGACCACCTGGAAGATGCTCTTCTCGGCCTGGTCCAGGATGACTTCCGTCTCCTCCTGCTCCTGGTAGCAGGACTTCTCGATCTCCGAGGCCGACGCGATCAGACGCCTCAGCGTCGCCTTGTCGCGGACGATCCCGGCGTACTCCCTGACGTTGGCCGAGGTCGGCACGGCGGTGAGAAACGACGCCATAAAATCCGCGCTCAGAAGCTCCTCCGGGACGTCCTTCTTTCCGAGGGCGTCGCGGAGGGTCACCAGGTCGATCGGCTTCCGTGCGTCGCTCAGTTCTCTCATCGTCTCGAAAACGATGCCGTACTGCCGGTTGTAGAAGTCCTCCTGCGTCAGGATTTCCTCCGCCGCCATCGCGGCCTCCGGGCTCATGAGCATCGAGCCGATCACGGATTTCTCCGCCTCCGCGTTGTGCGGAGGAATTCTCTTGATTACCGCTTCATCCATCAGGCTTCCTTCACATTGACCTTGAGAACCGCCGTCACCTTCGGGTGGAGACGGACCTCAACCGTATGGGCGCCGAGCTCCTTGATCGGATTCTCGAGCTGCATCTTCTTTTTGTCGATCTCAAGGCCCAGCTGCTCCCTGGCCGCCTCGGCGATCTCCTTGGTGGAGACGGAACCGAAGGTTCTGCCGGCGCTTCCGACCTTGATCGCCACCGTGACGGCGGACGCCTCGATCGTCTTCTTCAGCTCTTCCGCCGCCTTGAGGTTCTCCGCGGCGATACGGGCCTCCCCGCGCTTTTTGGCCTCGAGATCCTTCATATTTCCCGCGGTCGCCTCTACGGCGAGGTTCTTCGGGAAAAGCAGGTTCCGGGCGTAGCCGTCGCTCACGTTGACGACATCGCCCTTCTTTCCCTGTGACTTCACATCCTCAAGCAGTATCACTTTCATCTCAGATATCTCCTTCTTCCTTCATCTCCGCTATGGTGTCCTTGAGCAGCTGCTTCGCTTCCTCGATCGAGTAGTCCGGAAGCTGCGCCCCCGCGATATTGAGGTGGCCGCCGCCGCCGAGCCGCTCCATGATCAGCTGGACGTTGACCTCGTCGATCGCCCTCGCGCTGATATAGATCTGCTGGTTGTAATCCGTCATGACGAACGAGGCCCGGATCCCGACCACGTCCAGAAGTTCGTTCGCGGCCTGGGCGGCCACGACGTTCGGGGCGTGGAGTCCTTCGCTCGGGCACACCGATATCGCGTAGATATCCTCATAGATTTCCGCCGCCGCCACGGCCTTCGCCTTCGCCCTGAGGTCGTCCATGTCGTCCCGGAAAAGCTTGCGGACCCTCGTGATGTCCGCCCCGGCCTCTTTCAGGTAGGCCGCGGCCTCGAAGGTCCTGACGCCGGTCCTTGTGACGAAGCCGTTGGTGTCGACCACGATGCCGGCGTACATCGCGTCCGCCTCCATGCTGCGCAGCTTCAGCTCGTCGTCAAAGTACTGGAGGACCTCGGCGACCATCTCGCACGCGCTTGAGGCGTAGGGCTCGATATAGGACAGGACGGCGTTCTGCACCCTGTCGTTGCCCTGCCTGTGGTGGTCGAGGACCACAATCGTATTGGTCATCCTGAGAAGCTCTTCGCAGGCCGCGTAGCTCTGGCTGTTGGTGTCCACCACGATGAGGGCGGTGTCGGCCCCGGTCAGCTCCATCGCGCGCTCCCGGGTGACGAACAGCTCGGGATCATAGTAGGAATCCTTCCGGAATCCCTCGATCACGGGCTTCACGTCCTCCGATACGTCGTCCGCCACGATGTGGGCTGGCTTGCCCACGGTTTTGGCGGCGCGGTAGATGCCGATGGCGGCCCCGAGCGCGTCGATGTCGGTCAGCTTGTGACCCATGACGACCAGACGGGCTTTGCTGTCGATGATCTCCTTCAGCGCGTGCGCCTTGACGCGCGCCTTCACTCTGGTGGATTTCTCGGCCTGCTCGGTCTTGCCTCCGAAGAACCTCGTCTTGTAGCCGTCCTTCACCACGACCTGGTCGCCGCCTCTGCTGAGGGCGAGCTCCAGGGCGGAATTCGCCTCGTCGACGTTCTGCAGGTAGGAGGGCGAGCCGAGTCCGATCCCGATGGAGATCGTGAGGGACAGCTCGTTTCCGATGTTGACGGTCTTCACGTCGTCGAGGATGGGGAATCTGGATTCCTCACAGTCCTCCAGCGCCTTCTTCCTCATCTGGAAGAAATAGCGGTCGTGCCCCTGCTTGCGGACGATGCCGTCGTACTCGTTGAAATACTTGTTGATCTTCCGCTCGACCAGCGCGAGGAGCAGGGAACGTCTGACGTCCTCCACGCCTTCCAGGACTTCCTCGTAGTTGTCGATGCAGAGGAAGCCGCTGACGGGCTTGTTGTCGTCCCGCTCGCCCATGAGCTGGTCCAGCTCCGTCTCGTCGAACAGGCTGAGGGCGATCAGATACTCGGAGTCGTCTATCTCAAAGTCGTCCTCGGAGGAGGCCAGCTCCTCGACGAAAACCTTCAGCATCTCCGCCCGGAAATGTCTCTCCCCGTGTTCCACGGGCATGGACTTATGCTGCTCGGACTGGGGAAGATCCGCGTCGCCGATCTCCGGGAAAATCGCGGAGACCTTGCGGTGGTAGTGTCTGTCCTTCCCTGTGAGGGAGAGGAACTCGTTGTTCATCCAGAGAAAATAGCCGTCCTCGTCCAGCAGGGCGTAAGGAAGCGGAAATTCCTGAAGCATCTTCTTCTGAACCTGCCCGAACTCCGTGGCGAAGGAGATCATCTCCTTCATCACCCTGGGCGCGTTTCTGAAATAGATGATCAGAACCGCGGCCGTATACGCGCAGGCAAAACACAGACCGATGAGGCCGGCGGTCCTTCCGCACCGGAAAAAGAGAAGGATAACCATGACCGCCCACAGAATTATGATTGCGAGCGGCCATTCAAGATAGCTCTTCAGTTGTCCTGTAAGCTTCAGTTTCTTCATCTTTTCACTTCAGAATCCCGTCTGACGGCTTTGTGCTGTTTAATAGCACAAACCGTCATTGCCCTGGCGGCAATGACGGTTCGATTATAGCATGAAATCTTAATCCTGTACATAAGGAAGGATGGCGAGATGGCGGGCGCGCTTGATGGCCGTGGTCAGCTCACGCTGATGCTTGGAGCAGTTGCCCGTGATTCTTCTCGGAAGAATCTTTCCCCTCTCGGAGATATATCTCTTCAGCTTGTTGATGTCCTTGTAGCTGATCTCGTTGTCCTTGCCGCAGAAGACGCAGACTTTCTTTCTTCTGTGGAAGCCGCCCTTTCTTCTGAATCCGCCCTCACTGTTCGATCTCTGAAATGCCATGTTCTTTCTCCTTTATCAATCCGGCTTCCCCTGATTAATTGAACGGAAGCTCCTCATCGATACTGTCCGGAATGTTCATGAATCCGTCCAACGGTGTGTCGGGAGAGGACGTCTGCGGGGCCGCCGCGTACGGCGCTCCGGACGACGGAGTGTAGGGACGGTCCTCCTGCGGCGCCCGGTAAGAGGCGCTGTTCTGCTGGCTTGCCGCCTTGCTCTCCGCGAACTCCTGATTCTCGACGACGATGCGGTTTCTGTAAACAGTCCGTCCGTCTTTGTCAGTATAGTTGTCGTTCTGCAGTCTTCCCTGAACCACCATCTTGGTTCCCTGGTGGAGATATTTCTCAGCGAATTCCGCCTGCCGCCCGAAGGCGACACAGTCGAAGAAATCCGCGTCCGGCTGCCCTTCCCGCTTGAATCTGCGGTCCACGGCGATCCTGTAATTCGCCACCGCGGTTGCCTGGGCGCCCGTCGAATAGCGGACCTCCGGATCTCTCACAAGTCTTCCCATTAATATCACAGTATTCATAACATATACCTTTCTGTCATGTGCTTTGTTAATGGGGATTTCGTCATAACCGGCCTGTCACCGGGAAGCGCTTCATTCAGCGGCTTCCGGAGCAGCCTCCTCGGCCGGAGCGGCTTCTTCCGCCGGAGCTTCCGGAGCGGTCTCTTCCGCCGGAGCTTCCGGAGCGGTCTCTTCCGCCGGAGCCTCCGCAGCGGCTTCTTCCGCCGGGGCGGGCTCTTCCGTCTTCTCGGGAGCCACTCTGAATGTATCGTTCTCATCCTCGCGGACCACGAGATATCTGAGGACGTTGTCCATAATTCTCATGTTCTGCTCGAGCTCGTTGGGTGTCTGGCCCTCCGCGTCGAAATGGATGAAGTAATAGTAAGCTTCCGTGATCTTCTCGATCTCATAGGCCAGCTTACGCTTTCCCCATTCCTCTGTTTCGCCCAGCTCTCCGCCAAAGCGGGTGATATAACCCTTCGCTTTGTCTACGACAGCCGCGCGCGCCTCGTCGTCGAGCTTCGCGCTGACGACCAGTGCAAGTTCATACTTGTTCATACCATTTTACCTCCTTCTGGTCTTCGGCCTTCCGCCTCTTTTACAGATGAATCGCGGAAGACAAGGAACAATAGAAATGCTCTCACGGAGTTTCACTATATCACAATCCCGGCGGCACTTCAAGCAAAATCTCCGCGGAAAGGACCGCTCTCTCAGACGTGCAGCTGCGAGAACACCTCCCCGATCGGGGCGCTGATGACGAGATCCGCGCTCCGGTCCCTGGACGTCGCCGACTTGTTGACGAGCACCAGCTTGTCCCCGGAGAAATAGTCCACGAGGCCGGCCGCCGGATAGACCACCAGCGAGGTGCCTCCGATGATCAGGCAGTCCGCCTCGCTGATGGCGCGGACCGCCCCGCTGAGGACGTCGGAATCCAGCCCTTCCTCATAGAGAACGACGTCGGGCTTCAGAAGTCCCCCGCACGCGTCGCAGCGGGGCACGCCGGGCGCCGCCTTGACCGCGGCGGCGTCGAAGAACTTTCCGCACTTCATGCAGTAATTCCTGTGGATCGAGCCGTGCAGCTCATAGACCTTCCTGCTGCCGGCCTTCTGGTGGAGGCCGTCGATATTCTGGGTGACCACCGCCGAGAGCTTTCCGGCCTTCTCAAGCTCGGCCAGATAGCGGTGGGCGGCGTTCGGCTCCACGTCGAGAATCAGCATCTTGTCCTTGTAGAAGCGGTAGAATTCCTCCGCGTCCCTCATGAAGAAGGAGTGGCTTATGATGGTCTCGGGCGGAAGGCGGTACTGCTGGTTGTAGAGTCCGTCCTGGCTCCTGAAATCGGGTATCCCGCTCTCCGTCGAGACCCCCGCCCCTCCGAAAAACACAATGCGGCTGTGAGAATCGATGATCGACTGCAGCTCTGCGATCCTGTCGCTGTCCGTCCGGCTCATGGGCACTCCTTTCTCCCTTCAGTCATAGGTTTCATCATAATAATATTCGGCGTCATCCTCGTAGTACTCGTAGTACTCGTCGATGTACTCCCCGTCGTAGAGCTCCTCCTCCATGACGAAGTCCTCCTGCGGCTCCGGCGTCGGCTCGGGCGTCGGCGTCGGCGTCGGGATCGGCGTCGGTTTGGCCGGGCGCTCGGAGGAGACGCATTTGCCGATGACGACCCATCTCACCGAGCTGTCGGAGGTACAGGTCGACAGCACCACGGTTTTGTCCGACTCGAGCAGCTTCACGTCGTTCCTGACGTTGGACGCCGCCTGCATCCTCTTCTCCCACTCCAGGAACTCCGGTCCGTTGTTGTGATAGAGGACGTAAACCTCCGAGGAGATGCCCGCCGTCATGATGCTGTAGATGTGATAGCGGTAATTCCCCTTCGGCGTGAGGATCCAGAAATAGGGATTCGCCTCGTAGGCCTCCTGGCTGTTCATCTGCTTCAGCGTGTTGAACATGCTCCCGTCGCGCATGTTGTGCCCGTAGACGACGCTGTTCGGGTCGCTGAAATCGGGCGCGTTGTGGTAGTCCTCGAAGATCGACCCGGCGAACAGGTACTCTTTTCGGAACGTGTGGTGGAGATAGTAGTCGTTGTCTCCCGCCCGGCAGATCGGATAGCTGATGTGCGGCAGGCCGTCGACATAGATCCAGCCCACAATCTCCGGATTGATGGCGGCCAGCTCGTCCCAGTCGACCTCGAGCGGGGGATCCGCGTCCTCGTACCGCCCGTCGTGCCATTCATCGCGCACCGCGTCCGGGCCGCCGTGGAACTGGGCGGGATCCTCCGGGTTCTCCGCGCCCGAGAGGGCGTCGTCCCATGAGACGCCCGACAGGCTTCCGGGGAGTCCCCCCTCGCCGAGGGCGCCGGCCTCGCCGCCTCCCTCGCCGCCCCGCCAGGCTCTGGTGAAGCTTCCGGCAAGGCCCTTGTACTCGTCGCTGGACTGCTTGTATCCCCTGTAAATGAGGAAAAGCCGGTATCCCGAATAGACCAGCACGCCAAGAGCCACGATCAGGATGATCGTTCTCAGCGCGCCGAATGATTTCTTATTGTCCCCCATCGCAACCTCTTATGCCGGATCCGGCCCCTCTCCGCATCCTTCCCGCGGAGCCGGGGCTGCCGCGCCCGGTCCGCCGCGAAATGATCCTGCTGTCACATCTGCTCCAGATAGTGCTCGGCGCTCACAAGCTTCACGCTGAGCACAAAGACCTCCGCCGCCCTCTGCAGCTCCTTCATTTTCGGGAAGGAGGGGGCGATGCGGATGTTTCTGTCCCTCGGATCCTTTCCGTAGGGGAACGTCGCCCCGGCGGGAGTCAGCTTCACGCCGGCGTCCGCGCATCTTGCGACGATCTTCTTCGCACACCCGTCCAGCGAGTCGAAGGAGATGAAATAGCCGCCCCTCGGCTTTGTCCACTCGGCGATGCCCAGACCCCCGAGCTCCTTCTCCAACGTATCCTCCACCGCCTCGAATTTCGGTCTGAGGATCTCCGCGTGTCTCGCCATATGCTCGTGCATGTTGGCCATATTTCCGAAGAAGCGCACGTGCCGGAGCTGGTTCATCTTGTCGTGTCCGATGGTCTGCACGGCCAGATGCTTCTCGATATCCTCGAGGTTCTTCCGGGAGGCCGCCAGGGCCGCAAGCCCGGACCCCGGGAACGTCACCTTGGACGTCGAGATGAACTTGTAGACGATATCCGGGTGCCCCGCCTCGCGGCACTCATGCAGGATCTCCAGCAGATAGTCCTGATTCTCCGGCTCCTCGTAGAGATGGTGGATCGAATAGGCGTTGTCCCAGTAGATGCGAAAATCCTCGGCCGCCGGCTCCAGCGCCGCGAAGCGCTTCACGGTCTCTGCGGAATAGGTGTAGCCCTGGGGATTCGAATATTTGGGAACGCACCAGATCCCCTTCACCGACGGATCTTCGTTGACGTATTTTTCCACGAGATCCATATCCGGTCCGTCCGGCGACATGGGAATATTGATCATCTCGATCCCGAAGTGCTCCGTGATCCGGAAATGCCTGTCGTAGCCGGGCACCGGGCAGAGGAACCTGACCTTGTCCAGCCGGCACCAGGGCGTGCTCCCGCAGACGCCGTGGGTGTAGGAGCGGGACACGGTATCATACATGATGTTGAGGGAAGAGTTTCCGTAGATGATCATGTCGTCCGGTCCCACCTCGGACATGGCTCCCATGAGATGCTTCGCCTCGGGAATGCCGTTCAGGACGCCGTAGTTGCGGCAGTCCGTCCCGGTCTCGTCCAGGAAATAGCTGTCGGAATCGAGGACGTCCATCATCTCGTTCGACAGATCCAGCTGCGCCTTGCAGGGCTTGCCGCGGGACATGTCCAGCTTCAGTCCTCTCGCTTTGATACTCTCGTATTCCTTCTCCAGCGCGTCCCTGATCTCCAGAAGTTCTTCGCGCGTCATCTCGCTGTATGCTTTCATCCGTACCTCCTCACCGCGTCTTTCTGTACCTTCGTTCAGATTTTCCTTAGATTTTAAGTCAAGAGCCTGCCGCTGTCAACCGCGCCGGATCCGCCGCCGGGGGCGTTTTGAGGTTGCGCGGGAGGCGTATCTCCCGTAAAATAGAATTCCGGAGAAACCGGAAAAAAGGCGCCCGGGGAAGATCCGACGGTCTCCGCCCGGCGCCGCCAATCAGGGAGCGGGGCATATGTGGATTGCTGAGAGCTGGAAGGACTATGAAGTTCTCGACGCGTCCGGCGGCGAGAAGCTTGAGCGCTGGGGGGATTACACGCTCATCCGGCCGGATCCCCAGGTCATCTGGACGACGGATAAAAAGCGGCCGGAGTGGCGCGGCGCGAACGGCCATTACCATCGGAGCACGAAGGGCGGCGGCCGCTGGGACTTCAATGGTCTTCCGGAGACGTGGACCATCGTATGGAAGGATCTGACCTTTCATCTCAAGCCCTTCGCCTTCAAGCACACCGGTCTCTTCCCGGAGCAGGCCGCGAACTGGGAGTGGTTCCGCGGGAGGATCCGCGGGGCCGGAAGGCCGGTGAAGGTGCTCAACCTCTTCGCCTATACGGGCGGCGCCACCCTGGCGGCCCTGGCGGAGGGAGCCTCGGTCACTCACGTCGACGCCTCGAAGGGGATGGTCACCTGGGCCCACGAGAACGCGGAGAGCTCCGGCCTCGGCGGCGCGGCCGTCCGGTGGCTCGTCGACGACTGCCTGAAATTCGTCCGCAGGGAAATCCGGCGCGGGAACCGCTATGACGCCGTCATCATGGATCCGCCCTCCTACGGGCGGGGCCCCGGCGGGGAGATCTGGAAGCTGGAGGAGACGGTTTACCCGCTGATCTGCCTGTGCGCCGGGCTGCTCTCGGACAGGCCTCTCTTCTTCCTCGTAAACTCCTATACGACGGGACTGCAGCCGGGCGTCCTGACGTACATGCTTTCCTCGGCGCTGGAAGGCACGCATCCCGCCTCCGTGGAGGCGGGGGAGATCGGCCTGCCGGTCAGCGCCAGCGGTCTCGTGCTGCCCTGCGGCTGCTCCGGAAGGGTCAGCTGGGACTAACGCTCCCGGAGCGGCCGCCCCCGCAGACGGACGGCATATCATTCCGAATAAAAGAGGACCCCGCTTTTCGCGGAGTCCTCTTCTTTCGGCTTTCGCCGTCTCGTCATTCGATATAATCGCTGTGGATATAGCCGACCACGTCGTCGATCTGGACCTTGAAGAACTCGCCCTCTCTGCCGAGGATCGTCACCTCGGTTCCCTCGCTGAGCTCATCGATCACGGTGTCGTCGCCGCCCTCGGTGTCCGGCTCGGAGCGGAAGTTGACGTCGGTGGTCGTCCTTCCCGTGTTGCCTTCGCCGGCCGCTTCAAAATCCTCTTCCTCCGGAGACGCTTCGATGTCGTCCGGAACCTCTTCCACTGTCGAGGCCGCCGTGCCGGCCGCCGTCGCCGCGGCGGTTCCCGCCGTTGTTCCGGCTGCCGTTCCCGCTGCCGGAGCCGCCGCCGTCCCCGCTGCCGGAGCCGCCGCCGTCCCCGCTGCCGGGGCCGCCGTGGGCTGTGCCGCCGGGGAAGCCGTGCTTCCCGTGCCGCCGACTACGCTGGGCGTCACGGCCGGTACGGAGGAAGTAGCTGCCGCCGCTGCCGTGCCGGCCGCTGCCGCCGCTCCCGTCGCCACGGAGGACGTCGTGGAATCGCTGTCAGTCAGTGATGATATTGTATTTGATCCTCCTCCGCACGCCGTCAGAGAAAGAACCGTCAGCCCTGCCGTCAGCAGAAGAGCCGTTCTGATCCGATTTAATTTCATACTGTGCTCCTTTCGCGCAAAACCTGTTACGCACTGATACAGGTGATTTTATCATCTTCCCGTAGAAGAGTCAATATTTCTCCTGTCTCCGCCCCACGGACCGGCCTCCCCCCGGCCGAAACCGCCGGGACCGCCGAAGCCAGCGGAAACGCCCCCGGCGGATTCCCCTCCGAAGGCCGCCTCTCCTTCGCAGGAGACGTCTCCCGCCGTAAGCGTGACGGTGACGCCCTCCTCCAGGCCGGGGCAGCTGAAGACCACGGAATTGCCTTCTGTCCTAAGGGTATATTCCATCAGCACGTTTCCCTCCGCGTCCGTGATGACGGCCGTATCCCCGGCGGAGAACGCCTCTTCCGTCACGAAGAAAACACTGCACTGGGTGGAATTCGCGGAGAAATTCTCCGCCATGCCGGAGGAGCCGGCGGCGATAACGGTCCCGCCGCTGATCACGATATCTCCTCCGCTCTCGCTGCCGGAGTCCAGCGCCCCGTTCATGCCGTCCGACGGACCGTCCACACAGACGGTCCCGCGTGGGGATCCGTCCTGAAAACCGCTCTGAGCCTCGCTCTCAGCTCCCAGTAATCGCCGATGGAAAGATAGTGTTTGATCTCATGTCGTCCGTTCATGATCCGCTGTTCTCCTCCGTCTTAAGATATAGTACGGAACAGTCTGTGGAGAAACGCGGTTCATTCTGTGAACATTCGGAGAATAAAAAACCGCAGGTCAGCACAGCGGCTGCCTGCGGCAGGGATTCTCCGTATGGGGTTGTCCGTTCTTTTTATACCATGTCCCACGTCAGAATCGTGTCCTCGGGAAGATCCTTCCTGACCGCCCTCCCGATCACGATTTCGGCGTACCTCGGGCTGATTCCCGTGCCCGGCCGTTTCGGCATCAGATCCTCCTCCGCGATCACCTCGCCCGCCTTCATGTCGCGGGTGAGAACCAGCGAGCGTCTCGCCTCGCGCCGCGGAACGATCTCGCAGTCCAGCACGGTTTTCTCCGGGCTGCCCAGCACCCGGTCGATCCACCGGAAGTTGGAGATCGCCCTGCGGAAGTCCTCCGGATCCCCCGCGTGGTAGTGATCGTTTCCGGGAAGCGTCTTGTCAAGGGTGAAATGCTTCTCGATCACCTCCGCTCCCAGCATATACGCGGCGGCGAGGGTCATCATCGTGTCGTCCGGCGCCACGTGGTCGCTGAATCCGACCCTCACGTCCGGGAACGTCTTTTTCAGCGTCTCGATAATCCGGAGGTTCGCGTCCTTCGGATCCGTCGGATAGGAAAGAACGCAGTGGAACAGGACGATATCGCCGCAGCCTGCCTCCCTGAGGACGCGGACGGCCTCGTCCACCTCCGACAGATAGGCGGCGCCGACGGACATGTAGACCGGCTTTCCCTTCGCGCCGATGTGGCGGATGAAAGGAAGATTGGAGAGGTCGGAGGAGGAAATCTTGTAGAAATCCACCATGTCCCCGAGATAATCCGCCGAGGCGTAATCAAAGGGCGTCGACGTAAAGTCCATCCCCTTCGCGTGCGTATAGTCACAGAGCTCGCGGTACTCCGCCTCGCCGAAGCTGTCGTGCTTCAGGAAAAGCTCGTACTGCGTCTTCGTGGGCTCCTTGGTCGTATCCCAGTAGGCCGGAGAATTCTTTGAGACAATGGTTCCCGCCTTGTAGGACTGAAACTTGGCGCAGTCGATCCCGGCCTCCGCCGCCGCGTCGATGTAGCGCTTCGCGGCCTCGAGGGGCGTGATGTTCATGACCCTGGCGGTGTCATAGAAATTGACGCCCATCTCGGCGATCAGGTACGGTCTGGTTTTTCTCATCTTTCTCAATCCTCCCTTGCGCGAAACGGAAGGCCTCCGCCCCGCCGTTCCCGCCTCTGCCGCAGATAATCCTTTACAGCGCGTTGATCAGGCCCATGACCCGCTTGCGCCCGCCCCTGAGATCATGACGGAGCAGCTGGTCCTGGAATTTCCGGCGGCTCTTCTGCGAGAGCCCCAGATACATCCTCAGCGTGCTCTCGATGACCTCGTCGTCCGGGTTCAGGCCGATGTAGGTGAAGCCGTTCTCGTTGCTCACGAACCCGTGCTTCTCCTCCCGCTGGTTCTGGGCCATGGCGATGGTCGGGATCCCGAGCATCGCCAGCTCATAGCCCGTCCTCCCGCGGGACGTGACGGCTATATCGCAGGAGGTCATGAGCTCCGGCATATTCGAGACGTCGTAGAGCACCTCGATATGTCCGTAGCGGTTGTATTCCATGAGGGCTTCCACGTTGTTCTTCGCCCTCCCGATCACCACCGTGAAACGGTAGTCCGTGTATTCGGGCTTCGCAAGCATCCTGAGGAGCCTGTCCGTGTAATCCTGGGGATCCGCCCCGCCGAAGGAAATGAAGACCCGCTCCACCTTCTCCCTGATGCGGATCGGCGAATAGAACATGAAGGTTTTTCCGGAGATATAGTACTGCTCTCCCGCTTTCACCTGCGGCAGGTCGGATTCGTGATAAAGAGCGTTGAACACGAGATCCGCCTTGACCTGGCCTTCCCCGTCGTCCTCGAAGTTGACGATCTTCGCCTTCGGCAGCACGCTCCTCAGCCCGATCATGTAGTCGATGGAGGTCGTGAGAATGTCGTTGATGAAGATCGTGTACTGCTCCTCCCGGCAGATCTGGTAGAGCTCCGGGATGCCGTTGACCGGCCGGAGGTTGTGCTTGGTGTCGCCGAACACCGCCGGATCCGTCTGATTCGTGTCGTAGAAAATGTCCGGCTTCACAAAAAACTCGTCCGCCAGCTCCAGCGCCCTGTAGATGTGCCCGATTCCCCGTCTGTTGTTGCCGTTGACGTAGATCGCCACCTTTTCCTCGTCCAGAGCGGCAGCCACACTGCGGAGGTCGCTGAAGGTGTCGACGTCCTGGGCTTCGTTCTCGGGCACTTCGTAGACGTCGACCTTCTCCCCGATCCGGGTCTCAGGGGTGACCACGGAGGCCTTCGAGATGACGAAGGCTCCCGTCTCCATATAGCAGGGAGGGAGATACTGCCGGTTGAGACGCTCCTTGTAGTTCGGCACCTTTTTCCCGTCCTTCACGCCCCAGGAAAGGTGCGGGGCGTTGATGGCCGAGATGACCGTATCCAGATCCTGCTCCACCGCGTACCGGATCGCCGCGTCCAGCGTCGCCACCTTCAGCGTCGGGGAGGTCGGCTGCATCGTCACGATGTAGTCCCATTCCCTGTCGGCCGGCACGGCGTCGGCGATCACCGCGTCCAGCGTCACCTCGTCCCCACAGAGGGAGGCGCTGCGCCAGTGGACGCCGACTCCCATCTGGGAGGCGATGACACGGACCTCCGGCGAATCCGTCGTCACGATGACGTCCGTGACGAGCCCGGAATTCAGCGCGTTTCTGATCGAGTAATAAATCAGGGGCCGTCCGCCGATGATTCTGATGTTCTTGTTCGGGATTCCCCTGGATCCGGCGCGGGCCGGTATGACCGCAAGTATATTCACAATTTCTGCTCCTGTCGATGCCGGACATCCCGGGGATACCCGTTCCGGCCGGGCTGTTTTTTCAGCCGCTCACGGCTCTTCGCCGTCTGTCCCTGTTTTCCGCGGCGTCTCACGGCGCTTCGCCGCCTGTCCCTGTCTCCCGCGGCAGCTCACGGCTCTTCGCCGTATTCCGCGGTTTCGTGCCGCTGTCTCTTCTCTGTTACAGTCTCTCGCTCTTCTCGATGTCCAGGAAGTATTTATAGGTGTCCACCGTCAGCTCGCCGCAGGCTGCCTCGTCGCAGGCGATGATCGCGGCGTTGTGCATCTGGAGCGCGCTGCAGGTCCACTTCTGGCTCACGCCGCCCTCGACGACCGCCGCCATGGCGCGTGCCTTGTTGTGGCCGTTGATCAGAACGAGAACCTCCCGGGAATCCATGACCGTCCCGATGCCGACGGAAAGCGCCCTGGCGGGAACCTTCTCCGGATCGTTTCCGAAGAAACGGGAATTGACGATGGGCGTATCCGTCGTCAGCTCGCGGATGCCCGTCCTGGAATTCAGGGACGTGAAGGGCTCGTTGAACGCGAGGTGGCCGTCGACGCCGATGCCGCCCATGAACAGGTCGATGCCGCCATAGGAGGCGATCTTCTCCTCATAGCGGGCGCACTCCGCCTCGGGATCCTCGGCCATTCCGTTGAGGATGTTGATGTTTTCCGGCTTCATGTCGACGAGATGGTCAAAGAAATTGTCGTGCATGAAATACCAGTAGCTCTGGTCATGCTCGTGGGGGAGCCCGATGTACTCATCCATATTGAAGGTGACGACATTGCTGAAGGAAACCTCTCCCGCCTTGTTCATCCGGACAAGCTCGGCGTAGACCCCGATGGGGGAAGAGCCGGTCGGAAGTCCGAGGACAAAGGGCCTGTCATTTCCGTGCGCGTTGATCTTATCCGCGATGTATCCCGCTGCCCAGCGGCACATTCTGTTGTAATCTTCCTGAATAACGACTCTCATAGCGATCTCCTTCCTTATTTCTGCAGGCTGATACCAAAGTGCGGCCGGCGCCATCCGTGCGGCGGATGGGAACGGCCGGCCGTGAAACCATTCCGTTTCACTAGTTTTTTAGTATAACCCCGCGGAAGGCTATGCCGCAAGAGAATTTCTCAGGAAGCGGACGGCGTCGCGCCGGCCTCCGTGACGGTGATCGTCCGGATCACGGGCTGACGGTCCGCGGGAATGGTTCCGTTGTTGTCCGTCGGCTTCGCGTCGGCGCAGATTTTGTCGACGATCTCCATCCCCTCCGTGACATAGCCGAAGGCGGCATAGTCGCCGTCCAGGAAGGTGCTGTCGGACTGGACGATGAAGAACTGGGAGCTGGCGCTGTTCATGTCCTGCGACCGGGCCATCGAGACCGCGCCCCGGACATGGGAGAGGCGGTTTTCAAATCCGTTCCGGCTGAATTCTCCCCGGATCGTCTCTTCGGAGCCGCCGGTTCCGTTTCCGGCCGGATCGCCTCCCTGCATCATGAATCCGTCCATGATCCGGTGGAAGGTGAGCCCGTCGTAGAAGCCCTCCTCCGCGAGCTTCACAAAATTCGCGACGGTTTCGGGGGCGGCGTCCGCGTCGAGCGCGGCCGTGACCGTGCCGTAATCTTCGATCTCGATGGCGGCGTAATGCGTGATGTGGAGACCGTCGGCGCCTGTGACAAGGTCCGTCTGTCCGGCCGCCGCGCCGGCTCCGTTTCCGGCGGAGACGTCCCTGCCGGAACGTACCGCGGAGACGACGACTCCGATGATGACGACCGCCGCCGCGGCCGCGGCGATGACCGCGATCCTCTTTCTGTCAGGCCTTGCGGCGGTTTTCTTTTTCTTCTTTGACGACATGGCTGTATACCTCCTGCGATGATTTACGATGAGTCATTTGCCGGCAATGGGTTTCCGCGCGGACGCGCCGTCCCGGAACGGCGCTCAGAGCGCCTCGTCGGACGCGAACATCAGAATATTCTGGGGAATCAGATACCCCGCGGTATCGTCGCAGGGAACGGACGCCGTATAGCGGAAGGTTTTCCTGAGCAGCCGTTCCTCCTTCCGCTTTTTCAGCGAAAGAGGTCCCCGCATCGCCGAGACGACGTTGACGGCGTAGATCCCCCCGGCGGAAAGTCTTGCCCGGATCAGCCGTATTCCGTCACCGGAGCGGAGGCCGCCGACGGCCCTGCGGCCGGTATAGGCGTCGTCGATGATGAAATCATAGCGCTCCGGACAGCGGAGAAGGTAATCGAAGGCGTCCTCGCAGAACACCCTGAGGCGGGGAGCGGAGCCGTCCCGGTGCATCCCCGGGCTCCCGCCCGCTCCCCGGGGGACGAAGACCTCCCGCGGAGACATCCCGTTCTCGCGGATCAGGTCGTCCAGGAAGAAAAGCTTCCTCGATATCCGGATCATCCCGGGGCTGATCTCCGCCACGTCCATCCTCCGCTCCGGATAATGGCTGACGTAGTACCGGGGATAGGCGAATCCCCCTCCTCCGAGAAGCAACGTATTCCTGATGCCGGGACGCATCCCGAAGGCGGCCGCGAGCTGTCTGAGATACGGAAAAACCAGTTCGTTTCTCCTGTCTTTTTCAAGATAGGCGGCCGATTCGATCGTCCCGCCGGCGAGGAGCCATCGGACTCGTTCGCCGCGGAGAGGCCGCTCCCTGATGCTGATTTTCATACGTTTTACTGTCTTCTCCGGCCCGCCGGCGGCCGGTTTTTCCGGCTTTGCAGGAACCGCACCTCAAGGGCCGGCAATATTTGAGTTATTGCTCAGATACGATTTTACTTTTAGTATTTATTATTTATATTATATTATAATTATGATATGATTGCTTCAAGGCTGGTTGCACCCCAGCCCCGGACGTTCAGACGTCCGAAAAGCGGGCCGTAACCCCTCATATGCGGCCCGTACTTTTTTGCTCTCATTTCTTCTCCGGAACCGTCTCAGCCGAGCGGGATCTCCACCACAGCCGCCATTCTGGTCAGGCACTCCTCGATCTGCTCCGATATCTCGTCCACCATTCGCTCCGTGATGGCTTCGTTCTTGTCCTCTTCGAGCGAGCGGAAGAGATTCTTTCTGACAGTTCCTTCGATCATATCCATTCTTGAACGGAACGCCTGCTTCGTGATCAGCTTCCGCATGGGTACGGGCAGCCGCATTCCCAGCATGGCCTCTTCCATCTTCTTCTTCCCCAGGATCAGAACCAGCAGGGACAGAAGGACACCCGCGATGATGCCGTGAGGTCCGGAGGAAATCACGGCGATGCCGCTGCCGCCGCAGACCAGTCCCACCAGAATGGAAATAATCGAATCGATCATCAGGGTGATCTCCTCGACGGCAAACATGTTCTTCGCGTCGAGCCGGATGTCGATATCCGACGCGGACAGATAGGAGCTCAGGCTGAGGGCGGTGTACGGCACGTTGTGCCGGATGCAGATCGGGACCGTGTACTCCTCCAGCTCGACCGCCGCCTTCTTCAGCCACTCCGAGATGGGCTTCACCAGGAGCTCTCTCGCCGCGTCGGAGCGGAGATAGGCGGCAATCTCCTCCTGAAGCGCCTCGTCCGTGTCGGAGAGGCGCTCGATCTCGCCGCTCCTCCACTTCTCAAAGACGGGAACCGCGGCGTTTTCGAGAATCGGGCCGACGAGGGTGTCCACGGCGCTGCGGTAGAGACCGCCGATATTGGCGGCGACGATGGTTTCGATGGTCCGCGAGGCCTTGAGATCCTCGAGATCTTTCCGGAAATCCCTGAGCTCGTCGTCGATCCGCCCGCAGTAGGCGAGTCCCCGGGAGACCGAGAACTCCGGCTCGGTGCCCGTGATCACCACCGCGTCCGGGAAGGTGTCCATGCACCACTCCCTGACGGAGGGCAGCTTCGATACGCCGCCCGTGAGGAAGATCAGCTCGGGCATTTCTCCTCCGATGCCGTCGCGCACGTCGCGAAGAGAGCTCTCAAATACGGAGCGGAACGACCGGCCGCCCAGCCGCTTCGAGGCGCGGTTCTGCAACAGGTCCGCCGTCGCCGCGTCCATACGGATCTTCAGCCTGAGCGGCTGCCGGTAGCGGATCAGGACCGTCTCCGTGCAGGGCTCCCTGCTGAAATATTCCTCGTCGGAAAAATATCTCTCCTTGAGGCGCCGGGCGGCGAACTCGCAGTAATTCTTCCAGGGCTCGCTCTCCCCGAAGACCCGGCGGATCTCCTCCGCGTCGGGTGAACGGGAGACGGACTCCTCCAGGAGGATCTCGTCCATCACGCCGCCCCCGAGGGTGACCTCGCCCGCCGTCCGCATCTCCACCTCCCGTCCCCGGCAGACGTAGGCGAAATCCGTCGTCGAGGATCCGATGTCCACGACAAGCACCGGCTTTGAGAGGATGTCGTACCCGACCTGGAGGTGCTTTGACTGGCAGGCGCTCACCAGCGCGGCCCTCGACTCGGAGATGATCCGGACAGGGGGATACCCCGCCCGCTCAAAGGCCGCCCGGTACTGCTCCCGGGCATTTCTGTCCCAGCCGGCGGGACAGCCGACATAGAAGCAGCTGTCGCTCCCCTTCACCAGGTTCCCGGTCGAATACAGCTCCCCCAGAACGCCGGCGGCGAAGCTTCTGACGTCCGCGGCCGCGGAGGCCTCGTCCGTGAGAAAGCGGCTCTTGAAGCGCAGGCGGCGCTTCACGACGGAAGGCGCGTAGCACGCGTTTTCCCCGATCAGCAGCTGCCCGTCCGACGTAGCCGCGTAGGCGGTGACAAAGCTTTTCGCGTCCTGCACCGGAATCAGCTCCGGAACGGAACGGCCGGATTTTTCCAGAACGGAGACGGCGCTCTCCGCGTCGCCGAGATCGAAGCCGTAAAACCTGTCCATACCGTTATCTCCTCCATTCCTACGCGGAAGCAAGCCCCTTTCTGAGAAGCCTGCCCTCGGACGCCAGCGCCGGGCGGAGCGTTCCCTCCGTCATCGAGGGCATCCTGTCGAACCAGGCGGAGTGCTCCTCGCTGTAGTCGATCACGTCAATATTTCTGGTGTGAAGATAATACTTCAGCTCCGACAGCTTTTCAAAGGCATAGCCGCTGTCGCCGCTGTAGGAGGCCTCAAGAAGGCCGGCGTAGAGGGACAGCTCGGCATCCGTGAGGGAGGACGCCCTCACCCGGTTGTCGGAGGCTCTGTCCTGCGCCGCGTCCGCGGAGACCTGGTCCAGATTCTGATCCATCACCAGCATCACGGAATGGATCGTGCGGTAGATTCCCTCCCCGTCCACGATGCACTCGGTCATCCGTTCACGGGACGCGCCGCCCTGCCCGCCTCTGCTGAAGCGGCCCGAGAGAAAGAAACAGAGAGCGGAGGCCGACAGGAGGATCAGGCAGGCCGGAATCCTGAAGAGGCTGGCCGCCTGGGTCAGAAGCAGCGCGGCGGCGAAGGCCGCGCCGGCGGTCAGGAGCAGCAGAAAAGGAATCCTCGAGGCGAGGCGTCCGCTCTTTCGCTCCCCGCCGGACACCGTCCTCTCCCACACGCGGACGTCCCTGATGACGTTCACCAGAGGGACGGCCGTTCTCACGGCCCGCATCATTCCGGCAGCCGCCTCCCTGGTCCTGTCCTCGGCGCACAGCTCGTTGTAGCGGTACAGCATCCGGTCGAGGGCGGCCTCCAGTACCGGCCGGGCCTGATCGGGCGTCGCGGCTGTCTCGAGCTGCCGGATCAGCTTCTCTTTGTTCTGTTCCAGAATCTCTGTCATCGTCATGGCGGAACTCCTCCTCCACAAGGACCGCGGACCTGCCGGCCGCGCACTCTCCCGAAAAGCCGCAAATGCGGAGCCTTCAGGCCCCGCACCGATACCGGCCGCATCCGGTCCTTTTATCCTTCGTAATCCTCGTATCCGTAAGACCCTTCCTCACCGGCCCCGGTAAAATCAAAAAGAACGGTCGGAGGCGAGATGCCCTCGTAGTCGTTTTCAATGGCCTCATAGACGCCGCCCAGGCTGTCGTACCGCTTCGTCACGAGGGCGGCCGCCTCCCATCCGTCGGCGTCCCCTTCCTCCTCGCCGCTCCCGAAGAGCGCGCAGGAACCGCTGCCGTCGAACCCGGCCAGATAGCTGTAATGGCGGACGATATAGGCGGACCCCAGATAGTGGTGGTTCCTGGTATTGTCGCGGACGTCCGTGAAGCGATAGCCGTCGAAGTCAATGTGATCGATCACGGCCTCCCCCTGGCTGTTGAAGGAGGCGACGTCCACCGAGGCGGAGGCCCCGCTGCGGACGCTCTCAAGAAAGCTCCTCCACCGGCCGGAATCAGACAGACCGCCGCCGGATGCCGTGACGACGCCGGCCTCCGCGAGGGATTCCCTGTCGTCCGGCAGGCTGCCGAGATGGGATTTGACCTCGTCGAGTCCGTCCCCCGTCTCATCGGAGCTTCCCGGACTCACGCCGTCCGTCTCCCCGCCGCCGGAGAAGTCCTCCGAGGTTCCGTCCCCGGTGTAATCGCCGTCCTCCTCCGTCCAGCCGTCGAGCCCGTCGTCCCAGTCCTCGTCGTCCCATTCGCTTCCCCAGGCCTCTTCGTCCCACTCGTCAAAGGCGTCGCCGTACTCCTCATAGTTCTCGTAGATATACTCGTTCTCCTGCAGATCATCCGCAAAAACCGGGGAAAATGCCGTGAAAACAAAAAACGCGGCCGCCGCCGCACCCGCTGCGGCCCTGCGCCGGTATGTTCTTCCCGTCTCTCTCATCGCAGTTCCCTTGTTCCCCCTTCGGTGACTGTCCGCGGCCGCTCCCGCCGCGGGAATCCGGCCGTCTCGAAACGCTGCTCAACAATACAGACCGCGGAACGCCGTCCGCGGTCACCTGTCGCGATTATTTCAGCTTCACTTCCAGAATCTCCGGCCCCTTCCCGGTCCTCGTCCCGGTCAGAAGAAGGCAGGCCTTCCGGTCCTCGGTGTTGTAGACCTCGGAGACGGAGGCGCCGGGCTCCGCCTTCCCGCACAGATTCAGAAAATCATCGAGAATCGGATCGGCGGTCACCCCGGAAATCCTGAGCCCCTTCTCAAAGCCGTAGGTCTCGATCATTTTGCCTGCGAGGGCGGCTTTCGCTTCGTCACGTGTCATAGAACTCCTTCCGCAGGGGATTTGTTTCCGCAGGGGATTTGTCTCCGCAGGGGAACGATCCTTCTGTCAGCGGTTTTCGCAGGTCACCGTATCCACGGTCGCGCCGTCGGAGGAGTAGACCGTGACGGTCAGGCCGTCGGGAGCCTGATAGACCGTAAGCCCGTTGTCCGGCTCCTCCTTCTGGGCAAAGGCGCCGGATTCCTCCTTGTTGTCGAAGCCGGCCGCTTTGGCCGCCTTGTCCGCGGCCTCCAGACTCATGCCGCTCCTGATCCCGGCGATTTTATAGGCCTCGCCTGCGTAAAGATTGATCTTCGTGATCAGACCGCCGCTCTCGGAGCCGGTCATTCCGACCTGCCGGTCCCGGCCGTCGACCGCTTCGCCGAGGCTGTAGCTTCTCACGCCGAAGGATACCTCCGACTCAATACCCTCGAATTTCTTCTCGAGAGCGTCAAAGGACATACCGATGTACTGGGAAAGCTCGTTTTTCTCCAGGGGGGAAATCGAAAGCTTGCCGATACCCGGCAGGATCGCCCCGCCGGCTGCCGCGGAGGATTCCGCGCCGGACGTCGCGGGGTCGGCCATATCCTCGGCCGAGTTGATCGTTCCGCCAAGAGAAAAGGAGAGAAGGCCCGAGGAGAGCGCTTCCTCCGACGCCGATTCGGGCAGCGCGCCGTCCTGTCCCGCGTCCGCCTCTGAGGCAGAGGCCGGTTCCGTCCCTTCCCCGCGCGATACGGCGTCCTGTCCCGCAGCGGCGCCGTCAGGGGCGGCGGCCGATGCCGCGGCGGTCCCGGAGGACGTGACGGCGGATCCCGCGGCGGTCCCGGAGGACGTGGCGGCAGACGCCGCGGAGGCCTCGGAGGACGTGACGGCGGATCCCGCGGCGGTCCCGGAGGACGTGGCGGCCGATGCCGCAGAGGCCTCGGAGGACGTGACGGCCGATCCCGCGACGGCAGAGACCGTCTCGGAGACGGCGGGCCGTTCCGGGCTTTCCGCTTTTTTCTTTCCGCCGCAGCCCGTCAGAAGAAGACATCCCGCCGCCAGCAGGAGGACGGGCATTCCGGCTCTTTTTCGGAAATCATGAATCCGTTGTTTCCTGATCATCATATTCAACAATCCTTCGCGTCGACGGACGCATTTTCGGGGAGATGCCACACCGTGAGCACATCTCCGAGCTGTATGTTGTATTCCGGGTCCGGCAGGCAGGTGCGCCGGTTTCTCTCAAAGCACACGATCGACGTGCGGTAATGCTCCGCCAGTCCCGCCGCGCTCTCTCCGATCCACGCGCTGTCCACGTCTATGACGACGGACTGGAGACGCATCCCGGCGTCCTTGGCGTCGTCCCCCGCCACCCTGGTGTACTGCTCGACAAATCCGGCGGAAATGATGCCCGTGGGGAGCGCCACGACCCCCACCCCCAGGAAGGAGATGAAAACCGCCAGGATCCTCCCCGTCAGAGTGACCGGGTAGATGTCGCCGTATCCGATGGTCAGCAGCGCCGAGACCGCCCACCACATGCCGGACAGGGCGTTCCGGAAGTTCTCCGGCTGGGCTTCATGCTCCACGCTGTACATGGTGATGGAGGCCGCCAGCATCAGCACCAGGATGATAAAGACGGACGAGGCCAGCTGGTTTCTCTTTTCATAGATGACGGTCCGGATGACGTTGAAGGAGTCGTAGTGGGCGTTGATGCGGAACAGGTGGAAGATTCTCACGACCCTCAGCATGCGGAACACGACGAATCCGCTCAGGAAGAAGAACGGAAGTATCGTCAGCAGGTCCACCATTCCGTCAAATGACAGCACAAACCGTCCGATCGCCTGCCCCCTTCCGATATCGGGGAACAGAAAGTCGGCGGTTATGATTCTGCATATATACTCCAGACAGAAGAAGATCACCGTAAACAGCTCCACCCCGTAGAGCACGTCGTGCCAGGGGCGGAATCTGTCAAATGTCTGCAGGACCATCACCAGGATATTCAGCACGATCACGGTTACAAGAACGATGTCGAACACCCTGCTCGCGGTATCCTGCCCGTTTCCGATCTGGATGATCTCAAACAGTCTCTGCCTGGCGGGTACGCGCCTGCCTGATGGCGTCTCTTGCCTGTTCTTCACACGCAGATCCTCTCCGGAAGCCTTATTCTATATGCATTATAATCTGCGGAGGCTTCTTGCGCAAGCATCTGTCCGATTCCGACGGCGGTCCGTCGCGGAGAAGATTCCCCGACGCTCCGTCACGAAAGACGCTTTCGCGGGGCCGCCCGTCACGCGGACGGCTTTTGCCGCATCTTCCGCGGAGAAGATTTCTCCGCGGTCCGTCACAGGCCGGATCTCCTCCTGCCGTCCGTCATCGAGATGTAGAGGTCGTAGAGAGGCGAGCCCGTCCTCCCCCTGGCCGGATAGTCGTCCTCACCGATGTCCAGCATGTGGGTGTCGCAGGCGTTGATGACCTTCGTGCCGCTGGCGTGCGCCCTCTCTCTCTCAAATCCGGCGCCGTAGCTTTTGTGGACGTGGCCGTGAAGCATGTATTTGGGATGCCAGCGGTCCATGAGCTCGTTGAAGCACTTGAAGCCTCTGTGCGGAAGATCCTCCATGTCCCCGCAGCCTCTGGCGGGCGCGTGGGTCAGCAGGATGTCGAACCCGTTCATCAGGGTGATCCTGCTCTGCAGCCGGCGCACGCGGCGGCTCATCTCCGCCTCCGTGTACATGTCCTTTCCGGGATGATAGCGCATGGAGCCGCCCAGTCCCAGAATCCGCAGGCCCCGGAAATTGTAGATCTTGTCGTCGATATCGATACAGCCCAGGGGCGGTCTCTGGTCGTACTTCGTGTCGTGATTCCCTCTGACGTAGAGAAGCGGACAGTTGATCATGGTCACGAGAAACTGCAGGTAATCCGGATCCAGGTCCCCGCAGGACAGGATCAGGTTCACGTCCTTCATGCTCTCGCGGTCAAAGCAATCCCAGATCCACTTGTTTTCTTCATCCGCCACCGCCAGTATCTTCATGGAACCACACTCTCCCTGTCTCTGCTATTTCGCGCTTCCGCCGGCCGTTTTTCCCCGGCCTCCCGCCGGGGCGCTGCCGGCGGGGCTCTTCAGCTCTTTGCCTTCGGCACCCCGCTCACCTGGACCGTCTCCCTCACCTTGTCGGTGAGCTCCCAAAGCTCGGGGAGACTTCCCACGACGTTGTCGTTGAGCCAGTCCATCTCGATGATCTCGAGGTTTGAAAGTCTCGGGCTGTCCGCCGTCTTGATGATCCCCTCCTGACTCCTCAGCTCGCCGTCAAAGGGATTCAGCGTCCCGCTGATCAGGCCGTTCTTCAGCGTCCCGACGAGCTTTCTCGAGTAATAGGAGATGTGCTTGCTCATGATCACGTCGATCACGCCGGACTGCATGCCCCACCAGTAGTTGAGGGCCTGGTCCGGCCTTACGATATCTCTCGCGTTCCAGGTCCCGTTGAGAATCGTCCGCACGATCAGCGTGTAGTATTTTCCCCAGTCCCAGACCGGCGCGGCGAGATTGAGCACCTGGCCGTCCTCTCCGATCCGGTAGATGCCGTATTCCCTGGAGGCGTTCTGCGGCTTGATGAGATCGGGCCCGGAGTAGACGCTCACGCCCTTTTCCCTCATGTCCGCCCTCCAGTCGACGTCCTTCACCGACGCCCAGGTGAGGTAGAGCTTCGCCTGAGGATCGATCATGGCGGCGCCGATGGCGAAGGCGTTGATATTGGCCATGGTCCCGTAGATCGGGTAATCCGCGCGGAAGCCGATCCGGTGGTTCTCGGCGACCGAGGCCGCCAGGGCTCCCATGAGGAATTTCGCCTCGTACATCCTGCCGTAGTAGGTGCGGACCGCGTTGTGCGAAAGGTTGACCGAGCAGTTCATGAATTTCGTCTTCGGATAACGGATCGCGCAGCGGAGCGTCTCCGCCATCTGGGTGGGGGAGACGGTGACGATGAGGTCGTCCTCGTCGGCGACGGCGGCCTCGACCGCATGGCGGACGTCCTCGTCGGTGGCGCAGCCCTCGTATTTGATCGTGTCGACGATTCCCTCGTAGTTCTGCTGCAGCGCGTTCCTTCCCAGCTCGTGTCCGTAGACCCAGCTGGACTCGCCGGGCGTTCTGTCATAGATGAACGCCGCCTTGAGGGGATGGGCCTCGGTGTAGAGCCGGGGCTTCACGATGACGCCGAGGACGGTCTCCGCCGCGTTCGGCGCGCCGGCCTTCTCGATGTCCTCCGGGGAGTCGACCACCGTGATGCGCTCCTCGCCCGATCCTGTCAGGAATTCGTTCCAGATCCGGGCGATCCGCTTCTCCAGCACCTCCTTCTTCTCGTCCAGAAGGCTCCCGATGCTGAAAATCGACAGATAGATGAGGAAGGCGTCTCCGGCGGTGAGGGCGAGCCGCTCCCCGCCGCGGGCGTTGAACATCTCCTCGAAGCGCCCGAAGGCGTACCGCACCGAGCTCACCAGCTCCTCCGGCCAGGGGTCGTCCAGCGTCTGTCCGGCGATCTCCGCCAGCCGCGCGTAGCCCCCCTCCGAGGAGAACGTGATCCCGTAGATCGGGCACACGTCAAAAAACCGGAGAAACTCGTAGTAGATTTTATTCCACAGATCATCGGTCCGCTTCGGCAGGACCCGGGTGATATCCGCGAGAATAAGCGGCATATCCATGTACCGCATGACGGACACGCGCTTGTTCCCTTCCTGCACGTAGAATTTCTGCATGAACTCATAGACCTTGATGGGATCGCGGATGCCTTCGCTGACCTGGATGTCGCACAGCTGCTGCCATTTCATGGCAAATTCGGATTTCTCCGCCAGGATCGGCATAAAGGTTCTCGAGAACGCGTTCTGGCGTCCCTCGTCCCTTGTCCCTGTGATCATGGAGATCGGTATCTCCATCAGGCCCACGGGAAATTCGCCGGCAATCCCCTGACCGCCGGTGATGTAATCCAGAGACGGCGGGTACGGATAGCGCCCCGCGGAGATATCCCGATGCACGTCGCGCACGCCGATGCGGCGCGCCTTGTTGTAGTCGTTCAGCAATGCCATGTTATAACCTGTCTTTCCGAAAAGACAGGAGACGCCTCCGCCTCCTGCCTCTCTGATTCGTTTTTATTGATAGCCTTCCGGATTCCTGCTCTGCCAGTTCCACGCGTCACGGCACATGTCCTCGATGCCCCGCTCCGCCTTCCAGCCGAGCACCTTCTCCGCCTTCGAGGGATCGGAGTAGCACCGGGCGATGTCTCCGGGCCGTCTCGGGTCGATCACGTAGGGAAGCTCCCTGCCGCAGGCCTTTTCGAAAGCCTTTACGATGTCGAGCACGCTGTATCCGATCCCGGTGCCGAGGTTGAAGACGTTCACGCCCTCAAGCTTCTCCATCCCCTCGATCGCCTTTACGTGGCCTTTCGCGAGATCGACGACGTGGATGTAATCGCGGACGCCCGTTCCGTCCGGGGTGTCGTAGTCGTCTCCGAAGACATGGATCTTCTCCAGCTTGCCGCCGGCGACCTGGGCGACGTAGGGCAGCAGGTTGTTCGGGATCCCCTTGGGATCCTCGCCGATCAGGCCGCTCTCATGGGCGCCGATCGGGTTGAAGTAGCGCAGAAGCATCACGCGCCACTCGCTGTCGCTCTTCCATATATCGGTGAGAATGCGCTCCTGCATGGCCTTCGTGGTGCCGTAGGGATTGGTGGTCTCTCCCAGGGGGCATTCCTCGGTGATCGGCACGAAGGCCGGATCCCCGTAGACCGTGGCCGAGCTGGAGAACACGATCTTCCGGCAGCCGTGACGGCGCATCACGTCGCACAGGACGAGCGTCGTCATCAGGTTGTTGTGGTAGTATTCGATCGGCTTCCTGGTCGACTCCCCCACCGCCTTGTAGCCGGCAAAATGAATGACGGCGTCGATCTTCTCGCGGTCAAAGAGGCCGGAGAGCGCCTCGCGGTCGAGGACGTCCATCTCGTAGAAGGCAGGTCTCTTTCCGGTGATGGTCTCGATCCTGTCCACCACGAGAGCCTTTGAGTTGTACAGATTGTCGGCGATAACGACTTCATAGCCGGCGTTGAGAAGCTCGACGACCGTGTGGCTCCCGATGAAGCCGGTTCCTCCTGTGACAAGTATTTTCATTTCCGCACCTCCAAACTGTCTTTCAGCTGATCCTGTGGGCGCCCTCGCCGGCCTCGATCACATAGAACTCGGCGGACTTCGAGGGATATTTCTCCGCGTAGGCCGCGGAAAGCTTCGTCCTGAATTCGTCGATGGCCTCGTCTCTCACGATGCTCACGGTGCAGCCTCCGAATCCGCCTCCCGTGATCCGGCTTCCGAGCACGCCCGGCACCTTCCACGCCTCGTCCACGAGGAAATCGATCTCCTCGCAGGACACGTCGTAGTCGTCGCGCAGAGAGACGTGGGATTCGTTCATCAGTTCGCCGAAACGCGCGATATCACCGGCGTTGAGGGCCGCCACCGCCTCGATGGTGCGGTAGTTCTCGTTCACCGCGTGTCTGGCACGGCTTCTGACCGGTTCCTCAAGGAGCGGCTCCATCTCCGCAAACGCCTCGGGCGTCAGCGCCCCGAGGGAGGCGAGCTCCTCCGGCCGGCGGGCTTCCCTCAGCAGGGTGAGGGCCGTCTCGCACTCCTCGCGCCTCGTGTTGTAGCCGGAGTTCACGAGCTGATGCTTGACGTTGCTGTTGGTGATGACGATCTTCATCCCGTCGAGAGCGAGGGGCGCGTACTGGTATTCCAGTGTGTTGGTGTCGAGGAAGATCGCGTGGTTCTTCTTTCCCATGGCGGACGCGAACTGATCCATGATGCCGCAGTTCATGCCGACGTACGCGCTCTCCGCCCTCTGGCCGAAGACGGCCAGATCCACCTGGCTGACGTCCCCGAATCCGTAGAGCTCCCTGAGCACCAGACCCGTCAGCACCTCCAGGGATGCCGAGGAGGAAAGACCCGAGCCCGCCGGGATGTTGCCGTAGTACAGCACGTCCAGGCCGGTGGGGAGACGGTACCCCTTCTCCGCGAAGGCCCAGATCACGCCTCTGGGATAGCCGGTCCAGTCGGAGGCGCCGGCCGCGTCATTCTCTCCGCCCGCGCTGCCGTCCAGACGAAGCGAGGGATCGTCGAGGGAACACTCCGTCACGCTCCCGCTGCGGATATTCAGGGACGCGAAACGGATCGTGCGGTCGTCCCGCTTCCTCGCGGCGGCGTAGGTGCCGAGCGTCAGGGCGCAGGGGAATACATGGCCGCCGTTGTAGTCCGTGTGTTCACCGATGAGATTGACCCTGCCCGGGGCGAAGAACACGCCCTCCTCCGGGTATCCGAATATCTTTTCGAAGTTCTCTTTCAGCTCCTCGAGAATCCTCTTCTCTTCCATAAACGCCTCCTGTGCCGGTTGCGCCGCCCGTCCGTCCCGATGACGCCGGGCCGCCTCTTCTTCGCGCCTCTTTCATCCCGCGCACCTGTATCATAAGCCACGGGTGCCGGTTCAGCAAGTTCTTATTGTCCACTCAAGCAGTCGTTTTGTCGGATAAGGCCGCCCGGAACGCATCCCGGCGGCCTCTCCCGTCATCTGTGATAGAGCTTCTTGCTCTCGTAATTCGGTTCGCAGGTCAGGTTGATCCCCAGCGTCTTGAAGACGCCCTCGTCGATCTGGGAAAGAATGACGGAGGAATGGGCCTCGAGACCCTTGAGATTCGGGACCTGGGCCAGCGCCCTGCCGGCGTTCTCGTCGTTCACCGCGGCGACGGAGAGGGCGATGAGAAGCTCGTTGAGGTGAAGCAGGGAGCTGTGATCTCCCAGCGTTCTCGTCTTGAGGTCCATGATCGGCTCGATAAAGGCCGGCGGTATCAGCTGCACCTCGTCCGCGATTCCCGCCAGATACTTCAGGGCGTTGAGAAGCAGCGCCGAGCTGGCGCCGAGCAGCACGGACGTCTTGCCCGTGATGATGGTCCCGTCCTCCATCTCCATGGCCGCCGCCGGATTGCCGGTCTGCTCCGCGCGGATATTGGCGGCCGCGACGACCGGTCTGTCAGCCGCCGAGATTCCCGCCTTCTTCATCAGAAGCTCGATCCTGCGCACCGGCTCGTCACCGGCGTTGCCCTTGCGCTTCTCGCACTCCGCCTGATAGAACCGGCGGATGATCTCCTGATCCGCCGCGCGGCGGACCGCCTCGTCGTCAAAGATGCAGTTCCCCACCATGTTGACCCCCATGTCCGTCGGGGATTTGTAGGGAGAGCTCCCGGAAATCTTCTCAAAGATCGCGTTGAGCACCGGGAACACCTCGACGTCGCGGTTGTAGTTGACCACCGTGTCGCCGTAGGCCTCCAGATGGAAGGGATCGATCATATTGACGTCGTCCAGATCCGCCGTCGCCGCCTCGTAGGCGAGGTTGACGGGGTGGTTGAGCGGAAGGTTCCAGATGGGGAAGGTCTCGAATTTCGCGTAGCCCGCGTCCACGCCCCTCTTGTGCTCGTGGTAGAGCTGCGACAGGCAGGTGGCCATCTTTCCGCTGCCGGGTCCCGGCGCGGTGACGACCACGAGGGGTCGCGTGGTCTCGATGTAGTCGTTCCGGCCGAATCCGTCGTCGCTGACGATCAGCGGGATGTCCGCCGGATATCCCGGGATCGGATAATGTCGGTACACTCTCAGTCCGAGGGCCTTCAGCTTCTTTTCGTAGACGATGGTCGCCGGCTGCTCCGAAAAACGGGTCAGCACGACCGAGCCCACCGTCAGTCCGTCCCCCGTGAAGGCGTCCACCAGGCGCAGAAGATCCATATCATAGGTGATGCCGAGATCGCCGCGCACCTTGTTTTTCTCGATGTCGGCCGCGTTGATCGCGATGACGATCTCGCACTGGTCCCGAAGCTCCTTCAGCATCGTGATCTTTGAATCCGGATGAAAGCCGGGAAGCACGCGGGATGCGTGATAATCGTCGAAAAGCTTGCCGCCGAATTCAAGATAGAGTTTTCCTCCGAACTGGCTGATCCTCTCCCGTATATGTTCCGACTGGGTCTTCAGGTACTTGTCATTGTCAAATCCGGTCTTTGCCATAATACCCTCCATCTCGTGCGCGGTGCGCGAGGCACTTGTGCCCGCGGTGCGCGCGCGGCTCCATCTCGTGCGCGGTGCGCGAGGCACCTGGGCCAGCGGTGCGCGCGCGGTTCAACTATCGCGCGGCTCGTTCTGCCTTACGGATTTCCCCTCAGATTCTTTCCGCTATGTATCAAATAATAACATACGGTCCGCCCGATTTCCATTCGAATATGCGGCCGCCCGTCTTTTTCCGGCCGGCGGTTTCCCGTTCTTTTCCGAATCCGCCCAAAATAAAAAAAGCCGCGGAAACAGCGGCTTTTCCGGATCCGGCCGCCGCCCTCCCGGCAGCCGGATCCGATTATAGCTCCTCCGGGCCGTCGATTCTCTCAAACAGCTCCGGATCCCCCGCGGCGCTCACATATTCCAGCTCCTGTGTGCTGAGCGCCTTTCCGGCGCAGCGTCCCCGGGTCTCCCCGATCACCGCCGCCAGCTTCGGATTTCCGATAAATTTCTGGTAATCAAACAAATCTGTCAGTCTCGCCATGCGCATACCTCCGGGTCACGGCCCATCCTCAGGCCGGTACCGCTGCCTCCGGGGGCATGACCTGGATGTTGTGCTCCAGGCAGTAACGGACTCCCATGCTGTATTCTTCGAAGCATCTATGAAAGAACTCTCTGATTCTGCTGAATAATGTCTTCATCCTTTTTCTCTCCTTCCGGGCTTCCAGCGCCCTTACATCCTGTTATACGAACCGCAGGAAGGCGGGGCCACCGAAAAGAGAATATTTCCGGAATCTCTTCCGTCCTCAAAAAACAGTTTCACGCCCCGGAGACTTTTCCGGTCCGGCAGGACGTGACGACGTAGCCGGCTCCGCGGACGGCTGTCCGCAGGGCCGTCTCATCCGGTTCCGTCTTGCACAGCACCTTTGCCTTCCGGGTGCTGATCGAGACTTTTGCCCACACGCCGTCCAGTTCGTTGAGCGCGTTTTCGACCCTGCGGGCGCAGTTCTCGCAGGTCATACCGCCGATCTCAAGGGCGGCCTCATACGGATAATGGCTTTTATTCCGGTCCGCGGCGGCGTTTCTCCTGACCGCCTCCTCGTGTTCTCCGCAGCATCCGCCCCCTCTGCGGTATCTTCGCGCGGCGGCGCAGGCGGCAAGAACGGCAAGCAGAACCAGGCCGGCCGTAAGAACGGCGTTCATGATCCGGAATCCTCCTTTCTTCTTCGGCAGGAGAGGCCGCATCCGGCGCACTCTCCTCCGCAGCTTCTCCCTTCCGCGCGGTTTCTCAGGATGCTTCTCAGCGCCGCCGCGGCGGCGGCGCCGACCAGAAGCAGAAGTACGATATCCAGTCCGCTCATGTTTGTCACCTCAATCCGAACAGCATGCCCAGCAGACGTATGAGCAGGGCGCCCGCCCAGCCCAGGACGCACTGCCAGATCACCAGGGTCACCGCCCAGCGGGAACCCAGCTCCCTTTTGACAGACGCGATCGCCGCCACGCAGGGCGTGTAGAGGAGGCTGAAGACCAGCATGGAGAGAGCCGAGAGCGTACTCAGCACGGCCGCCACCCCGCTCTCGCCGCCAAACAGCACCCGCATCACCGAGACCACGCTCTCCTTGGCCATGAAGCCGCTGATGAGAGAGGTGACGATGCGCCAGTCGCCCAGTCCGACGGGCCGGAACAGCGGAACCAGAAGGCCCGAAATCACCGCCAGGATACTGTTGTGGGAATCCTGCACCATATTAAAGTGCAGGTCAAAGCTCTGCAGGAACCAGACGACGATGGTGGCGATGAGGATCACCGAGAAGGCCCTCTGCAGAAAGTCCTTGGCCTTCTCCCACAGCAGCTGAAGCACGTTTCTGGGGCTCGGCAGCCGGTAGTTCGGCAGCTCCATCACGAAGGGGACGGCGTCGCCCTTGAACATGGTGTTCTTGTACAGAAAAGCCACGAGAATTCCCGTCAGGATTCCGACCAGATAGACCCCCGTCATCACCGCCCACCCGATGTTCGGGAAGAAGGCGCTGATAAAGAAGGAATAGATCGGCAGCTTGGCGGTGCAGCTCATAAAGGGCGTCAGCAGAATCGTCATCCGCCGGTCGCGTTCGCTGGGCAGCGTGCGGGTGGACATGACGGCGGGGACGGTGCAGCCGAAGCCGATGAGCATCGGGACGATACTTCTCCCCGACAGGCCGATCCGCCGCAGAAGCTTGTCCATGAAGAAAGCCACACGGGCGATATAGCCGCTGTCCTCCAGCAGCGACAGGAAGAAGAACATGGTCACGATGATGGGCAGAAAGCTCAGCACGCTGCCCACGCCCTCGAAGATCCCGTTGATGATGAGCCCGTGTACCGCGGTGTTCACATTGGCGGCGGTCAGGGCGGCGTCCGTCGCCTCGGTGAGCCTCCCGATCCCCGCGGCCAGGAGGTTCTGCAGCCGCGCGCCGATCACGGAGAAGGTCAGATAGAACACCAGCGCCATGATGCCGATGAAGAACGGGATGGCGGTGTACTTTCCGGTCAGGACGCGGTCGATCTTCTGACTCCTTATATGCTCCCGGGTCTCCCCCGGCTTCGTGACGCACTCGCTGCATACCTTCTCGATAAACGCGAACCGCATGTCGGCGATGGCCGCGCTTTTGTCCAGGCCGCGCTCCTTCTCCATCTGAAGCACGATGTGGCCCAGAAGATCCTTCTCGTTCTGATCGAGCCCGAGCTGGTTCAGGATCAGCTCGTCGCCCTCGATCAGCTTGGAGGCGGCGAAGCGCACCGGGATGCCCGCCTGCTCCGCGTGGTCCTCGATCAGATGGGTCACCGCGTGCAGACATCGGTGAACGGCTCCCCCGTTGTCGCTCGCGTCGCAGAAATCCTGGCGGCGCGGCTTTTCCTGATATTTCGCGATATGCACGGCGTGCCGGACCAGCTCGTCGATGCCCTGGTTTTTAGCCGCGGAGATGGGCACCACGGGTACGCCGAGCATGTTCTCCATCCGGTTGACGTCGATGGTGCCTCCGTTTCCCGTCACCTCGTCCATCATGTTCAGGGCGACCACCATGGGAATGCCCATCTCCAGCAGCTGCATGGTCAGATAGAGGTTGCGCTCGATATTGGTCGCGTCCAGGATATTGATGATCGCGCGCGGCTTCTCGTTGAGGACGAAATTGCGGGACACCAGCTCCTCGCTGGAGTAGGGGGACATCGAGTAGATGCCCGGCAGGTCGGTGATGGAGGTGCCGGCCTGGCCCCGGATCGCGCCGTCCTTCCGGTCCACCGTGACGCCGGGGAAATTCCCGACGTGCTGGCTGGCCCCGGTGAGCTGGTTGAAGAGCGTCGTCTTGCCGCAGTTCTGGCTGCCCACCAGCGCGAAGGTCAGCACCGTGCCCTCCGGCAGCGGCTCGCCTGTGCCCTTGGGGTGGAATTTGCCCTCCTCGCCGAGACCGGGGTGCGCCGCGCGCCCGTGCGCCGGGCGCGGCTGGTGTCGGTCGGCGACGGGCTCGGCCAGAGGCTCGATCTCGATCTTTTCCGCGTCGGCCAGGCGCAGCGTCAGCTCGTAGCCGTGCAGCCGCAGCTCCATCGGGTCGCCCATCGGCGCGAGCTTGATCATGGTCGCCTCCGCCCCGGGGATGACGCCCATATCCAGAAAATGCTGCCGCAGCGCGCCCTCGCCGCCGACGGCAACGATCCGGGCGGAGCCGCCCGGCTTCAGTTCGTTGAGTTTCATGCTGTCTCTCTCTCCGGCGGCCGGGCCGCCAACTCTCTTCTCTCGGGGTCCATCTTACCACATCGGTGAGGAAAAGAAAACAGGCGCCGCGCAGAAAAAAGCGACAGGATGCAGAACTCTCCGGCGGATCCGGAAAAACCGGATCCGCCGGAGAGTTCTGTCTGTTCCGTTTTTTCGCCGGGCTGCGTCACAGAAAGCCGCGCAGATCGACGGCGAGCTGCGACTCGAGGGCGATCAGCCGCTTGGCGACGTCCTTGGCCTCTTCGCTGGCCGCCTGATACTGATTGAGATACCGGCTCAGCGATTTGACGCCCATGTTGCAGCCGTCCGTCATCAGCTCCGCGATGGTCTGATCGGAATCGTGCACGGTCAGCTCCAGCTTCGTTTTCATCTCGGCCATCTTTTTGCCGACGGGGCTCGGCTCCTTCCCCTCGTCGCCGCAGCGGTCCAGCAGCGCCTGAATCTCGCCGTCGAGCCGGTCGTGCTCCCGTCTGCAGTCGGACAGAAGCTGCTGCAGCTTCCCGGCATGCGCATAGCGAAGCACGTCGTGGAGCGAGGACGCGCCCATCTTCACGCCCGCGTCGCACTCCCGCAGGAGCTTGACGGTATCCTGTTCGATCATATGGTTCCCATCCTTTTCGTTTTGGGAACAGTATGCGCGTTTTGCGCCGTTTTATTCGTCGGTTTTCAGATCGTCGAACATCGCCTTGACGGACGGGGCGTTTTTCGTGAGCTTCTTGATGGAGAGATCCTCGGCCTTGTTGTTGGCGAGCCGCAGATTGTTCTCGGACGAGAGCAGGGCCTCTTTGGTCTTCTGCAGGTGCTGGATCGTCTTGTCGATCTCTTCGATCGCGGTGCTGAATTTTTCGCTGGCAAGGCGATAGTTCCGCGCAAAGCCGGTCTTGAACTCCTGCATGTTCTCCTCAAAGTGCAGCAGGTCCAGCTGCTGATTCTTGACGACCTGCAGCTCGCGCTGATACTGCAGCGAATTGAGCGCGGCGTTTCTCAGCAGCGTGATGATCGGGATGAAAAACTGCGGCCGGATGACGTACATCTTCGGATAGCGGTACGACACGTCCACGATCCCGTTGTTGTACAGCTCGCTGTCCATCTCGAGCAGCGACACCAGAACGGCGTACTCGCAGCCCTTCTCCCGCCGGTCCTTGTCCAGCTCCTTGAAAAAGTCCTCGTTCTTGTGCTTGGTGGCCGTCTCGTCCATCTCGTTTTTCATCTCGAACATGATGGAGATGAACGCGGTCCCGTCCTCCGAGGACTCCCGGAAGATGAAATCGCCCTTGCTGCCGGTGCGCGCGTCGTTGTCCTTTTCAAAGTAGGCGTTCGGGAAGGCGGCCATGCGAATGGAATCGAACTGCGTCCGGCAGTGCTGCTCCAGGCTCTCGCCGACCATCTTGGTGGACTGGCGGGCCTTGAAATCCTTGTAGTAGTCGATCTGCTCGTCCTTGAGCCTGAGCTTCTCCTCGTACTGCTGCCGGAGCGCGGTCTCCTTCAGCTTCCCCTCGTTCTCCGCGCTCGCGATCCGGCCCTCCAGCTCCGTGATGCGGTTGAGCTTCTCCGAAAGCTCCTTCTCCTTCGCCTGAAGCGCCTCCGAGACGGCCAGCTTCCGCGCGGTCCCGGCGTTGTCGAGCTGCGCCTTCAGCCGCTCGATCTCCCGGTCCTTTTCGGCCAGGGCGCTCTTCTTGTTTGCCTCGAGCTCGCTCTGCCGGCGCTCCTGCTCCATCCGGGCGATGGTGCGGTCGTTCTCGCGGGCGCGGTCCATCTCCTGCTCCCGGCGCGCCAGCTCCTTTTCAAATTCCCGGTCTCTCACCTGCCGGACGATCTGGTCGTAGCCGGATTCGTCGACCTGAAACACCTTTCCGCAATGCGGACATTTGATCTCCTGCATACCTGTCCCTCGCCCTTCCGCTCCCTCGCGCGCCCGCAGGGGCGGCGCCGGAGCTGTCGATAAAGGTATTGTACCATCCTTCGGCCGCGGTGTAAAGAAGCCGCGGCGCGCGGACAAGCGCAGCCTCTGCCGGAGAAGAGAATTTGTGCCGGATTGTCTTGAAACCCCGCGTCCGCTCTGCTACAATGAAGCCGGAGGCAGGCTCCTGCTTCCGGAAGGACGAGGCGAGAAGGACCCTTTTTCCGACAAGGAGGTCGTGACATGCTGTATCCACTGTTGCTCGTGTGCGGCGCGGCGCTGCTGTTCGTATATGTCCGGGAGAAGATCCGGGCGTATTCCTTCAAGGCCGTGCTGCTCAAATCCCTCGTCTCGGCGCTGTTCGTCGCCGTCGCCGTGTACGGGGCCTGGCGCTCCGCCTCAAAGGGGAGCGTCAGTCTGCTTGCCCCCTTCGTGGTGCTGGGGCTGCTCTTCGGCCTGCTCGGCGATATCTGGCTGGATCTCAAATATGTCTTCCCCGAAAAGGACGTGCCCTTCACCTACGCGGGCTTCGGCGTGTTCGCCGTCGGCCACGTCCTGTTCATCCTCGGTATGCTTCTGACCTATTATCCCGCCGGAAAGCCGCTGGCCGTGCTCGTGCCGGTCCTGCTCGCCCTGGCGCTGAGCGGCGGCAACGCGCTGATGGAAAAGCCGATGAAGCTCAGCTACGGACGGTTTAAGCCCGTCGTGATCGCCTACGGCGCGATCCTCTTCGCCATGGTGCTGATCGCGGGCAGCCTTGCGTTGTGCTGCGGATGGAAAGAAACGCCGCTGAACCTGCTCTTTGTCGGCGGGGTGTTCTTTGCCCTTTCCGATCTGATCCTCAGCGGCACCTACTTCGGCGTCGGCAGGGAGCGGGCGATCGACCTTGTGCTCAACTATGCCACCTATTATCCCGCACAGTTTCTGATCGCCTCCGCGCTGGTGTTCGCGGCGTGACCTCCGCTCCGGCGGAAGAAAAAACATAACGGGGAGGGAGCTCATGCTCCCTCCCCGTTTCGATCCCACGATGCGCTGTCGCGAAGAGGCGTCAGTCCACGCGATCGCCGTTGCCGTAGACCTCGCAGAAGCGCGCGGAGAAGGATGGCTCCTGCCCGTGCGCGTACAGGTGCGAGACGTCGCCGACGGCGGCGGCGCGGAAGGACGCGACGCCCGGGCGGCGCTCCTCGGACCAGACCGTCGTCACGGAGCTCGGCGCCATGGCCAGTCCGTGCCAGAGCACCATGGGCGATACGTTCATGAGCCTGCTCAGCAGCACACAGCTGACGCCGAAATGGCAGAAGAAGGCGAGCGTCTCGCTGCCGGGACGCTCGACGTGATAGCACAGCCCGTCGCGGACGTAGCCGTGCGCGGCGAGCACCTGCTCGAAGGCCCCGATCACCCGGTCGTAGGCGCGCTTCAGCTCCGCCTCGGCGAAGACCGGGTGCTCGTGCCAGCGCTCCCGGTCGAGCAGGATGGGGTCGCGGCTCCAATCCTGCGGCAGCCAGTCCCAGGGGACCTCGCTCAGCGCGCCGCCGAGGTCGGGGCGGCGGACGCCGACGGCAAATTCCCGCAGCCAGTCGCACGCCGTCGCGGTCCTGCCCGCTTTTTCCAGCGTCGGCCGCGCGGTGTCCCGGGCCCTGCCCATGGTGGAGACATAGTATTCCGCGATCTCCATCGGCGCGATACGCCCGGCCAACAGCTCCGCCTCGCGCTTTCCCGTCGGAGTCAGCCCGTCGACGGCGTAATCCGGGTCGCCGTGCCGGATGAAAAGCAGTCTCATCTCTCTCGCTTCCTTTTCCGCTTGTTTTCGAGGACAGTATACCACAAAGCGGCGGTATATGGCAAAAGACATCTCTTCGGAGGCGTCTGTTTTTTTGCCCAACCGGCGGTTGAACCGGGTCGAAGGACGCGTTGTTGCTTTCCCGGGGCGCGGTTGATACAATACAAAGCGTCGGGAAGAAAGCAGAGGAGGAAAACGACATGGAACTTGGAGCAAAAATCAAACAGCTGCGCGCCCGCGCGGGACTGACGCAGGAGCAGCTGGCGGAACAGCTGGGGCTGAGCGCCCAGGCTGTGTCCAAATGGGAGACCGCGGCGGCCATGCCGGACATCCTGACGCTGCCGCTGCTGGCCGAGACCTTCGGCGTCAGCATCGACGAGCTGTTCGATCTGACGACCGAGCAGCGCCTCAACCGGATCGAAAGCCGCATGGAGCTCGAGGAGGAGCTCGCGCCGGACGTTTTCCGTGAATATGAGGCCTTTTTGCAGGAGCAGCTCAAAAACGAGGCGGGCCGCACGCGCGCCCTCAGCCTGCTCGGGCACCTCTACCACCACCGCATGGAGGCAGACGCGCGCCGCGTGAGCGCCTATGCCCGCGAGTCGATCCGGCTCGCGCCGGAGAAAAAGGACTGCCAGTGGCTGCTCGACCGGGCGGAGGGCGCCGTCGTCTGGGACTGGAACGTCGCCAATCACGCCCGGACGATCGACTTTTACAAGGAGGTCGTCGCCTCGGACGAGGGGACACCGAAAACGCCGCTGCCCTATTACTACCTGATCGACAATCTGATCGCCGACCGGCGCACGGAGGAGGCCAAGGCGTATCTGGAGGAGCTGCGGAAGCTCCCGGCGCACAAGCCGATGCTGGCGCGGGCCTACGAGGCGCACATCGCGCTGGGGGAATTCGACGAGCGGCGGGCAGACGCGATCATCGAGCAGGCGCTGCGGGACTTTGCCCCGGAGAGCGGCATCCTCTTTGAGGCCGCGCAGTATTACGCACG
>CACYDL010000002.1 GCA_902773195.1 uncultured Lachnospiraceae bacterium
CCCGACGGGATGCCGGACGGCCAGGGAGGGCCCGGCGGGGAGAAGCCTGACGGGATGCCGGACGGCCAGGGAGGCCCGGGCGGGGAGAAACCCGACGGAATGCCGGGCGGCCAGGGAGGGCCCGGCGGCACCGTCGAGCAGGGCACCGCGGCCGTGACGGTCACGGAGGACACGAAGATCAGCGGAGAGACCTATACCTCCGAAGGGGACGATGAAAACGCGCTGAGAATCGAGGGGGCCGAGGCGTCCTTCGACGGCATCGTCGTCGATAAATCCGGAGGCGCCTCCTCCGACGTCGAGAGCGGCGACTTTTACGGCATGAACGCCGGCGTCCTCGCGACGGACGGGGCAGAGGTGACGATCACCCGCTCGGAGATCACGACCTCCGCCAGAAACGGCAACGGCGTGTTCAGCTACGGCAGCGGCACCACCGTCCACCTCTCCGATACCTCCATCACCACGACGGCGGACAACTCCGGCGGAATCCAGACCACCGGCGGCGGAACGACCAACGCGGTCAATCTGACGGTAGAGACCTCCGGAAACTCTTCGGCGGCGATCCGCTCGGACAGAGGCGGCGGAACCGTCCGCGTGGAAGGCGGGACCTATACCAGCAACGGATACAATTCTCCCGCGGTCTATTCAACGGCCGATATCTCCGCGGACGGCGCGGTTCTGACCGCGAACCATTCCGAGGCCCTCGTGATTGAGGGACGGAACTCGATCGACCTTGAGGACTGTGTGGTCACGGGCTGCATGAGCGACGACAAGGGCTCCAGCTCCTCGATCAACGTCCACAACGTCATGATCTATCAGTCGATGTCGGGAGACGCCGAGGAGGGAACCTCCTCCTTCCGTATGAGCGGCGGGGCCCTGACGTCCCTGAACGGCGATATGTTCTATGTGACCAACACGTCCTGCACGATTGATCTTGCCGGCGTGACCGTCGCAAACGAGGATGAGGAGGCGAATCTTCTCACCGTCACCGGAAATGACGCCAGCCACGGCTGGGGGACGGCGGGAGCCAACGGCGGAAACGTCGTGATGACCTGCACGGACCAGGTGCTGGAAGGCCCGATCGTGGTGGACAGTATCTCGACCCTCGACCTGACGTTTGAGGGAAGCAGCGAATATACGGGCGCCGTCACGGTCGTGGACAACGCGGAGGGCGGCGAGGCGGTCTCCGGCAACGCGGTGATCACCCTCGGGGAGGATTCGGTCTGGAACCTGACGGGAGATTCGGTCATCACATCCCTCGAGGGCAGCGGAACCGTCAACTTCAACGGTTACTCGATCACCCTGGGCGACGGAACGGTCCTGACGGAATGACGTCTCTTTCCTTTCCGGGTCCGGGGCCGGTCCGGAAGGAACCGGCCGGAATCGCCCGGAATTGCCCCTGATTGCCAGAGGGAGTCCGATGTGGTAAGATGATACTGCCGGGCGCGTGAAGAAAAGAGAACGCGGAAGGGCCCGGCAGGGGAGCTGCTGCATGATCTGTTCGAAAAACCGGATTGTTTCGATCATCCTAAGCATACTGGCCGCAGCCGGTATGCTTTTTTCCGTTGCCCGCCCGGCCTGCGTCCTGGCGGAGGAATCCTCCTACGACGCGACGCCGCTCACGAACCTGATCCCCGGATGGCCGGAGATGTCTCCGATCAATGAGGCCAGCGGCGTTGTGATGGACGCCGGAAACGGGGCAATCCTGTACTCGCTGAACCGCGACACGGTCCGTTATCCCGCCAGCATCACCAAGATCATGACCGCCCTGCTGGCGATCGAGAACGCCTCGCCGGACGCGGTCGTCACCATGGACGAGACCGGCCTGGCCCTCGTGGAGGCGGGCAGCACGAACGCCGGGACGGTGGCGGGGGAGGAGTTCACGGTGGAGCAGTGTCTCTACATCATGCTCCTGAAATCCGCCAACGATATCGCGACGCAGCTCGGGAAAACCGTCGGCGGCAGCGTGGAGGCTTTTGCGGACATGATGAACGCCAGGGCCGCCGCGATCGGGTGCACCTCCACGCATTTCGTCAATCCGAGCGGAATGCCGGACAGCGATCACTACACCACCGCCGCGGACATGGCCCTCATCATGAGGGAGTGCCTGAAAAACGAGACGTTCCGGAAGATTGTCGGCACCAGGTCCTACACCGTCCCGCCCACCAACAAAAACGCGCAGGAGCGGGTATATGACAACCACTGCTCCCTGATCCAGCCGTCCAGCGAGTATTACTACGAGCCCTGCATCGGCGGAAAGACCGGCTTTACCCAGGCCGCCTGGAGGACGCTGGCGACCGCGGCGGAGAAGGACGGCCGGACGCTGATCTGCGTCGTGATGAGGGGACCGGACAAGACGGATTACATCGATACCCGGAATCTCTTTGAGTACGGCTTTCAGAATTTCAGCCGGCAGGAGCTGGACGGCGTCGAGGTCAGCCTGCCGGAGGGATTTGACACGTCGCTGCTCACCGAGGAGACGGAGCCGCTGGAGGACGGCGGGGCGAGGATTACGTGGAAATACAAGCAGATGCCGGTGGGAAGCTCGGTGGTGAGCGCGGAGAACTTCGCCGTCAGGACGGGATCGTCCGGGGCGGAGCCGGAGCCCTCCCCGGAATCCACCGCGTCGGCCGCGGCGGAGACGCCCCCGGAGTCATTCGGGATATCGCTCCTTCCGCTGGTTCTGATGATCGTCTTCGCCGCCGCTGCCGTCCTTTTCGCGGTGCTGCTGATCGGCATGAGGATCCGGGACCGGCGCGCCCGCAGGAGAAGAAGGGCCGGCCGCAGGAGACGGCATAATTGATAAATATGGATTGAAGGTCACGGGGCCATGTGGTAAAATTGTACAACAAAGCACAGGATTCCCTCCCGGCGAGTTCGCGTGGGAGGGCTTTTTGCATAAGGGAGAACCCGGATACGTCGCGGAGTGTCCTGTGCCTTTTACATTGTAATTCCGGACGGAATGCCGGCGAGGCTGGGAGGCATCTGTATGCTCAGGGATTTTGAAAAAGCAACAAAACCAGACAGCGAGACGGTCAAGACCGCGCTCCGCGGGGAGAGAGAGAAGCTGGCGGCGGCGCAGATGAAAATCAAGGAGAAAAAGCTGCCCGTCATGGTGATCCTGGAGGGCTGGGACGCGGCCGGCAAGGGCAGCGTGCTGGGCAATATCATCCGGAATATCGACCCGCGGTTTTTCCGCGTCGCGACGATGGATACGCCGCCGACCGATCAGGACCGCCGGTATCCGTTCCTCTACCGATATCTCGTCGAGATCCCCGAGGCGGGGAAGTTCCGTTTCTTCGACACCTGCTGGATGAAGGAAGTGACGGACGGCGTGCTGCGGGGCGAGCTGGACGAAAATGCCTACAGGAGCCGGATCCGCAGCATCGTGACGACGGAGCGCCAGCTGACGGACAACGGCTATCTCGTCATGAAATTCTTCCTCCATATCGATAAGAAGGAGCAGAAGAAGAGGCTCGAACAGCTGAGGGACAACAAGAACACCAGCTGGAGGGTCAGCGACGAGGACCTGCGCCAGAACAAGCACTACGACGAGTGCCTCACGGTTTTTGACCGCTATCTGGAGGACACCGAGCTGACCTCCGCCCCGTGGTACATCATTGACGCGAAGAGCCAGAAGTGGGCGGAGCTTCAGATCCTGCGCTATCTCAACCAGGGGATCGACACCGCGCTCCGCAACGCGTCGATCGCGGCGCCCATCCGCCAGAATCCTTTCCGCCTGAAGCAGATGCCGCTTCTTGCCGACATACCGCTCGACAAGAAGATTTCCGAACAGAAGTACGACCGGGAGCTGAAGCGTCTCCAGGCGGAGCTGAAGGAGCTGCACAACGAGATCTACCGGAAAAAGATTCCCGTCATCATCGCCTACGAGGGCTGGGACGCCGCCGGAAAGGGCGGCAATATCAAGAGGATCGCCGCCGCCCTCGACCCGAGGGGCTACGTGGTGGAGCCGATCGCCAGTCCCGAGCCCCACGAGAAGGCCCGGTTCTTCCTGTGGAGATTCTGGAACCGGCTGCCCAAGACGGGCCATATCTCGATCTTCGACCGCACCTGGTACGGCCGCGTCATGGTGGAGCGCCTCGAGGGCTTCTGCAGCGAAAACGACTGGCAGAGGGCCTACAACGAGATGAACGAATTCGAGAAGGAGCTGACCGACTGGGGCGCCGTCGTGATCAAGTTCTGGGTCCAGATCGATTCGGATACCCAGCTCGCGCGGTTCACCGACCGCCAGAACACGCCGGAGAAGCAGTGGAAGATCACGGACGAGGACTGGAGAAACCGCGAAAAATGGGA
>CACYDL010000003.1 GCA_902773195.1 uncultured Lachnospiraceae bacterium
GGCGTCATTCGTGATAAACAGACATTTTTGAGGCTGAAACGGCAAAACAGGCGAAAAAAATGACATAGTTTTCACAGAATGTCCTCAGTGCCGGTGTTAGAATAGAATTACTCTTCAGGCGTCAGCCGGTTTTGCCGGTGTGCAGTATAGTCAGAAAGGAATGAGGGCTGTTTTGAAAAAGAGGAACCAACTTGTCAGCGCGCTGCTCGCGGGAATACTCGTCAGCGGGACGGCGACGGCGACGGTAAGCTCAACGCCGCTCACGATTGCCGCGTCTGACACAGGGGAGGATCTTTCCGGGGAGTATGAATCGGGGGATTACGAACCGGACGGATACGAGGAAGAAACAGAGGAATACGCCGAAGACGGGTACGACTACGGCTTCGAAGACGAAGAAGCGGCCGGTGAGGGAACCGACGGCTCTGATTCCATGTCCGGAGAGGAAGAAGGCTCTTACGAAGAAGAGGGCGATGCGGACTCTCAGGAGGGATCGGAGGATTCCGAATCCGAATACGAGGACGCGGAATCGGAAGACGGCGGCGCCGACGGCGAAGATACAGAAGACGGGGACGGCGCGGACTCCGGGGAAGACGGCACGGACTCCGAGGGAGACGGTGCGGATTCCGAGGGAGACGGCGCGGACTCCGTGGGAGACGGCACAGACTCCGGGGAGGACGGCGCGGATTCCGGTACGGACAGCACAGACTCGGAGGAGGACGGCACGGATTCGGGCGCGGACAGCACGGACTCGGGCGCGGACGGCACGGACTCGGGCGCGGACAGCACGGACTCCGGTACGGACAGCACGGATTCCGGCACGGACAGCACGGATTCCGGCACGGATTCGGGGCTGACGGAGGAGGAAATCCGTCAGGCGAACGAGGACGCGGAGGAGCTGATCGCCGAGGGCGAAGAAGAGGAACTGCAGGCCCTCGAGGAGATCGAGAGACAGATCGAGGAGGATCTCGACTGGGACGAGGAATACGAGCGCGGCCTGGCCGAGTTTGAGGCGGAATACAAGGAAGAGATGGACAAAGCGGCCGAGGAGCAGGCGGCCGCGCTGAAGAAGCAGGAGGAAGAGGAGAAGGAAGCCGAGAGGCGGCACGAGGAGGAGATGGAGGAGGCCTACGCCGCCTATGTGAGAGGCTACGCCAGCGGAGCCCGCACCTATTACACGGGATCCTATTTCGTCTCCGAGGCGCAGAAGCGCCTGTCGCTCAATCTCGGGTTCAAGCAGGTGGCCAAGAAATACGCGGTTCCGAAGAAGGGACCCGTCAATATCCTCGAGGGAAGGGCGGACGACGCGAGGATCGTCGGCGTCCTGGACGAGGGAAGCCTCTGCTACATTCTGGAAGATAACGCCGAGGAATGGGTCTTCGTGGAATCCGGCGACGTCCGCGGATTCGTCCGGACGGAGCTCCTGTCCACCGGCGACGAGGTGGACGCCTACGTGGAGAAGACCGGCGAGAGCAAGATGAAGCTCGCCGTGCAGAAGCTCGATCCGCTGGAGAACCAGGCGTACCGCTACACCCTGACGACGACGAGGGACGTGTCGGCGATGATGTCCAACATCGTCAACTCGACGGTCACCCGGGACGAGGTGGTCCAGTTCTCCATGCAGTTCGTCGGCAATCCCTATATCTGGGGCGGAAGCTCGCTCACGTCCGGCACGGACTGCTCGGGCTTCACGCAGCAGGTGTACGCCCATTTCGGCATATCCATTCCGCGCGTCTCCCATGAGCAGGCGGAATGCGGCGTGAAGATTCCGGTCTCGGAGGCGCAGCCGGGAGACCTGATCTTCTACGCGAGAAACAACGTTATCTATCACGTGGTCATCTACGCCGGCGAGGGCAAGGCGGTCAACGCCGCCTCCACGACCTCCGGCATCGTCTACACCAACGTGGACTACGACAAGGCGTGCTGGGCGTGCCGTTTCATCGACGACACCGGCGCCTCGGGCAGACCCACGACGCAGGCCTCGCAGCTTGTGGCCACCGGCCGCATGGCGTACGACGGGGACGCGGCCTCCAAGGCGGCGATCATCGACGCCCTCGCGAAGGCCAGCGAGAAGGAGTGGGAGGAGATCGGCTTCTGCCGCTCGGTCCTCATCGCCCAGACCATCGAGGAGAGCGGATGGCTCGCGTTCCACAATACGGGCTCCGGCATCCAGGCGACGGACAACAACGTGCTCGGCATGAATGTCGACCTGCTGAACGACCGCTGGATCAGCCCGTGGACCGGGGCGTACATCAGCCGTCTGGTTCCGCAGTATGTGAACGGAAGAATCGTATACGACTTTGAGGACATGCGCGTCTATCAGGACATCGAGGCGTGCATGGAGGATTACGCCGCCTTCAAGATCGGCCTCCATCCGGAGCTCCGCGGCGTCAATGACGTCGACGCGGTCATCGCGGTGGGCCTCAGGGGCTACGCGACCAATCCGAACTATCAGTCGAATATCCGGTCGATCATCGACCAGTACAACCTGACCCAGTACGACACGCCCTTCGTGATTGACGACGACGAGACCTTCGTCGCCGGAGACGACGGAGCCCAGGCCGAAGATTTCAGCAGGACCGACAGCGACGCCGAGACGCCCGACGGCCCGGCGGAGAACCCGGACGGCAGCGGAGACGCGGTCCATGAGGACGCCGGCAGCCCGGTGGGCACCGACGGTCTCGAGGGCGCGGAGGACGCCGCGGACGACGGCCTTGCCGGCACCGATGAGGACGAAGAGGAAGACGCCGACGGCGAAGGCTTCATCGGGGATATCGCCGATGAGGACGGCGCGGACGAAGACGTGATCACCTTCGACGGTTCCGAAGAGGACGGAGACGTGATCGCGGTGGACGAATCCGACGAGGACGCGATCACCTTCGACGAGTCCGGCGATGACGAGTCCGGCGAAGACGGGACCGGTGAAGA
>CACYDL010000004.1 GCA_902773195.1 uncultured Lachnospiraceae bacterium
ATTTCCTATCTGCGCACGGATCACGCGCCCGCGCTCACGATGGAGGACTGCGATGAGATTGACGCCGTTCTCGGCGTCGTCATCTGCAAGAACCTGTTTCTCTGCAACCGGCAGAAGACGAAGTACTATCTTCTGATGATGCCAGGCGGCAAAAAATTCAAGACGAAGGAGCTGTCGTCCCAGATCGGCTCCGCCAGGCTTTCCTTCGCCGAACCGGACGCCATGCTGAGATATCTCGATATCGAGCCCGGCGCGGTCAGCGTCATGGGACTGATGAACGACAGGGACGGGGCCGTCTCGCTTCTGATCGACGAGGACGTGCTCCGGGACGAGTACGTCGGCTGCCATCCCTGCGTCAATACGTCCAGCCTGAAGCTCAGGACGGAGGATCTCGTCTCGAAATTCCTTCCCGCCGTCGGACACGGCTTCAGCAAAGTGCATCTTGTCGGAGAAGAATGACGCGTCCGGGGTTATGAGATGAAAACTACTGCCTATGACAGCGGAACCAGGCTCCGCCGCGCGGCGGCCGTCTGCGTGGTCTGCTTCTTGATCAATATCGCCGGAGCGCTGACGGCCGAAAAAACCGGACTGCCGCTCTACCTGGACTCGGCGGGAACGGTTTTTTCCGCGGTAGTCTGCGGGAACTTTCCCGGGATCCTGGTGGGTCTGGCGACGAATATCGTCAAGAGCGTCAGACAGCCCGCCGCGATCTACTACGCCTCCGTCAACGTCCTGATCGCGGTGATGGCCTCCTACAGCGCCAAAAAGGGTTATTTCGAATCTCCGGGGAAGCTTCCCCTGGTCATCCTCACCATGACGGTGATCGGCGGAGGCCTCGGATCGGTGCTCGTGTGGTTCGTGTACGGCTTCGCCGGCGAGCCGGTCACGTCGGATCTGGTGCGGACCCTGCACCGGAGCGCCGGCCTGCCCCGGTTCGCCGCGGAATTCCTGGGGGATGTGATCATCGATCTGGCGGACAAGTCCCTCTCCGTCCTGACGGCGTGGGCACTGATCGGACGGATTTCCGCAAAGAGACGGGAGGGGATGCGCTACCGCCCCTGGCGCCAGGCGCCTCTGGAGAACCGGGACGCCCGGCGGATCCGCCATCTCAGGCTCAGAGGAACCTCCCTCCGGACGAAGATCATCATCGTCGTGACCGCCGCCGTGCTGATCGCCGCGGCCGCGGCCACTGTGATCAGCGTCACTATCTTCAGAACCACCGCGGCGGGCATCTCCCCGGACGAACTGAACGGGATGAGCCTGACTTTCTGCGTGAAGATGATCTCTCTGTTTGCCGGGTTCCTCATCCTGACGCTGGCGGCCGCCATCTGGTTCGCCGATTATCACATTATCATCCCGCTCAACACGATCTCGGAGGCCGCCTCCGTCTCGGCCAGAGATGAGGAGGAGCGGAGAAAGAACGCGGAAAAAATCCGGCGTCTGGGGATCTGCACGGGGGACGAGATCGAGGAGCTGTACCAGGCCTTCTCGAAAACGACCACCGACTGCGTGTCCTACGTCGACGAGATTCGCAGCCAGAGCGAGAAGATCACGGAGATGCAGGACGGACTGATCATGGTCATCGCCGAGGTCGTGGAGAGCCGGGACAGGTGCACCGGGGAGCACGTCAGAAAGACCGCGCGTTACGTGGAGCTTATTCTGCGTCAGCTGAAGGCCGAGGGCCGTTTCCCCGACGTCCTGACGGAGGATTACATCCGCGGCGTCGTTCGCTCCGCCCCGCTCCACGACGTCGGAAAAATCAGGATCCCGGACGCGATTCTCAACAAGACGGGAAAGCTGACCGAAGAGGAATACCGGATCATGAAAACCCACACGACGGAGGGTACCGGGATCATCGACCAGGCCATCCGGATCGTGCCGGATCCCCTCTATCTGGAGGAGACAAGAAATCTGGCGAAATATCACCACGAAAACTGGGACGGAAGCGGCTATCCCTGCGGCCTTCGGGGTGAGGAGATCCCCCTGTCCGCCCGGGTCATGGCCGTGGCGGACGTCTTCGACGCCCTGGTCTCGGCGAGAAGCTACAAGGAGGGCTTCTCCTGCGACAGCGCCTTCGGGATGATACGGGAGGGAGCCGGCTCCCGTTTTGACCCGGTGATCGTCGACGCGTTCCTCCGTCAGAGGGAGGAGGCCCGGAGAATTGCGGGGGAGAAGGAATATCCGGAGGAGGCTTCCCCGCCGCCCATCTGATCTGTAACGATGGTTTTTCGGGAAGGTTTATATTATAATAACGCTGTATCGTTTCTGATACGGCGTTTTTGTATCTTGGAATACCCTGCAATTATTAGAAACGGAGGTACAATATGTTTGGAAAAAGATCTGCCCTGTCCGCCGCCCTTGTCCTTTCTCTCGGAATCGGCATGGCTGCGGCGGTGTCCGTCTCTGCCGCCGAGGCGGAGGAAGGCCTGCTCCGCACGGCCGTCCTCTATGACATCACCACGATGGACGTGGCCAGGACGACCGACAACTACCTGATACCGATGAATGTGTTCGACCGCCTGTTTGAGACCCGTCCCGGCGAGGAATACGCGGAAATCGTCAACAGCCTCTGCACGGACTATACCGTCAGCGACGACGGACTGACCTACGACTTTGTCCTGAAGGACGGCGTCGTCTTCTCCAACGGCAGCGCCCTGACCGCTTCCGACGTCAAATACACCTTTGAGAGGCTGCTGACCGTCGCGGCCGAGAATACGGACATTCCGCTTGAGGTCGCCGGCGGAGAGGCGCTGATGAACGGGGAGGCCGACTCCCTCGAGGGCTTCGAGGTGACGGACGACACCCATTTCTCCATCACGCTGAACGCCCCGAACGCGGGCTTCATCGCCGAGCTTTCCGCGCCGGCCATGTCCATCGTGGACGCCGAGACCATGGCGGAGGTGAAGGACTTCGGCGTCGAGCCGGCGGATACCATCGGCTCCGGTCCGTACATCGTCACCGAGTGGGTGGCCAACGACCACTACACGCTGGAGTACAACGACAGGTACTGGGGAGAGGAGCCGTCCGTCAAGAAGCTGGTCGCCCGCGTCATTCCGGACGCCGGAACGCAGAATCTGATGTTCCAGAACGGGGAGCTCGACATGATCGATCTGCAGTCCCTGGACAGCACGATCGTGGAATCCGCCTACAAGCAGGTCATTCCGGATCAGATCGTCTCAACCCAGAAGGTGGGACTCACCTTCATGGCGCTCAATGAGAACAATGAGTACCTGAAGGACGTCAACGTCCGCAAGGCCATCGCCATGGCACTGGATATCGACGACATCGTCGCGAATATCTACAACGGAAACGCCTTCAGGGAGACGGGGTTCATCCCCGTGGGGATCTGGGGACACAGCGACAGCATGGAGGGTTTCTCCTGCGACACGGACGCCGCCCGCGCCCTTCTGGCCGAGGCCGGCTACAAGGACGGCGACATCTCCTTTGAGCTCTCTTTAGACTCCGCCGCGACCGGCAACGTGCAGCTCGTCTATCAGACCGTCAGCCAGCAGCTGAAGGCTGTCGGAATCACCGCCACCATCAAGAGCTACGACCACGCCGCATGGCTGGATTACCGCATCTCCGGCGAGATGGAGGCCTTCATCGCTCACTGGGGCATGGACTACAATGATCCCGGCAATATCATGATGCCTTTCTTCGGAGGCCCGGAGCAGACGGCCGAGCGCAGCCTGAACTATCCGGATACGGACGTGATGGCCAGGGTCGCTGCCGCCCCGTCGATCGTGGACGACGCGGAACGCGAGGCGGAGTATCAGGCGCTGGAGAAACAGCTGGTTCTCGAGGACGCGGCCATCGTTCCGCTGTTTGAGGAGTATCACCTCTACTGCATCGGCACCCGCGTGGAGAGCTTCCTTCCCCAGTGGGCTGGCTTCTCGGATTTCTACGTCTCTGACGTCGTTCTGAAGTAACGGCGCGGTCCTGACGCGGAATGCCCCTTCGCGGGCATTCCGCGTTGCAGCTGCAGCGGGATCCTTCCCGCATCCGGTGTCCTATGATACGAAGTATTATTCGCAGAGTGCTGCAGGCGGCCCTGGTCATCCTGGCCGTCATGATCCTGATCTTCTTCCTGCTGCGGATTGTGCCCGGCAATCCCGTCACCACCATGATGGGGGAGCACGCCAGCCGCGCGGCGATCGAGAGGATCACGGCGGAGCTGGGTCTCGACCAGCCGGTTTTCAAACAATTTCTGAAATACCTCGCGGGAGCGGTGCGGGGTGATTTCGGCACCAGCTATTCCCTTGGGAAGCCCGTGTCGGAGCTGATGGCCGGCGCCTTCGGCAATACGCTGAAACTGGCCATTGCTGCGGCGCTTTTTTCATGGCTTCTGGGCATCGTGTGCGGCATCATCGCCGCCGTCCGGAAAAACGGATTCCTCGACCATCTGTTCATGGGTCTTTCCCTGATGGGAGTCTCCATGCCGGTCTTCATGGTCGCCATGATTCTTCAGTATCTGTTCGCGTACTATCTCCACTGGCTGCCCATCTCGGGGGTATCGGACTGGAGGGGCTTTATTCTTCCCGCCGTCGCCCTGGGCTGGAATTCCGCGGGGAGCGTGTCGCGCCTCGTCCGCTCGACCCTGACGGAGATCCTTCAGGAGGACTACATCGATACCGCCCGGGCGAAGGGGCGGGGACAGATGGGGGTGCTCGTACTGCACGCCCTCAGAAACGCCATGCTTCCCGTCGTCACGATGATGACGCTGCAGCTCTCGAGCATGCTCTCAGGGGCGGTCATCACGGAGACCGTGTTTTCGATCAACGGAATCGGGAGACTGGCCGTCCAGGCCATCAACGGCAGGGATATTCCTCTCCTGCAGGGAACGGTCATCTTCTCCACGGTCGTCGTGATTCTGGGCAATCTTCTGGCGGACTGTCTGTACGCGGTCCTGGATCCCAGACTCCGGAAGGAGGCCTGAAAAATGTTCGGAAGGAAAGAGAAGAAAACGGCGGAAAACCGTAAAAAGAGAAAGAACGGGCAGGAGAGAAGCGACAAAGACCTGCGTCTGCAGAGCCAGATCGGCGAGGAGGTCAGTTTCCGGAGTCTGCTGCGCCGCATGGCGAAAGAGAACAAGCTGGCCGTCGTCTCGGCCGTGGTGATCCTGGTCATCGTGCTGGCGGCGGTGCTGGCGCCGTTTCTGACGCCCTACAGCTTCGACGGGATGGATCTGTCCCACCGGCTCTCCCCTCCTTCGGCCTCCCATCTTCTGGGAACGGATGAGGGCGGACGCGATATTCTTACGAGGCTGCTCTACGGGGCGCGGGTCTCGCTCCTCGCGGGCGTGGTGCCCACCCTGGCCAGCATGCTGATCGGGGCGATTCTCGGGATGTTCGCGGGATACAGAGGCGGCGCCGTCGACACGCTGATCATGCGGCTGGCGGACGTCATGCTGGCGTTTCCGTCGATGCTTCTGGCCATGGTCATCATGTATACCCTGGGAGACGGACTGATCAATGTCTTTCTCACGCTTTCCCTGATCAACTGGGCGAGCGTCGCCCGCATCGTCAGGGCGGAAGCGCTGCAACTGAAGGAGCGGGAATTTGTGGAGGCGGCCCGCGTCATCGGGGTGAAGAGATGGACGATCATCCTGAGGCACATCCTGCCCAACTGCATCCCCACGCTGATCGTCCTGTTTACGCTCAACGTCCCGTCCGCCATTCTCACCGAGAGCAGTCTCAGCTTCCTGGGACTCGGGATCCAGCCGCCCTCCGCTTCCTGGGGCCTCATGGTGAACACGGGGAGGCAGTATCTCTACAACGCGCCGTGGCTGAGTCTCGTCCCCAGTATCGCCATCATGCTGGTGGTACTGGCGTTCAATTTCCTGGGAGACGGACTCAGGGACGTTCTCGACCCGCATCAGAGCGATCGGTAAGGAGCCGCACATGGAGCCAAATACACTGGAAATCAAACATCTTTGTGTGAGCTTTTTCACGCAGAACGGAGAGGTCAGGGCCGTCAACGACGTCTCACTCGCGGTGCCCGCGGGGAAGATCACGGGGATCGTGGGGGAATCGGGCTGCGGAAAAAGCATGACGGCCCGCTCCGTCATGGGGCTTGTGCCCCGTCCCGGCCGCATTCTCGGGGGTGAAATCCTTCTGGAGGGAAAGAATATCCTGGGGATTTCCGAGAAGGAGAAATGCAGGATCCGCGGGGACAAGGTATCCATGATTTTCCAGGATCCCATGTCCAGCCTCAATCCGGTGGTCCGGGTGGGGCGCCAGGTGGAGGAGGTGATCCGCCTGCACAGAAAGGTGTCCCGGGCGGAGGCGAAGAGGATGACGCTGGAGATTTTCACCGACGTGGGAATCTCCGAGCCGGAGAAAAGAGTGCTTTCCTATCCGCACCAGCTCTCCGGCGGCCTCAGACAGCGGGTGATGATCGCCATGGCGATGGTCTGCCGCCCGCGCCTTCTCATCGCGGACGAGCCGACCACCGCGCTGGACGTGACGGTGGAGGCGCAGATTCTCAGGCTGATGAGAAAGCTCTGCGACGAAGGGACGAGCATCCTGCTGATCAGCCACAATCTCGGCGCGGTCGCCCAGGTGTGCGACGGGATCAACGTCATGTACGCGGGGCGTATCGTCGAGCAGGCAGACGTCTTCACCCTCTTCGACGATCCCCGCCACCCCTACACGAAGGGGCTGCTCGGGGCCGTCTCCTCTCTCCGCCGGAAAGGAGAGACGCTGGAAACCATTCCCGGAGTCGTGCCGAATCTGCTTCATCTCCCCGCGGGCTGCAGCTTCTCGCTTCGGTGCGGCGTGTGCCGCGAGAACTGCGCCTCCGTGATGCCCGAGCTGAGGGAGACGGCCCCGGGGCATCTGGTAAGCTGCCATCTTGAGGACAAGGAGGTGACGGGATGAGCGACATCCTGCTCGAGGCCAGGGGCCTGACCAGGGATTTTCCGGCAGGCCGTAAGAAAAAACTGCACGCCGTCTCGGACGTCTCCCTGCAGATCCGGGAGGGGGAGACGCTGGGCATCGTAGGCGAATCCGGATGCGGGAAATCGACGCTCGGCCGCATGCTGATCCGGCTGCTGGCGCCGACGTCGGGGAGCGTCCTTCTGAGAGGGGAGGATATTACCGCCCTTTCCGACCGGGATTTCCGGAAGTACAGAAGGGAGCTCCAGATGATCTTCCAGGATCCCTATGCCTCCCTCGATCCCCGGATGACGGTGCGGGACATTATCGCCGAACCGCTGAGGACCTGGGGCCTGTGTCCGGACAAGGACGCGGTGACGGAGCGGGTGCTTGAGCTGATGAAGGCCGTCGAGATACCGGCTGAGTTTCTCACGCGCTATCCCCATCAGTTTTCGGGGGGCCAGCGCCAGAGAATCGGCATCGCCAGAGCCCTCGCCGCTGAGCCGTCGCTGATCGTCTGCGACGAGCCAGTGTCCGCCCTGGACGTATCGGTGCAGAATCAGATCCTGAATCTTCTCAACGACATCCGGAAAAAAAGCGGCATCACGTATCTCTTTATCAGTCACGAGCTCTCGGTCATACGGTACGTATCCGACCGGGTGTGCGTCATTTTTCTCGGAAAGATCTGTGAAATCGGCCCGACGGAGGAGATCTATACGCATCCGGGACATCCCTATACGAGGTTCCTCCTGGATTCCCTGCCGGTGCCCGACCCCCGCCGCCGCGACAGAGAGGTGCAGCTGCTGGCCGGCGACATTCCCAGTCCCGTCGACCCGCCCTCGGGCTGCCGGTTCCGGACGAGATGCCCCCGCGCCACGTCCGCGTGCGGGGAGAGGGAACCGGAGCCGGTCACCCTCGGAGACAGGACCGTCGCGTGCATCCATCCGCTGATCTCCTGAGGGAGACGGACGCCCCCGGGGCGGGGCACGCGGAGGATTCTTCCGTGACGAAAACGGCGATGCCGGCC
>CACYDL010000005.1 GCA_902773195.1 uncultured Lachnospiraceae bacterium
GGTGAAGCATGCGCCGGAGAAGCGGTCGCCGGGGCGCTTGATTGCCTCGAACACGTCCGCCAGGGCAAAGCCCGTCACATTGTAGTGCCACAGGGGGTTCCCCATCTCCTCGAACTGGTTGAAGATCATGCAGTCCTTGCGCGCCGCCAGCTCATGGGTCTTGTCGAAGATCTCCTTTACGTTGGACTCGGAGCCCGGGGTGGCGATGATCTCGCTGGCGACGGTCTTCAGCCAGTCGAATCTCTCGCGGCTCATTCCCTCGGGAAGGATCGCGATGGAATAGCAGCCGAGAAGCTTGGAATTGAACGCCCCGCCGCGGCAGTAGTTGCCGGTGGAGGGCCAGACGGCCTTGTGGAAATCGGAATCGAACTGTCCCGTCACCAGCGGAGGAACGAGGCAGCCGAAGGAAGCTCCCACCTTGTGGCAGCCCGTCGGGAAATACTTGCCGACCATGAGCATGATCTTCGCCCTGACGCCGGTGAGCGCGGAGGGAAGGACGATGTAGTTGGGGCCCTTGAAGAGGCCGCCGGATTCCTTCTGTTCGTTCTTCCAGGTGATCCGGAAGAGATTGAGCGGGTTGTTGTCCCACAGGCCGACGCCGGTGAGCTTCTCGCGGATCTTCTCCGGGATCTTGCCGGGATCCTTCATTTCCTCGATGGTCGGGATGATAATGCCCTGTTCGCGGGCGCGTCTGACGTTGTTGGCGCGTCCCGATTCGTTCACGGTGAGATTGATCATAGACTCCTCCTCAAGCAATGCGGTATCGTTCCGTTCAGCCCCGGAAACGCCCCGCGGCCGTCCCCGCCGGGGAGGCGCGGCGCCGCTTTGGCATCGTGCGTTACTTCCGGAATCTGCTGGTATGATTTTATCATTGAGATATATGAAATGCAATGTCCTGATAAAAAATAAGGAAGCCTGAAAAATATTTAGTTTGCGCCTTGAAAAAACACGCGTTCATGCTATGATGGAATCAGCAAACACATCCGGCAGAATCAGCAGACACACCCGGCACCGGAATGATCTGGAGGTAGTTATGAATCGTACCAATAACGCAGAAATGGAATTCACCGTCAACGAGATGCCGCCCTCTGACGACCGCTGGCTGAAAATCATGGACATCGACCAGGTGAAGAGCGCGCTGAAGTTTCATCGTTCGTTTCCGCAGTATGAGGTGACGCCCCTTCATCAGCTGAAGAAGATGGCCTCCTACCTCGGGCTCGGAGGCCTCTACGTCAAGGATGAGTCCTTCCGCTTCGGCCTCAACGCCTTCAAGGTTCTCGGCGGCTCCTACGCCATCGCGAGCTACATCGCCCGGAAAACCGGAAAGACTGTCGACGAGCTTCCCTACGAGGTCCTTTCCTCCGAGGAGCTGAGGAAGGAGATCGGGCAGACGACGTTCTACACAGCCACCGACGGGAATCACGGCAGAGGCGTCGCCTGGGCCGCCCATCAGCTCGGCCAGAAGGCCGTCGTCCGGATGCCCTGGGGCTCGTCGGAGACCCGCCGCGCCAACATCGCCAGGGAAGGCGCGGAGGTTTCCATCGAAAATCTCAACTACGACGACTGCGTGCGCCTCGCGGCGCAGCAGGCAAAGGATGATCCCAACGGCGTCATCGTCCAGGATACCGCCTGGAGAGGCTACACGGATATCCCGGGATGGATCATGCAGGGCTACGGAACGCTGGCCATCGAGGCGGACCGTCAGCTCCTCGCGGACGGGGTCGAGAGACCGACCCACATCATCGTCCAGGCGGGCGTGGGCTCCCTGGCCGGCGCCGTCGTCGGCTATTTCGCGAACAAATACAGGGGCGAGGAGCCGGTCATGTGCGTCGTGGAGGCCGGGGCCGCCGACTGTCTGTACCGCTCCGCCAAAAAGGGAACGGGAAAGACGGTCAACGTGACGGGCAAGCTCGACACGATCATGGCGGGCCTGGCCTGCGGCGAGCCGAACCGGATCGGATGGGACATCCTCCGGAACCACGCCAGAGGCTTCGCCGGCTGCCCCGACTGGATGAGCGCCAAGGGAACCCGGATGTACGGCGTCCCGCTGGCGGGCGATCCTGTCGTGATCTCCGGCGAATCCGGCTCAGTGCCGATGGGATTCCTGGCCTCCGTCATGAAATACCCGCGTTACGCCGCGGTGAAGGAGGCGCTCGGGCTCGACGGGAACTCCAGGGTCCTGCTGATCTCCACCGAGGGCAACACGGATCCCATGAGGTTCCGCGAGGTCGTCTGGGACGGTCTCTACGGCGTGAGGCACAGAGGGGAGGAGCCGGTCTGACGGCAGAGGGATCCTGCGTTTACAGCATACCCCGGTCTTTTCGAAGACCGGGGTTTATTGTATGAATATAAACCGATGAAAAAGCCTGACGCCGGCGCGGCCGCTCCTGTATTTTACCTTTTTCGGCTCTTTGTTCCGGGGACTTGGCCTGGGTACGGGCGTCGTCATCGCCGTGTGGGCAGGATATAAAATTCAGTCCTTCGTGAGCGGGAGCAGGAAATAAGATCCGGTCCACGGTAAGCGGGGCAGATCTCATTCAATTGCATATTTCAGTATCAAAAAATCCGGCCGGCTGGCCGGATTTCTTCTGTAAAAATGACGGCTGCCCGGCGGTGGGCTGCCCCCGGGCAGGACACCGCCGGGCGGCAGCGCCCTTCCGCGCCGCACCGGGCTTTATCCCGCGGCCCGGTCAGCCGCTCACCTGCTGCAGCTCCACCTCGAGGCCCTCCACGCGGAGGACGGCGCCTTCGGCGCATACGCAGTTCCTGTAGCGGCCGCTGTTGATGCCCGGCTCCTCCGGACTGCCCATGTAGGCGAACATGGAGCCGTCGCCGAGGCTCACGCTCCCGAAGCCGTCGGCCGCGGTGATGACGTAGGTGCCCGGCTCAAAATCCTCTCCCGCGGTGTAGCTTCCCTCGGAGAGGGACACGGGGTCTCCGATCTTCCGGCGCTTCTGCATGCCGGCGACGTCGCAGTTGACGGATTCGACGGCCAGCGTGACGGCCCCGCTCACCGTGATGATCACGTCCTCCATAAAGCCGACGCTCTGGAACCGGTCCGTCTCTTCCTGGACCTGCATCCCGGCCAGGAGCTCGTTCATCTCCTCGTCCGTCAGCGTGTCGACGCTGTCGAGATCGGGGAAGGCCGAATTCTCCGCCGCGAGGATCTGGCGTACCAGCTCATCCCCCGGCTTGACGTGCCCGTCGTCCCCGGTGTCCTCCGGGTCCGGCGTCTCCCCGGAGCCACCGTCCTCGTCCTCCTCGTCGGGAGCGGTCATGTCGAGATTCAGGGTCCCGTCGGAGGAGGTCACATGGCCGCTGCCGGCCTTTGCCGTGATGTTGATCACGCCCACGGGGATGTCGGTGCCGACGCGGTAGACGCCCGGGCCGAGACTTCCCTCCCAGTACTCTCCCGTCTCCACCAGCGGCTGCTCCGCGAAGCCTTCCCCGGAGCCGCCGTCGAGAACCTCCTCCGGAGAGGACGTCCCGGTCTCCGCCCCGGCGGAGAGAGCCCCGGACGGCTCCGTCCGGCTGTCGTCCGCGGAGGCCGCGGCGGATGAAGCCCCGCCGCTGCCGGCGCTTCCCTGCCCCGCGGTTTTCCCGGAGCCGCATCCTGCGAGGGCAAACGCAAGACTCAAGACAATGATTCCCGCATATTTCGCTTTCAAGGGCGCACCTCCGTCATTCAATCGTAATCTGTGCCGCTTCCCCGGTGTCGTCCCTGGGATGAAGCTTCTCGTCCACCGCCGTGATAAAAATATCCCGGAGGATGATTCCCTTCTTCTTCAGATACACGGCGCAGGCGGCTCCCGCGTCAAGCGCCGCGGCCCCGATCACCAGTCCGAGCAGTATCCTGTTTTTCTTCAGCATGGCCTCACCTCCCTCGCTGCAGGTGTCATTTCTTTCTATACGTGCCGCCGCGGCGGTCCTCCTGACGGGCCGCGGCCGCCGTTATCGTCTTACGCGCGCGCCGCGGCCGGTATCATCCTCTTTACAGGACCGCGTTTCCCTCGTCCGCGTCACTCCAGATACAGCACCGGTTTTCCCTCGGCGCGGGTTTTCTTCAGGTCGAGCACCCTCTGGTTCTCCGAGCCCCGGAAGGAGAGGGCGAGATTTCTCTTCTCCTCCACGAAAGGCCCGTCCACCAGCACGTCGATCAGGGAGAGCATCTCCTCCGTGTACTCCGTGTGCTTTCTCTGCCCGGGAAGAAGATCCCTGTCATAGACAAATCCGGTATAGCACCAGATAGTCTTGTCCGGGAAGCGCTCCTTCACCCTCCGGCACAGTCCTGCCAGGACCTCCTGGTTCTGCGGCTCCATCGGCTCGCCGCCCAGAAGCGTCAGGCCGTCCGCGCAGGGCAGGCCGAGAAAGTCCATGATCCTCTTCTCCACCTCTTCCGTGTAGGGCTTTCCGTAGTGGAAGTCCCAGGTGGCCGGCTGGAAGCAGCCCTTGCAGTGATTGGTGCAGCCGGACACAAACAGCGTCACGCGGATTCCCTCTCCGTCTGCCACGTCATATTCCTTCAGATTTCCGTAATACATACTCCTCCGATCAGCCGCCGCCCAGGCGCCGTGTTCTGAAAAGAAAGCAGGCAGACAGCCTCCTCCGATCAGCCGCCGCCCGGGAGCCGCGTTCTGAAAAGAAAGCAGGCAGACAACCTGTCTGCCTGCCCTTAACACTCCCCTGGAAACCAGGTATGGTAATCCGTGGATTATCATACCACAATATATTCCGCTTAACAAGTCCGTAA
>CACYDL010000006.1 GCA_902773195.1 uncultured Lachnospiraceae bacterium
CATCGGATGGCGGTTGCCGTGAACATGGTAATGGCCGGCCGTTCCGTTTGATACTACGCGGATCGGCCGGCCATTCTCATCACTGAGAAGAATTATCTTTCGTTGTCATACTTTCTGAAGGCGTCAACCTTGTCCTGAGAGGCGCAGCCCGGGACAAACTCATTCGTCAGGAAGGCGCGCGTGAGCTCCTCGCGGACCTTGCTTCCGATCGTGAAGGCGCCCATGCAGGCGATATTCGCGTCGTTGCTGAGGCGGGCCCTCTTCGCGGAATGGATATCGGAGATCAGAGCGGCGTAAGCGCCCTTCACCTTGTTGGCCGAGATGGACACGCCGATTCCGGTTCCGCAGATCAGAATACCGCGGTCATACTCTCCGGCGGCCACGGCCTCCGCTACCTTGATGGATACGTTGGCGTAGATGGGATCTTCACTGCCGAAGTCTGTGACATCGCCCAGATTTTCTTTGGCGATGAAAGCCATCAGTTCTTCCTTTGCCTGCTGCGCGTTGGGATCGCAGCCGATTGCGATTTTCATGGGTGTGGTCCTCCTTTGCGGCTGAAGTTTTATCACTCATTAATATAGCATAGAACGGGTTTTTTTGAAATATACTTGCAGGCATTAACGGGAAAAGAAATCCCGAAGAGCGGAGCTTTCGTCTGATAATCTGATACCGGAGGGAGCGCAGATTATGGATAAGAATCTCTACATTAAAATTGCCTACTGGTACTATCACCGGGGCCTGACCCAGGATGAGATCGCCAGACGCCTGTCCCTGACCCGGCAGAAGGTGAACCTGATCATCAAGTCCCTCGTCGACCTGGACATCGTGACGATCACCGTCCACGGCTATGAGCAGAACGAGGTCGAGCTGGAATGTGAGATCGAGCAGGCCTTCAGCCTGGACAAGTGCATCGTGGCGTCAGATTACGGGGAGAAGGAAGCCGCTTTTTACAAGGTGATGAACGTCGCGGCCCAGTACCTGGACTCCGCGATCCGCCAGGGGGCGAGCGTCGGCATGTCCTGGGGGCGGTCCCTGGCCGAGACCGTCAAGCAGATGAACTACCACAAGCGCAGCGACTGCACCGTCGTCCAGCTGATGGGCGCCCAGAACATCGACCAGAAGCGGGAGAAATCCGACGAGCTCGTCAGGGGCCTGGCCAACAAGCTGGACTGCGCGAGCTTCATGCTGTACGCTCCCGTGATCGTCATGCACGCCCAGACCAAGAAATGGCTGATGAAGGAGAGGAATTTCCGCCAGTGGCAGGAGCAGATCCGGCACTGCGACGTGGCGATTCTCGGGATCGGCGAGCTCACGGAAACCGCCACGATGTGCACCCGCGGCTTCATCACGAAGGAGGAAATCCGCCTGCTCCGCAGGGAAGGCTTCGTGGCGGATCTGTGCATGAATCCGCTGAGGCCCGACGGGAGCAGCGACGGGTGCCCGATCAGCGACCGGCTGATCACGGCGGGCATGGACTGCCTGCGGGACATCCCGGAGACCATCGCGGTCGCGGTCGGGGAGCAGAAGGTGGCTTCCATCGCCGCCGCGCTCCGCTCCGGCTGCATCAATACCCTCATTACAGACGTGACGACGGCGCGGCTTCTGATGGAGAAGCAGACGAAAACCCGGACGGCGCGGAAATGACGCCGCCGAAGAAGGACGGAACGGCAGGGTGACCCGGCCGGGGGAGACAGGAGCTGCAGGACGACCCAGCCGCAGGAGGCGGCAGAAAATGAAGTATCTGATTGGAATTGACGCCGGAACGACGAACGTCAAGGCGGTCCTGTTCAACGAGACGGGAGAGGAGATCGGCACCGCCAGCCGGGAGAACGAGACATTTCAGGACAGCGCGAACCGCGCGGAGCAGGATATGGAGGCGGTCTGGGAACACGCCAGGGCGTGCCTCTCGGAGATCGCGTCCCGGTTTCCAAAGGAATGCGCGGACCTGCTGGCCATCGGAGTCACCGGCCAGGGAGAGGGCTTCTGGGCCATCGATGAGGAAGGGAAGCCTCTGCAGAGGGCCATCCTGTGGCGGGACGGCCGTGCCGTCGAGGAGGTAAAGGAACTCACGGAGGTGCATCCGGAGATCGGAAAGCTGTACCACGACGTGACGGGCACCCCGCCCCTCACGGGGAATCAGATGATTCTGACCAGGTGGATGCTGGCGAACCGCCCGGACGTCCTCGACAGGGTGTGGAAGGTGCTCTTCTGCAAGGACTGGATCCGCTACCGGATGACCGGGGAGATTGCCGCGGACGTCACGGACAGTCTGACGTCCCTTCTGGACGTGCAGACCTACGCCCTGGCGGACCGGGTGCTCGAGGCGCTGGCCCTCACCAAATACAGGGACATCTTCCCGAAGCCTCTCCGGCCGGACGAGAGGGCCGGCACCCTGAAGGACGAGCTCGCCGACGAGATGGGATACCCGCGGGGCATACCGGTCATCGCCGGCGCGCTGGACACCTCGGCCACGATGATCGGGCTCGGCGCGATTCACGCCCGGAGCGCGGCGGTCATCCTCGGCACGACCTGCGCCTGCGAGGTGGTCTTCGACAAGGAGGACTGCCGGTTCGGGGAGGGCATGACGCGCTATGAGAAGCATCCGATCGGCGATCTCTTCGTCAATCTCCAGCCCACGAACAACGGGACGCCGAACATCGACTGGATGCTGGATACCATCAGCCCCACCAGGGATTTCAACGAGATCGACAGGATCGTGGACGCCGCCCCGGTGGGCAGCAGCGGGGTCATCTATCTTCCCTATATCGGGGTATCCGGGGAGAGGGCTCCCTTCTATCACCCCTACGCCCGGGCGGAATTTTTCGGAATGAGCCTGGTCACGACGAGGGAGGACCTGATCCGGGCGGTCTACGAGGGAATCAGCCTGTCCATCCGCGACTGCCTGGAGGAGATCGGCGCGAAGGGCACCGTGTATCTGGCGGGCGGCGGCGCCAAGAGCCCCGTGTGGTCCCAGATGATCGCGGACGTCTGCGGCTGCGAGGTGAAAATTCCCTCCGGCAACGAGCAGGGGGCCAAGGGAGCGGCGCTGATGGCCGGCGTGAGCCTGGGGCTCTACCGGGATTACGACGACGCCGTGGAGAAGGCATGCTCCTTCCGGCACGTCTACCATCCGGATCCCCTCCGCGCGAAAGAGTACGATCTGATCTACAGGCTGTACCGCAAGCTGAGGGAACACAACGCGGAGGTGTGGAACCTGAGGCATCAGATCAACAAGCAGCTGAAACAGCACAGAATGACATACGGCAAGGAGGACTGAAGCTGTCATGAAAATCTTTTTTTCGGCAGAGTATGACGAGAAGGAACTGACGCCGCTCTATGAACTGGGAGAGGTGGACAAGCAGGGATGGGCGCTGGGCCTTCCGAAATTCAGCGAGGAGGAGCTCGCGGAGAAGACGAAGGACGCGGACATCATCATCACCAGCTACGACGACATCACCAGAAAGGTGATCGAGGGAGCGCCCAACCTCCGCCTGATCGCCTGCACCAGGGCGACGCCGGTCAATGTGGACATACAGGCGGCGAAGGAGAGGAACATTCCCGTCCTCTACACGCCCGGCAGAAACTCGGACTGCACGGCGGAGATGACCATCGGCCTGATGCTGGCGGTGGCCAGGAACATTCCCCAGGCGTACAGCGCCCTCAAATCCGGCAGGTACACGGCGGATCCCGGGGCGAAAAAGGAGGAGACCCACGAGGGTCTGCGCAGGGACGTGATCTGGGACATGACGATGGAGTCCCCCTACATGGTTTTCAAGGGCACCCAGCTCAAGGGCAAGACCCTGGGCATCCTGGGATACGGCAGCATCGGCCGCCGCGTCGGCCGGATCGCCAGGGCGATCGGCATGGAGCTTTTGATCTACGACCCGTACGTGGGAGAGATCGACGTCGAGGAGTTCGGCGTGAGGAAGGTGGAGAGCGTCGCGGACCTGATGAAGGAATCGGATTTCGTGACCTGCCACATGAAGGTCACCCCGGAGACGACGGGCATCGTCAGCCGGGAGATGATCGCGCTGATGAAGCCGACGGCCTATTTCATCAACGCCTCCAGAGGAGCGATCCTGGACGAGGAGGCGCTGATCGACGCGCTGCGGGAGAAGAGGATCCGCGGGGCGGCCTTCGACGTCTACGCCAGCGAGCCCATCCGCAGCAACCATCCGTACATCACGGAGCTGGACAACGTCGTCATCACGCCGCATATCGCCGGCGCCACGGAGGACGTGCTGGTGAACCACACCAGGATGATCGTCGCCGACGTGAAGCGCTTCCTGAGAGGGGAGCACATGCTCTATCAGTACCGGTGAGGAGAACCATGGAGAAAAAGAAGATCAGGCTGATCATTTTTGATATGGACGGCGTCGTGCTGAACAGCGAGCCCTTCCACGAGAACGCCAGGCAGGCGATGTTCCGCCGTCTGGGCATCAGGGAGACGGAGGATTTCCCTGAGCCGGTGGGAACCTCCGCCAGCGGCTACTGGCGGCAGGTGCTGGCGCAGCAGGGACTGACGGGCGATCCCGTCAGCCTCCAGCAGGAGCAGTATCAGCGGGTCGAGGACCAGATCCGGGAGAACCGGCTGGGGCCCTCGGACGGTCTGCTGGAGGTGTTCGACTGGGCGAGGGCGAACGGCATGAAGATCGGGCTGGCTTCGTCCAGCACCCAGCCGCTGGTCGATCACACGCTGGAGCTGGTGAATGTCGGGAAATACTTCGACTATGTGGTCTCCGGCGATCAGGTGCCCCGCAAAAAACCGGACCCGGAGATCTACCTCCGGGTCATGGAGATGGCCGGCAGCGGTCCCGACGAGACCATCGCCGTGGAGGACACGGCGGCGGGCATCGAGTCCGCCCGCGGCGCGGGGATCTTCTGTTTCGGGTATGACAACGAGACCTCGGGACCCCAGGATCTCTCCCGCGCCAGCAGGGTGATCCGGAATCTCAGGGAGGTCATGGACGCGGTGTGAGGAGACGGGAAAGCGTCAGGACTCCGTATGGGCAGGCCTGCGGCGGTCAGCGCAGCTTCCGGAGCTCCCGGTACACCGCGGAGACCGGCAGCCCGACCACGTTGGCGTAGTCCCCGTTGATTTTTTCGACGAACGCCGCGAAGGGGCCCTGGATCCCGTAGGCTCCCGCCTTGTCCATGGGCTCGCCGCTCTCGGCGTAAAGCAGTATTTCTTCCTCCGTCATCGGCGCCACGCGGACCTCGGTCCGCACGGCAAAGGTGACGGTTTCTTTCTGTCTGCCGGCGTCTTCCGCCCGTATGATCGTGACGCCGGTCATCACCTCGTGGGTTTTTCCCTGGAGCGCCCGGATCATCTCCGCCGCTTCCTCGTGGGAGCGGGGCTTTCCGAGGATTTTTCCGTCCAGGACGACCACGGTGTCCGCTCCGAGGATCGTCTCGCCGGAATGGAACTGCCGGGCGACGTCCTCCGCCTTCTGCCGGGAGAGGCCCTTGACGATTTCCTCCGGCGAACGGCCCTCGATCACTTCCTCCACCCCGCTCGGAAGAACGGCGGGATCCATGCCGATCTGGTGAAGCAGCTCCCTCCTTCTGGGGGAGGCGGACGCCAGGATCAGAGGCGGGAGCAGATGCGAGGAGACGAGGGCGTCGTTTTCGTCGTAATGGAGGCGCAGATGGAAAAAGCTCCGGTCCTCCAGCAGATAGTTCAGAAAAATGCGGTCGCCCTCCCAGAGGGGAAGCGTGAAGACCCGGTCCTTCGGAATCCAGGCAAGATCCCCCTCGCTGCACTCGGCAAGATCCCCCTCAAAGGAATCCGAGGTGTAGAGATACATGGCCTCGTCCTCCCACCTGTCGCTGACGAAATCGACGACGCCGCGGAGCTTCACGTCCAGAAGGCGGAGTCCCGTCTCCTCCGTGACCTCGCGCCGGACACATTCCTCCGGAGATTCCCCCGGTTCCACATGGCCGCCGACCCCGATCCATTTTCCCTCGTTGAGGTCATTCTTTTTCTTGGTTCTGTGCAGAAGAAGATAGGCTCCTTCGTGTTCGATGTAGCAGAGCGTTGTGTCAGTCATGTCCGTCCTCCCGGCCGTTTCCCGTGCCGCTGTTATTCCGATGCCGGATCCTTGCGCCGCTGTTCAGACGCGGCGTCCGTGTCTCCGTTATTCCGAGGCAGTATCCCTGCACCGCTGTTCAGACGCGGTGTCCGTGCCCGCCGTAATTCCGATGCAGTATCCTTACGCTGCCGCTGTCCTTTCGCGGCAGACGGCCCTTCTGAATTCCACGGAACAGTGTACATGGAGAATCGGAATCCGTCAAATGCCCGCGGGTACGGACGCCGCTTCCGGGCGGCAGCGGGGGGGGGCCCTCCCGCGACCGGCAAAACGCGGGATCTTCGCGGCGGCGTTTTTTGGAAGAGCCGCCCTTGTCGTTTCCGCGAAAATAGGGTATGATGCATATGAAACGGGTTCCATAAAGCGGGGCGGGGAGTGCCCGGGACGAAAAGCAGCGCAAAACAACGAACAGCGCGAGGCAAAAAGCAGGGCGAAACAACAAGCAGCGCGAAGCGGAAAGCAGCGCGAAGCAACGAGCAGCGCGGGGCAAAAAGCAGGGCGAAACAACGAGCGGCGCGGGACGAATACCACCGTGAAACAACGAGCAGCGCGGGCGGAAGCGCCGCGCATCAGGGAGGACGGCCATGGCCAGCATCAGGGATGTGGCGAAAAGAGCAAACGTCGGACCGGCGACGGTCTCGAGGGTGCTGAACAATTCCGGATACGTCTCGGAGGAGACCAGGAAGCGGATCGAGAAGGCGATCGAGGAGCTCAGCTACGCGCCGAACGAACTGGCCCGGAACCTTTTTAAGAAGCAGGCGGGCATCATCGCGCTGATCGTGCCGGATATCCGGCACCCGTTCTTCAGCGAGTTCGTCGGCTACGCCGAGGAGGAGCTGTTCCGGGCGGGCTACAAGGCCATGATCTGCAACGCCGCCCACAAGGACAACGTGGAGCAGGAATACCTGGAGATGCTGGAGCGCCATATCGTCGACGGCATTATCACGGACATCCACACCCTGGACGTGGAGGTGTACAAGCAGCTGGACAAGCCCATCGTCGCCCTGGACCGCTATCTGGGCAAGAACATCCCGGTGGTTTCCGCGGACCACACGGAGGGCGGACGGCTCGCCGCCGAGCATCTGGCGGAGAACGGGTGCCGGAGGGTGCTGCACATCAGGACCCAGGAGATGTTCAAGGCGCCCTTCCAGGACCGCCACAGGGAATTCAGCCGCGTCATGAAGGAGAACGGGATCGAGGAGATTCCCTTCGAACTGGAGTCGAACCAGTTTTCCTTCAGATATTACAGGGAAGCGGTCCGCGGCATCTTTGACAGGGGCGTCGAGTTCGACGGCGTTTTCGGGGGCGATCTGCCCGTCATCGAGTGCATGAACGAGTGCAGGAGGCGGAACATCCGCATTCCGGAGGACGTCAGGCTGGTCGCCTACGACGGAACCCACGTGACGGACCTGACCGAGCCCAGGCTGACGGCGGTGGCGCAGCCGACCCGGGACCTCGCCCGCGAGACCGTGCGGGTGCTGCTGAACCGGGACGGGAGCGATGCGGCCGGGGAGCGCCACATCAAGCTTCCCGTCACGCTGAAAAAGGGCGGAACCACGCTGTAGGAAAGAAGCGGGCCGGCCGCGCCGCCCCTTCCATTGGCCCC
>CACYDL010000007.1 GCA_902773195.1 uncultured Lachnospiraceae bacterium
AAGAGGGCGGAAAATCGCCCCCATCCTGCATTCTCCGCGCACCTCGTCAGTTCATTACGATCCCTGTATTGATTATTTACCTATATTCCACGTAGTCACTATTTTGTACAATTTGTTAAGCCGCTCCTGCTCCTCTTTTGGAAGCGAGGTATCAATTGCTCTCAGGTTCTCCAGGAAGGACTGCTTGCCAAACTGAATGCTTCATCTCCCTGATAGGCGGCGTCTCGAAAGAGGCGCTGCCTTTTTACGCTCTGCCCTGTTTGCTTTTCCCGGATATGGACTGCCTGCTCCTCCGGTTCGACATCCACACAGGTCAAAACACCATCCGAATCATGCGTCTCCCGGCGAAGCCGGCATCCAGATGATATCACGCAGATCCCGGCTCTTTCTTTGTACGGAAATGATACCCCGCGGGAGGCTCCGCTTCCAGCAGATTCCTCACAAAGAAGTCGAGCTTCCTGCGGATGAAATACGGATCCTTCGGCACGTTGTGGTCCGCCCTCGGCAGTATGAGGAGGTCGAAATCTTTGTCCGCCCGGATCAGGGCGTCCGAAAGTCTCAGCGTCTGGGAGCAGGGCACGTTGCAGTCCATCGCCCCGTGCACGAGCAGCAGCCTGCCCTCCAGTCTGTCGGCCAGGGCCGTGTTGTCCCCGAGCCGGTAGAGCTCCTCTCTGTAAGGGCCGTAGTAGCGCTCGGTCCAGGTGCTGTCATACATCCTCTGGTCGTGATTACCTGCGGAGGCGACGGCGGCCCGGTAGGCGCCTGGGTACTCCAGCATCGCCCGCACGGCGGCGCAGGCGCCTCCGGAATTTCCCCAGATGCCGGCCCGCGTGAAATCGAGGAAGGGGAATTTTCTCTTCAGCTCACCGCGGACGCCGATATGATCCCGGATGCCGGCGCAGGCGTGGAGGTTCTCGAAGCAGGCGGCGTGAAACGCCATGCCCCGCCCCGGGGTCCCCCGCCCGTCCAGGATGAAGCCGGCGAAACCGGCCTGGGCAAAGGACTCAAGTCCTCCCATCATCTCGCGCCCCTCGAGTCCCTTCCAGGTGAAGGCCCGGGGGACGTTCGTGCACTGCACTCCTCCGTAGGCGTAATCGATCACGGGATACGTCCTGTCCGGGTCGAATGCCGCCGGCCGCACGAGAATCCCGTACAGAAGGGTCTTTCCGTCCTCCGCCGTGACGGTGAACCGCTCCGGCATCACGTAGCCCTTCCCGAGAAGCTCCGTCACGTCGGCGCGCTCCAGCTCCGCGGTCTTTGTCCCGTCGGTCCTTCGGATCAGCGTGACCGGGGGAAGATCGACCCTCGACCAGGTGTCCGTAAAATACCGGCCTCCCGCCATGGAGACGGCGTGCTCCCCGTCCTCCGGGGTCAGAAGCTCAAACCGCTCTCCATCGAAGGAGGACCGGCAGAGGGCGTGGTAACAGGGATCGCTGAAGGAGGAGATATCGTTCGCCATATAGTAGAGCCAGCCGTTCTCCTCGTCGACGTACAGGAAAATGCCGGCGATGACCTCCCGGGGCGTGACCGGATTGAGGCACTCCCCCGTCGCGGCGTCGTAACGGAACACTCTCGCCCTGCCCTCCCTCTCCGACTGCCACAGCACCGTCCTGCCGTCCGAGGTGAGGTAATTGCTGTACATATACGGGCCGAATCCGCTGTAGGCGCCGTAGGTCATCAGGTTGAGAAAGAGATCCGTGTGCTCGTGGATCACCTTCCTCACCGCTCCCGTCCTGCCGTCTCCGACGAAAAACCAGCCGTCCTTGTCGTATCTCCCGGTCACGGTGAGATAGAAGGCGGAATCATCCGGGAGCCAGGAGGCGATCCGGAATCTTCGGTTCAGCACATACCGGTTTACCGGCACCGGCGGAAGGTCAAGGGGAATCATCTTACCGGAGGACACGTCGAAGAGAAATAAGACGGCCACAGGCGTCCTCTCGTCCCCGGGAAAAGAGCACCGGTAGGTAATGAGCTCCGGCCGGATGCTGTCCGTGCCGGAATCGGAGCGGACGCCCGCTGCGCCGGGCTCCGGTTGAATGTCCGCTGTGCCGGGCTCCGGTTGAATGTCCGCTGTCCCGGACTCCGGACGGTTTTTCTCCTCTTCCACCCTGTCGAAGGACCGGATCAGGTGAAGTTCCTTCACGCCCCTCATATCCAGCCGGTAGGTGAGAAACGCGGTAGAGCCGTGATTCCACAGGACGCCGCACTCCGGCAGAATCCCGGCCCGGCGGTCCCGGACCGTGTTGATCTGCTCCGCCTCGCCGGCGTAGGCGTAATCCGGCGTCCCGTCGAAGGTCAGGCGCCGGACGGAGCCGTCCTCCAGGCGGCGCAGCCAGAGATCGCTGCCGCGGACGAAAGCCTCCATCGTTCCGTCCGGCGAAACCGCGGAGGTCTGCTGCCGATGGGGGCCAAGCCTTCGGAGCGTCTCCGTCGCAGGGTCGTACCCGTAGTCCTCTCCGCCCGCCGTGAAGCGGAACCCGTCCTCCGCGGGCGTCCCCTCCCGGAAGGGAAGATACCGGCAGCCGAGCTTTTCCGAAAGCACGTCCGCGTCAAAAAGAGACCTCGCAAAGCCGTCAGAGGCCCTGACGCTCAGGAAGTCGGTCCGGACGGCCCCGTCCGCCGTTCTCGATTGTCTGGAATAGATGAAGGACTCCTCGTCCGTCCACACCGGCGAAGGTTCGCCGTTCAGGACCGCGTCCTCCGTATTCCACGGCATGAGGGCCTCCGCCCTTCTGTAGACCTCGGCGGAGAGAGCGTTCCGTTCCTCCGGCATAATGATCCCCTCCTTCTTCCGGGTTACGTCCCCCGGAACGCCCCTGCCGTTTCAGCGGATGGCGGCGCACAGTCTTTCGGTCAGCCTGTCCCAGCGGACGAGCTTCTTCAGGAGCTCGATCACGACGGAGACCAGGAAGGAAACAAGGACGAGAACCCCCGTATCCAGGGCAAAGTGGCCGAAGGAATAGGTGAAGTCGGTGAAATAGATCATCCTGATAAACAGGTGTACCAGAAACATGTTCATCGAGTGTCTGCCGAGGACGATCAGGACCTTGCGGAGTCCGGGGATCCGCACGACAAATTCGGCCAGGAACAGGATCACCAGCACGGGAATCACGCCCCACATGATCTCCCAGTGCATCTTGTAGGACAGGCTCTTGTAGACCTTGTAGGACAGGGCGAGCAGAAGGATCTCCACGGCCAGCCTGATCAGACGTTCCCGGCGGCCGCCGGCGAAAATGCGCTCAAACAGGCGGTATTTCGCGAAGATCATCCCGAGCATCAGCACGAAGATAAACGAATAGGGCGCGTTCCCCCCGAGATAGGCGCCCCCTCCGGCGGCGTCCGCGATGACCCTGGGGAAGGCGACGACGAGGGCGAGGAGGACGAAGATCCGGTCCTCGTTCCTCATGATCACCGGGATGAGGACGATGAACACCGCCGCGGCGGACATGTACCACCAGGCGCCGTTCATGCAGGGCGTCCCGAAAAGAGTCGACAGGCCGAAGAAGTCGATGATCAGGTTCACGGCGGTCCCCGACGGCGTTGAACTTATGTAAACCGACGGAAATCTCCCGTCCATGAGCCGGCAGAACACCGCGCTGAGGATCCAGACAAACCAGTAGCCCGAAAAGGTGCGGACGTACCTGAGGAGAACCCAGCGGTTGTCCGAAAGCCCTTTCTTCCCCCGGTAGCTGAGATAGAGGCCGTATCCGGTGATGAAGGCGAAGATGGAGACGCAGATCTTGCACATCTCGGCCATGCTCATCACCTGGTCCATACGGAATGGCGCGAACGAGAGATGGTCCAGATATTTCTCGAAGAGACCCGAGTGCCTGAAGCTGTGATGAAACAGCATCATGACCACCGCGATTCCCTTCACGGCCTGGGAACTTTCTTTGTCAAAGCATCGGCTTTCCATGTTTCCCCCTCCCGGCGGCTGCGCACAAGTTGACATAATCTTCGCCGCCGTTCCTGTATTCTTCATCCCCGGCAAGGGGCGTTTTCCTGACGTCTCCGACGTCCGTCACCACCCGGTATCCCGCCGAGGCGGCCCTCGCCTCGAGACAGCTTCGGCACTGGGCGGACTCGTCGCCCGTACAGATCTTGTTGTCGTAGAGCTCGTAGAGCTTCCTGGTTCCCGTCGGCGAAAGATTCGGCATCACGACGTTGCATCCCGCCTTCAGCCCCATCTCCCGTCCCAGCGGATGAATGGTGCCGAGGGCGGTGGTCGCCGGAATCAGCGCCCAGGGAAACATGAGCCGGGTGATCGCCAGCAGGCGGAGCGTCTGACCGAGGCTCCCGTTGGGGAAGTCCCTGAAGGGCGTCTGGCTGTGGGTCATGAAGGGACCGATCCCGATCATGTCGGGCTTCAGCTCCTGCATGAAACGGAAGTCGCTGACCAGGTTTTCCGGCGTCTGGTAAGGCGTGCCCACCATGAAGCCGGCCCCGACCTGGAACCCGATGTCCCTGAGGTCATACAGGCATCTCTTCCTGTTTTCCGGGCTCATCGAAGAGGGATGAAGCTTTCCGTAGTGGACGTTGTCCGCGGTCTCGTGGCGCAGAAGATAGCGCCTCGCTCCCGCGTCGAAATACGCCTGATAGCTGGCGCGCGGCTTCTCCCCGATGGACAGGGTGACGGCGCAGTCGGGATACCGTTCCCGGATCGCCGAGACGATTTCGCAGATCCTGTCGTCGGAGAAGAAGGGATCCTCGCCGCTCTGGAGCACAAAGGTGCGGTATCCCAGCGTGTATCCTTCGTCCGCGCACGCCAGGATCTCCTCCTTTGTGAGGCGGTAACGCTCCGCGGAGACATTTCCCCTGCGGATCCCGCAGTACAGGCAGTCGTTCCTGCAGTAATTCGAAAACTCGATCAGCCCGCGGACGTATACCTTGTCTCCGTAATAGCGGCGCCGCGCCGCGTCGGCGAGGGAAAAGAGAAGTTCGTCGAATTCATCCGTGACCGTGAGCGCCGACAGCTCGCGGTCCGGGAGATCCCGGTCGCGGGCGAGACGGGCAATCGATTCTTCCGTCAGTATTTTTTCCATCAGATCAGACGCATCCTCCTCCGGTTCTCAGCAGATCCGGGGCAGCAGCTCACCGCCCGGCTGGGGCAGAAGCGTCTGGGTCCCGATCTCCGTCGTCAGAATGACCTTGCCGGCGTTTTCCGCCGTGATTTCCCCGATTACGGCCGCCCTGCCGCCGTAGGGAGTGCCGTGAAGCGCCTCCACCAGCGCGCCGGCGTGCTCCTTCGGCGCGACGACCACCATCGTCCCTTCATTGGCGAGATAGAGCGGATCCAGTCCCAGCATGCCGCAGACACCGCTCACCGCGCCGTCCACCGGCACCGCGGTCTGATCGACGCGCACGCCGACGCCGCTCTGGCCGGCGATCTCATAGAGAACCGTTCCCACGCCGCCCCTGGTCGCGTCGCGTATCACGTGAATGTCCTTCGTGCGCTCCAGCATCGCGCTGACGGCGCCCCACAGCGGCGCGCAGTCGCTCTTCACGTCGGCCTCGATCCCCAGGTCCTCGCGGGCCAGCAGGATCGTGCAGCCGTGACGTCCCACGTCTCCGGTAACGATCACGGCGTCTCCCGGACGGGCGAGCGTGCCGGAGAGGGTGACGCCCTCCTCGACGACGCCGATTCCGGCCGTTGTGATGAACACGTGATCCGCCTGGCCCCGGCCGGCGACCTTGGTGTCGCCCGCGACGATGCGCACGCCGGCCTCGGCGGCCGTGCGCTCCATGGCGGCCGCGATCTCCTCAAGCTCGTCCGTCGGGAAGCCTTCCTCGATAATGAACGAGCAGGTCAGGTAGAGGGGCCTGGCGCCCATGCAGGCGAGGTCGTTCACGGTGCCGCAGATGCTGAGCTTGCCGATATTGCCGCCGGGGAAACGGTAGGGCGACACGATGAATCCGTCTGTGGTCATCGCGAGCTTTCCCGGCCCGACCTCCAGCACCGCCGCGTCGTCGGCGGTAAACTCCGGATTGTCAAAATGTCTGCGGAAAATGCTCCCGATCAGTTCCGATGTCTGTTTTCCTCCCGCGCCGTGCGCGAGCGTCACTGTCTTCTCCATATCTGTCCTCTTCCTGCGTCCGGCCGCCGGCATTCCGGGCCGGGCTGTCCTTCCCGGTTAATCCGTTTCGTAGTGATGATGTTCTCCGGGCGATCCGTTCAGATCCCCCTCTGTTTTCTCCGCGGGATCCGGTCGTCATCCGCCCGCTGTCTTTCTCCGCGGGACCCGGCCATCATCCGCCGCTGTCTTTCTCCGCGGGACCCGGCCATCTTCCGCCCGCTGTCCTTCTCCGCGGGACCCGGTCATCTTCCGCCCGCTGTCCTTCTCCGCGGGATCCGGTCAGATCCCGCCGCCGTACTGGTAGTAGGCGGAGCAGGCGCCCTCGCCCGAGACCATGCAGGCGCCGACGGGATGCTCCGGGGTGCAGCCTTTTCCGAAGACCGGACAGTCCGAGGGGCGGCACTTCCCCTGCAGTACCTCGCCGCAGCGGCAGGCCGGGTTGGGACGGCCGGCGATCTCCGGCAGGCGGAACCGCAGGCGGGCGTCGAAATCGCTGTACGCCTCCCGCAGCCTCAGCCCCGACATGGGGATGACCCCCAGCCCTCTCCACTCGGAATCGCAGGGCTCCATCACCTCGCGGATCAGGGCCAGTCCCGCGGGGCTGCCCTCCGGTCTCACGACGCGGGGATAGCAGTTCACGAAAAACGGCTTTCCCTGCTTCGTCTTCTCTATGATCACCGCCAGCGCCGTGAGAAGCTCCCTGGCGGTAAATCCGGCGATGACGCCGGAGATCCCGCTCTCCTCCGCCAGACGGGCGCACTCGGTCTCCCCGGTTATCGCGTTCACGTGGCCGGGATAGAGGAAGGCGTCCGCGCTTCCCTTGAGAGCCAGATAGGCGTTGGGCATGGTCTTGTTGGCGGTGAGGATGGTGAAATTCCCGATTCCCTCCTCCTTCGCCCGCTTCACCGCCAGGGCGGAGGCCGGCGTCGTGGTCTCGAAGCCCACGGACAGGAAGACGACCTGCTCATCCGGGTGTCCGGCGGCGTACTGCACCGCGTCGTCCGGCGAATAGACGATGCGGACCTTCGCTCCCTCCGCCCTCGCGCCGGCCAGGCTCACCCGGCTGCCGGGAACGCGGATGAGATCGCCGAAGGTGCAGATCACTGCGCCCTTCTCCAGGGCCAGCATGACGGCCTCGTCGATGAAGCCGACCGGCGTCACGCAGACGGGACATCCGGGCCCGGAGATCAGCTCCACGGAATCCGGCAGAAGGGACCGGATCCCGAGCCGGAAGATCTCGTGGGTGTGGGTGCCGCAGACCTCCATGATGCGGATCTTCGGGCCGTCGTAGCTCTCAATGATCTCACGGGCGGTCCTTTTTGCTGTTTTTTCTGTCTTCAGGGAATCCGTCTCCATCTTCATCCTCTTCGCTCTTCCTCCGTCAAAGCTCCGCCAGCAGCGCCTCGGTCTCGTCCTCGTCGTCATCCGTGATCCTGGCGATCGCGACGCCCGCGTGAACCATCACGTAGTCTCCCGGCTCGAGCTCGTCCAGCAGCTCCGCGGAAACCTCGCGTTTCGCGCCCTGGGCGTCCACCAGCGCCATTCCCTTCCTGATTCCGATTACTTTCGCAGCCAGTCCTACACACATATTCCGATTCCTCCGTCTGGTATGAACTCTTTTTATATGTCTCCGGTCCGCCCGGTGTTTTCCCGCGGGGCGGTCGTCCGCGCCTCGCTGTTCTCCGCGCTCATGAACCGTTCCGCCCGTTTCCCGTTTCTCTTTTCTTGTTTCTCTTTTCTCTTATGAATCGAAGACGGTCCGCCCGTCCTCGAGCGCCTCCATGGCCGCCAGGGCCTGCCCCAGCGCGATGCCTCCGTCATTGGGGGGAACCAGGCTGTGGAGCAGCACGGCGAAGCCTTCTTTTCTCAGCATATCCACGCACAGTCCGAGCAGCAGCCTGTTCTGGAACACGCCTCCGCTGAGGGCGCACACGCGGATTCCGTCGGTCAGGGACACCGCCTTTACGCCGTCCGTGATCTGCCGGGCCAGCGCCTCATGGAACTCATAGGCCAGTTTCCGGACATCCTCTCCCGCAAGCCGGCCTCTCAGGATCCGGACGAACAGACGGTCCGTCGGAAGGATGAGGCGGCCGTCCTCCTCCCGGAGCGTGTCGGAAGCATCTCCGCCGGAAGCGTCTCCACCGGGAGCGTCTCCATCGGGAGCGTCTCCGTCGGAACGGGTGCCCGTCTCCGCCCGGCAATCGCCAGATAACACGTCAGACGCATTCTCCGGGTGATCCGCGGCCGCGGCCGCCCAATCCGCCTCGGTCCATTCCTCCGCCCGGTACTGCAGCGAGACGGAGGCCTCCCCCTCGTAGGTGGAGGAGCGGCGGATGCCCAGCACCGCGCTCACGGCGTCGAAGAGCCGGCCGGCGCTGGTTGACATAACACAATTGATGTTCCGTTCGCACATCCGGCGGTTGAGCCGGACCTCCCCGGCTTCGCACAGGGACAGCTTCCCGGCGATCTCCTCCGCCTCCCCCTCCGGGAACAGGCGGTTGATCATGGACACCGCGATTCTCCAGCCTTCCCGCGCCGAGGCGTCTCCGCCCGCCTGGGGGAAGGGCCGGATGCTCGCCGCCCTCCGGAAGCCCTTCAGATCGGCGACCAGGATCTCTCCGCCCCAGATCGTGCCGTCCGTCCCGTACCCGGTTCCGTCGAAGGACACGCCGATGACCGGCTCCGTCCTGTCGTTTTCCGCCATACAGGAGAGGATGTGCGCGTAGTGGTGCTGGATCTGCATCACCGGCAGACCGCTCTCCTTTGCGACGGCCGTGGTATTGTACTTCGGATGGAGGTCGCAGGCCGCGATCTCCGGCTCCGCCTCGAGCAGCGAGGCCATCCGCGTCACGGACTCCCTCAGGGCGTTCACGGTCCGGATATCCTCCATATCGCCGACGTAGGGCGACGGATAAAACAGCTGTCCCCTGCCGATGCAGAAGGTGTTTTTCAGCTCTCCGCCCACCGCCAGCACATGATGGCGGTATTCCCTGCTCATCATGAACGGGAGCGGGGCGTAACCCCGGGAGCGCCGGATCATATAGGGTCTGCCCCGGAAGAAATCCATCACGGAGTCGTCCGCCCGCAGGCGGATCTTCCGGTTGTGTGACAGAATCAGATCACAGAAGCCCGCGATCTCGGCCAGGGCGTCTTCGTCCGTGCGGCAGATCGGCGCGCCCCGCACATTTCCGCTGGTCATCACGAAGCAGTCCGTCGTCATCGTCAGGCCGTCGTCGTAGTCGAAGAGCAGCATCTGAACCGGCGCGTAGGGCAGCATGACCCCGACGGTCGGAATGTCCGGGGCGACGGAGGGCGCGATCCTTCCCCCCTCGCGCTTCGGAAGCAGGATGATGGGCTTCTGATGGTTGTCCAGCTCCTCCTCCATCCCGGGATCCGTCACGCATTCCCTGCGTACCGCCTCCATGTCCCGCATCATCACCGCGAAGGGTTTGGCGGGTCTCGTCTTGAGCCGTCTCAGGCGGGCGACCGCCTCTTCGTTCGTCGCGTCGCAGCAGAGGTGAAAGCCTCCGATTCCCTTGACCGCGATGATCTTTCCCTCCATGATCGCGCGCCGGGCCTCCGTGATGGCCTCCCGGCCTCTTTCGCTCCGGCCGGTCAGATACATCTCGGGGCCGCAGTCGTTGCAGCACACGGGCTGGGCGTCGTAGCGCCGCGTCTCGGGATGGGTGTACTCCCA
>CACYDL010000008.1 GCA_902773195.1 uncultured Lachnospiraceae bacterium
CTGTCGGTCATCGAGAGGAGCTCCAGTTTTCCGCAGTTGTAGAAGGCATAGCTGCCGATCTCCCTGATCCCGTCCGGCAGTTCGATCTCCCTGACGTCCTGTCTTCCGGAGAAGGCGCGGCTGCCGATGCAGGTCACGGCCTGTCCGGCGATCTCCTGCGGGACCGCCGCCCGGGGGGCCGTTCCCGGAAAGCCCGTGATCCGGATCGTTCCGTCCCCGCGCGTCTCATAGCGGAAGCCGGCCCCTTCCCGGACGCTGCCGCCGGAAGCCGCGCTCACGGCGCGTCGCTCCCGCCGGGTTCTCCGGCGCTCCCGAGGCGCATCGCGGCGCCGGTGTCCGGGGATGCCGTCTTCCCGGTCTCTCCCCTCTTCATGCCCTTTCTCTCCCTGGCGCGTCCGATCAGCTCCTCCGCCTCGTCGAAGGCGACGGCCAGATAGGAGGACTCCCACTCGCGGCCGGCCTTCTCCTGCCGTTTGATCTCCTTCCAGCTCGCGCTGATCTCCTCCCGCGTCATGGGACGGTCCCCAAAGACGTGGGGGTGCCTCCGGATCATCTTCTCGGAGACGGTCCGGATCACGTCGTCCAGCGTGAAGAGGCCTTCCTCCTCCGCGAGCCGGGCGTGGAACACCACCTGGAAGAGCAGATCGCCGAGCTCCTCTCTCAGATTGTCCGCTTTTCCCGTCGCTTCGAGAATGTTGATCCCGCAGACCACCTCCGCGGCCTCCTCGATGCACGCCGCCTTGATGGAAGCGTGTGTCTGGGCCTTGTCCCAGGGGCATCCGTCCTCCGCCCTGAGCGCCCTGACGATGTCGTCCAGTTTTTCAAGCTCCGTCATCTGTTCTCCCCCCTGTCAGGCGAACGCCTCCCGGATCTCCTCCACCGTCCTGCCCGACGCCAGCATCACGATGAGGAGGATCCTGCTCTTGATGGCGTTCAGCTCGCCGCTCAGAATCACGCCGAATTCCTCCAACTGGGCTCCGCCTCCCACATAGTTGTAGCAGGCGTAGCTCTCGCCGTCGACGCACCGGGTCGTCACGACGACGATCACGCCGCTGCCGACGGCCTCCCGGACCGGGTCGGACAGATAGTACGGGATGTTTCCCGTCCCGTAGCCTTCGATCACAATCGCGCGGCTGCCGGCCGCGACCAGGTAGTCGAAGATCTCCCGGCTGACGCCGGCGTAGCACTTCATGATCGGCACTTTTATGTCAACCCGTTCCGCCGGGTAGACCGCTCCCTGGCGGCTGCTCCTGTAGTACCTCACCCGGTCCTCGACAATGCTCCCGAGGGGGCCCAGCGGGGAGCGGAAGGCGTCGATCCGGCTGGAGTGATACTTGTTTACGTCATCCGCCGAGAAGATGGTCTCATTGAAATAGACCAGCACGCCCCTGCCCGCGGACTGGGGGTCCGACGCGACGGTGGCAGCGCCGCAGACATTTCCCAGGGCGTCGCTGTAGAGATCGTGGGAGCTTTTCATGGATCCCGTGAAGACGACCGGCTTCCGGCAGGGGACCGTCACGTTGATGAAAAACGGAATCTCATCCATCGTATCGGTTCCCTGGAGCACGACGATCCCGTCGATGTCCTCCCTCTCCTCGGTCTCCCTCAGGGATCTGGCGAGCGTCAGGCCGTCCTCCAGCGTCAGGTCGGAGCCGGGCATGTTGAAGATCTCCTTGACCTCGATCTCGAAACGTTCCCGGAGAGCCGTCAGTCTCTCCAGCATCTGAACGCCGGTCATGGCCGGCGTCACCTTGCCGCTGATCGCGTCTTTTGAGCACTGAATGGTCCCGCCCGTCGTGTAGATCACGACCCTGGGCCGCCTTTTTTCCATAAGGTTCCTCCCTGCCTCTCGCGGAAATAAAGCAGAGATTCCGGAACTGAATCTCTGCTTTATCGTGATATTGCCGCTGTAACCGGACGGATCCGGCTATCGGTTATCGGATGCCCTTCGTCCTGTAGTCCCAGCCGCAGGCATCCAGTTCGTTAATGGCGTCGACACAGGCCTTCACGAGAACCTCGGTCATCTTTTCGCCCTTCTCAGGTGTGGCCTTCGTCGGGTCACCCGTCGCGGCGCAGTCCGTGATCTCGGAGAAGTCCCACTTGACGTCTACGTTCTGCGGGAGCATATCCGGCACCCATCCCTTTGCCTGATCCGGCTCGTTCCACTGCGGATACAGATAGTAGGCGATGGAGCTCTCTCCCTCTCCCGCGTGTCCGAGGCCGTCCCAGACCTCGAAGGTTCCTTCGGGAAGAAGCTTTCCGGCGATCACCCACCACTCGGGCAGCGATACGATTCTGGCCTCGGGATATTTCTCCTTGATCTTGCGGGAAGCGATCTCGATCGGCGCGATATTCCCGTCGTGTCCGTTCAGGATGAAGATGTGCGTCACGCCGTTTCGGAGCACCGATTCCAGCATATCGTAGATCACGCTGGTCACGGTGTCATAGCTCAGCGTCAGCGTAAACGGGAATGTGTCGTAATGGCCGCTGTAGCCGACCGTGATCGGCGGCAGCACCAGCATGTTGTCGACCTTTTCCGCGATTTTGCAGGACAGCATGTAGGAAACCAGCGTGTCCGTGCCTTCCGCGAGATGATTCCCGTGGGCTTCGCAGGATCCCACCGCCAGAATGACCTTGTCGAATTTTCTTTCCCTGACCTGATGTGCGGTAAGCTTCAGAAGTTCGTTAATTGCCATGTCAGAATCCCTTCTTTCCCAAAATGTTTGCAGTGTCAGTTCCGGCGCTCCCCGTCAGATGTTCTTTCTGAACTTGAGCATTCCGTCCTCGGCCTGGCAGACGACGACCGTCTTGTCCGGTACGTGGGTCTCGGCGGAGTAGGAAATCGTGCCGGTGATGCCCGGGAAGTCCTTGGTGTTCTCAAGGGCGTCGCGGATCGCGGCCGGCGTCACGTCGTCTCCGCAGGCCTCGATGGCGGAAGCGATGAGATACGCCGTGTCATAGCCGAGGGCCGCGAACGCGTTCTCCGGAGCCTTGCCGTACTTCTCGGTGTAGGCGCTGATGAAGTTCTGGACCGCCTCGCTGTCGTCGTCGGCCGAGAAATGCGTGCAGCAGTAAACGTCCTGGTTCGCGAGATCGCCCGCGACACCCCACAGATCCGTATCCCAGCCGTCTCCGGAAATCATCGGGCCGGTCACGCCCGCGGAGCGGTACTGCTCGATGACGGTGCTGGCGTCATCCGGGCCGGTCGCCATGAACAGGATGCCGGCTTCTTCGCCGAGCGCCTGATAGCGGGCGATCTGGGCGGAATAATCGTAGTCGCCGCTGGCGAAGTAATCCTGGAGGACGATCTCTCCGCCGAGCTCCTCAAAGCGCTCGATGAAGTAATCGGAGAGGTTTGTGGTGTAGCTCATGGAGTTGTCCGTGAGGACGTAGGCCGTCTTCGCGCCGAGCTCTTCGACCGCGTAGTCCGCTCCGGCGTGGGCGCAGACGTCGTCGCCGAAGGCGCAGAGGAACGCGCAGTCACCGACCGTCGAGGGGATATCCGGGGTTGTCGCGCCCGTGAAGACGAAGGGAACGCCCGCTTCCTGGGCGACGGCGCCGGCGGCATAGGCGAAATCGCTGTCTGAGAAACCGGCGAGAACGACAGCTCCGTCATTGTTGATCTGCTTCTTCGCGTTGCTCGCGCACACGGCCGTATCCGTCTTGCCGTCGTCGTAAACTGCGGAGAGCTGCCTGCCGTTCACTCCGCCTGCCGCGTTGATCTCTTCGATGGCGAGATCAAAACCCTGCTGCGTGGGCTCATCGAGTGAAGACTGATCACCGGTAATGTTGAAGATGCCGCCGACCACAATCGCGTCGTCCGCGAACGCAGCCGTGCCTGCCATCGCCATTGTCATGGCCGCGGCCATGCCGATGCATGCAGCTTTTCTGAATAAACCGTGTTTTCTCATAGTTCTACCTCCTTTTGACTGTGAACCATTGCTGGACGCCGGATGAACCGCAGCCCACCCGGAATCCTGATCTATCAGGAAGACTTTCTCCGGAATACTCCGGCAAGTCTCTGATATTCCTCCCGGCGGAACGGCGCGAGATAGGTGTCCTTCGAGAACCAGGTGTCGAGGATGATCTCGCTGTTCCCCATGATGCCCTGTCCCCTGAAAATAATCAGGAGGATCAGGAGAACCGCCATGATGATGTTGGAGAGGCCGAACATGGTCGGCAGCCTGACGCCGCCCAGGGAGAAGCCGCTCTCCAGGGGGGCGAGGAATTCCGGAACGATGGTGTAGAACATGGCTCCGGGAATCGACCCGCTCAGGGAGAACATGCCGCCGATGATGCTCATCTCCACTATATCAAAACTCTTGGAAAAATAAAAGTTGGACGCGGAAATCGTGGTGAGATAATGCCCCCACAGACCGCCGCCGATTCCGGCAAAAAAGGCGCTGATGGCGAAGCAGGAGATCTTCTTCTTCACGAGGTTGATCCCGAGGGTCTGGGCCGCGACGGGATCGTCCCGCATCGCGATCAGGCCTCTTCCGTAGTCCGAGTGGGTCACCCGGTAGAGAACAAAGAGGGTGATCACCACCGTGATGTACACCGATACGATCGTGGACGTCGCCGGAAGGCCCGTCAGGCCCCTCGAGCCGTGGGTGATATCTCCCTGGTTGTCGATCACGGCGCGGACCACGACGATCAGCGCCAGGGTGACGACCGACAGATAGTGCCCCTTGGTTCTCACCACCGGGAAGCCGACGATGAGGGCGACCAGGGCGGCGGCCGCGCCGCCGATGATCAGGGCCGGGGCCAGCGGGATCTGCAGCTGTATCAGCCACGCGGGAAGCCCCGGCGTCATATTCTCCTTGACCTGCGGGGCCAGCGTGAAGAACGCGGAGATATAGGCGCCGATCGCCATGAAGGCCGCGTGTCCCATGGAGAACATGCCGGAGAACCCGTTGATCAGGTTGAGGCTCGCGGCCAGCACGATATAGATGCCCATCGTGATCACGATGCCCGTGACGTAGCTCGTCGGCGTCAGCGCGCAGCGGATCAGGATGACGAGCGGCACGATCACGAATACGATCAGCCGCAGCAGATTGGAATCCGAGAACTTGTTCGTCTTTTTCATAGCGGTACCCTCCTCCGGCCGTCAGCTTCTCGCCGTCTCACTGCCGCCGAACAGTCCGTTCGGCCGGAACAGAAGAACGACAACCATCAGAAGAAATACAAACGCGTCCCTGTAGGCCGTCATGGTCGTGGGAACCAGTCCGGCGAAGAGCATCTCCGCGACGCCGATGATGAACGCGCCGGTCACCGCGCCCCCGAGGCTTCCGATGCCGCCGATGACGGCGGCGCAGAACGCCTTGAGGCCGGGCACGAAGCCGAGGGAAGGATAGACCGTCTTATATTCGCCCGCCAGAAGGAAGCCCGCCACCACGGCGAGTCCCGAGCCGATGGCAAAGGCGGTCATGACGACGCGGTTGACGCTGACGCCCATGAGCCTCGCCGCCTGAAGGTTTTCGGAGCAGGCGCGCATCGCGGTGCCGATCCTGGTCTTCTTCAGAATCAGGTGAAGGATGACGAGGAATATCGCGGTGACGATAAAGGTGATGATATTGATCGTCGAGAGCGAGACGATGCCGATCCGGTGGACCGCCCTCAGATTTTCCGGAAGCATGAAGGGCTGTCTCTGGGCGGAAAAGATCATCTGCAGGAGGTTCTGCAGAAGGGCCGAGACCGCCAGCGACGAGATCAGCGTCGTCTCCTCGGAGGCGTCGCGGAGCGGCCTGTAGGCCAGCCGCTCGATCAGGAGGCCGACGACGACACTGAAGGCCACGGACAGGCACAGGGACGCAAGTATCGGCATTCCCGCCTGATTCATCAGCATCAGAATGATATAGACGCCGATGGTCATGATGTCCCCGTGGGCGAAATTGATCAGTCTCAGGATGCCGTAGACGATCGAATAGCCGATCGCCACGATCGCGTAGATGCTCCCCAGCTTGAGTCCGCTGATCAGCATGCTCATAAAATAGGTCGAATTGATCATATGTCACCTCCGAGATAGGCCGCCTTCACTCTCTCGTCCCTGATCAGATCCGAGCTTCTGCCCTCGAGGGTGATCGTTCCGGTCTCCATGATATAGGCCCGGTCCGCGAGCTCGAGCGCGTCGTAGGCGTTCTGCTCGATGACGAAAACCGTGATGCCCTGTTCCTTGAGACTTCTCAGCACCCCGAAGACCTCTTCCGTCATAATGGGGGAAAGTCCCATCGAGGGCTCGTCGAGAAGCAGCATTTTGGGGGAGCTCATCAGCGCCCTCCCGATGGCGAGCATCTGCTGTTCGCCGCCGGAGAGCGTCCCCGCGGACTGCTTCGCCCTCTCCTTCAGAATCGGGAACAGAGACAGAACCTTCTCCCTGTTCCTCTCGACATCCGCCTTGTCCCGGTTGACATAAGCTCCCATCCGGAGGTTCTCGTCGACGGAAAGCCTCGTGAAGATCTGCCGGCCCTCGGGCACCTGGACGAGCCCCATCGCGACGATCCGGTCCGCCCCGATCCCCGTGATGTCCCTGCCGCCGAAAAAGATCTTCCCGGAAGCCGTGCGGATGAGGCCGGAGACGGCGTGCAGCGTGGAGCTCTTGCCCGCGCCGTTCGCCCCGATGAGGGCGACGGTTTCGCCTTCCTCAATCTTCAGTGATATTCCCTTTACCGCGCTGATGCCGCCGTATCTGACGACCAGATCCCTGATTTCAAGCATTCGCCTGCCTCCCCAGATATGCGGCGATGACCTTCGGGTCGTTCCGGATCTCGTCCGGCGTGCCGCTTGCGATCACCTCTCCCGACGCCATCACGTAGATGTACTCGCAGAGGCTCATGATGACCTTCATGTCGTGCTCGATCAAAAGGACGGTCAGGCCGAATTCCTCCTTGGCCCGCCGGATCGCCGCCACGAGGTCCGCGCTCTCCTGCGGGTTCATGCCGGCCGCCGGCTCATCCAGCAGAATCAGACGGGGATCCGCCGCGAGAATTCTCGCGATCTCCAGCCTGCGCTGGCTGCCGTAGGGGAGGGAGTCCGCCCGGGCGTCGGCGTAGGAGTCGATCTCCATCTCCCGGAGCATGGCCATCGCCTTCCCGTAGTAGGCCTCCTCGCTCCCGGCGAACCGCTTTGTGTGGAGAAGGCCTTCCGCGAAGCTGTACCGCCGGTGCATCTGCGCTCCGATCACCGTGTTCTCGAGGGCCGTCATTTTGCCGAACAGCCGGAGATTCTGATAGGTCCTGAGTATGCCCGCCTTCGCGACCCTGTCGGGCTTCCATCCGGTGATGTCGCGGCCGTCGTAGATAATCTGTCCCGCGGTGGGCACGAGTACGCCCGACAGCATGTTGATGACCGTCGTCTTTCCGGCCCCGTTCGTCCCGATGAGGCCGTAGATTCTTCCCTCCTCGACGGACGCTGAGAAATTCTTCACCGCCTGGAGACCCTTGAACGATTTTCCGCAATTTCTGGCTTCCAGTAATACCGCCACTTTCTCTCTCCTGTTCTGCCTGCCGCGCCGTCCTTCCCGGCGGACGGGCCGTGGGACGGCCGTCCGTCGGATAACAGCGAAGGGGGCATGTCGTTCCGTTCAGGAATCAGCATACCCCCTTGTATGTCTGCGTAAGCTCAAGCGCCGGACGCTCATCACGGCATCTGCACAATCTCTGAATGATCCATTCCATATCATTTATATCAAATAATGTATACCAATTTTCTTATTTTGTAAATTTCAAATTTCAGAGCGGGGAATCAATTGCACCGGCGCCGAAGCCGTCAGAGCAGGCCCTTGAGAAGAATCTCGATCCCGATGCCGATCAGGACGCATCCCCCGACGATCCTGGTCCGTCCCTCCGTTTTCTCCCCGATCTTCTTCCCGATCACGAGGCCCGTCCTGCACAGGGCAAAGGTGACCGCCGCGATGACGGCCGCGCAAAGACATGCCTCCGCGGCGCGGTACGACGCGATGGTAAAGCCGACCGACAGGGCGTCGATGGAGGTGGCGACCCCCTGGAGGAGCAGGGTCCCCATGCCGATCCTGCCGCGGCCTTCCTCCCGTTCCTCCCCCGGTCTCAGGCCTTCCAGGATCATTTTCCCGCCGATCAGCGACAGGAGGAGCAGCGCGATCCAGGGAATCGTTCCCGATACCGCGGTGAACGCCTCCACGATCCGGCGGACGCAGAGCCAGCCCGCGAGCGGCATCAGGAACTGGAAGCCGGCGTAAACCCCGGCCATCAGGGCCATCCTGCGGCGGCCCATGACCGGTTCGACGATCGCGTTCGCGACGGACACCGAGAACGCGTCCACCGCGAGGCCGAATCCCATCAGTGTGCTGTTAAGGAAAAACAGAGCGTCCAAGTGTTCCCTCCTATACCGCAAAGAGGACAGGCATGAGCGCATCATACCTGTCCCGCTTTTTCATTCCTTTGTCCGGACCGCGTGTCAGCTGTTGTAGATCTCCTCGTGAAGCCTTGAGATCGTCTCTGCCATATCCGGCACGAGGATCTCGCCTCGGGAGGTATAGAGCCCATCGTAGGGCACCCTGCTCTCGATGATGTTGTATCCCGTCAGGGACGGAATCTGCATCAGCAGCGAGAGCACCGTCGCGGTGTCGATGTTATGGGTCACGAGAGGAAGAATCTTCGTGATGACGGCGTTGAGCTCCGTCACATTCATGCTCCTGACCTTGTCAAAGATCTGCATCAGGACGACTCTCTGTCTCTCCGTCCTCTCGTAGTCGTTGTTGCCGGTGAAGCGGATTCTGGCGTAGCCGACGGCCATGAGACCGTCCGCGGCGAAGGTGCCCGCCGAACCGAACTGGTGCTCCTGATAGTTAAGTCCCTCCCTCAGCGAGCACATATCCATGATCAGCCCGTCGGCGAGGGAGGCCTCTTCCTCGGTCACCGTGAGCGTCACGCCGCCCAGAATGTCGATGATCTGGGCCATGCTGAAGAAATCAACCGAGGCGTAGTTGTCGATGTTGACCTTGTAGTTCTGCTCGATCGTCTGGATCAGGAGCGGACCGCCGCCCACGGCGTACGCGTTGTTCAGCTTGCGCACCCCGATGCCGGGGATGTCCGCGTAGAGATCTCTCATGAAGGACGTCAGATGGATCGTCTGCGTCTTTTTGTTCAGCGTCACGAGAATCATCGAGTCCGAGTTGCCGTTCCAGCTGGTATCCCTTCTGTCGACGCCGATCAGGAGCAGGTTGTAGAGATCCTTGTTGTCCGGAAGCTCCAGCTTGTTCTCCGTCTCCGTGTCCTCGATGATCGCGGTCTGGATCTCCTCGATCTCGCTGTCCGTAAGTCCGGTGCTCTCGGTCAGAAGAGCCGGGTCAACCGTCTGCTCCGTGGCAGCCGCGGCGACTTCCCTGTCGCTCCTGTAATTGCTCAGCCTGTAATATCTGAAAAACAGGAAGCATACACCTGCGGCAGCCGCGATCAGTACAATCAAAAGAACGATCAGAACGACCCAGCCGGCGCTCAGTCCTTTCTTCTTTTTCTTTTTATTGCTCAATTTGCTCACCTCTTAAAAGCGTAAAATGAAAGAACAGCCCGTCCTTCGCGTGATCCATGCGGTCGTACATCGCAGCGTGCTGTTCCGTGAATAACGAATGAATTCTACCACAGTGTACAAAGAAGCGCAACACCAAAAAAAGCCCGGCTTGATTATTCGCCCGGCATGCCTTATGCTGACTTCTGACAGAGACCGCCGCGCGGCCCGCGGCCTTTTGATACCGGAGAAAGCAGGCAGGACATGACGAGAGAACTGCAGTTTCACGAGCGGGCAGAGAGAAGCCTCATCACCAAATACAGAAAGACCATCTGGCACCCCTTCATCGACGCGGTCGCCCGCTATGAGCTGATCCGGGAGGGGGACCGGATCGCCGTGTGCATCTCCGGCGGCAAAGACTCCTTCTGCCTCGCCAAGCTCGTCCAGGAGCTCCAGAAGCACGGGCGCTATCCCTTCGAGGCGGTCTACATGGTGATGGACCCCGGCTACACGCCGGAGAACCGGAAGAAGATCGAGGACAACGCCGCCCTCCTCCGCATCCCGGTCCGCATCTTTGAATCCGATATTTTCAACATCGCCTACCGGCAGGACAGAAGCCCCTGCTATCTCTGCGCCAAGATGCGCCGCGGATGGCTGTACAGCCGGGCGAAGGAGCTGGGGTGCAACAAAATCGCCCTGGGACACCACTTCAACGACGTGATCGAAACCACCGTCATGAGCATGTTCTACAGCTCGGAGCTTAGGGCGATGATGCCGAAGCTCCACAGCGACAACTTCGAGGGTATGGAGCTGATCCGTCCCCTCTACAAGGTGCGCGAGGACGACATCATCGCCTGGAAGAACTACAATCATCTCGATTTTCTGAGATGCGCCTGCCGGTTCACCGAGGAGAACAACGGCGTATCGCCGGAGGAGGGCAGCTCCAAGAGAAAGCGGGTCAAGGACCTCATCCGGGCGCTGAAGGAGGAGACGCCGGATCTGGACCAGAGCATCTTCAACAGCATCCATTCCGTGTGTCTGGATACGATGCCCGCCTGGAAGGAGGGAGGAAAGACGCATACCTTTCTGGAGAAGTACACGGCCGAATGACGCGCCGGCATTTTCATCCGGCGCCGTTTGTGGTATAAATCAGAGGAATAGTATCAGCTGAACTATTATTTTGCGTAATGGATCGTCCCCGGAGCGCCCGCGAAGCGGCCGCCGCGTCCGCCGGACGAAAAGGGCATGCCATGAAGTCGACACCGAACCGCTATGAAATCTTCCTCAAGGTCGCGGAGACGGGCAACATCTCCAAAGCCGCCGAATCTCTCCACTATACGCAGTCCGGCGTGAGCCACGTCATCGCCTCCCTGGAGGAGGAAACCGGGTTCCGCCTGTTTGTCCGCGGAAAGAACGGCGTATCGCTGACCGACAACGGCCGGAGGCTCGTCCCCGACATCCAGGCCATCGTCAACAGCGAGCAGGCGCTGCGCCAGTCCGTCTTCCGCATCAATCACCAGGTCGCGGGCAAGCTGCGCGTGGGCAGCTTCACCAGCGTGACGGCCTCCTGGATCCCGGGCATGCTGAAGCGGTTCCGGGACCGCTGGCCCGAGGTCGAGCTGGAAATCATGGACGGCAGCTATGACGAGATCAACGACTGGCTGCTGCACGGCAGGGTCGACTGCGGATTTCTCTCCGCCCCCGTCTCCGACCGCTTTCTGTTCCACGAGCTCGTCAGGGATCCTCTCTACGCGGTGATGCCCGACGATCACCCGCTGGCGTCGAAGGAGGCCGTGAGCGTCAGGGATCTGGCGGACTGGCCCTTCATCTCGGCGATCAAGGGCTGCGACAACGATACCCGGGCTCTCTTTGAGGAGGCGGGGCTCTCCGTCAACGTCAGCTACAGCCTCCGGGACGACGTCGCCATCCTCTCCTTTGTGCGGAATCATCTCGGGATCGCCGTCCTCCAGAAGCTGGTTCTCGACATCCACGCCTCGGGGATCACCAGCCGCCCTCTCCTGCCGGAGAGGCACCGGACCATCGGCCTGTGCCTGATGCCCGGGAGAGGCTCCATCCTCTGCGACCTGTTCCTGGAGACGCTGAGGGAGATGCTGCGCACGGAATCGGCCTGAAACGCCTGAGACGGCGTCCGGAGTTTTTGCTCCGGACGCCGTCTTTGCGTTCACCGTCTCTGTTCTTCTGCCTTTCCGCTTTTCAGCCTCTCTGCTTTTAAGCCTTTCTGCTTTTCTGACTCACTGGCTCTCTGCCTTTCTGACCCTCTGCCTCTCTGCCCGGCCGTCTCACAGCTTCACATTCAGCACTGTCAGCAGCACCATCACCCCGAGCACCACGAGAATACCGAGGCACGTCATCAGCATGGCAAAGGAAAAATTCCTGGTGATGGAGTCCCATGTCACAGCCGTGCCCTGACGCAGCTTCCACCAGAATCCGGCACTGCCTTCGTCGGGCGCCTTTACATTCCTCTCTCTTGCCACCGTCCTGCGGAGCAGCACCACCAGCGCGTCGGTGCTGTCGGAAAGGATCCGCCCGGCGACAGATCCCGCGGCCAGAATCCCCTTCGCCGCCGGCCTGAGAATCCTGTTCTCTCCGAATACGGAGGCGGCGGTCCCGAAAATCCCCGGCAGAATCTTCGTCAGCAGCGGCCTGTAGAGCAGATTTTCCAGATCCAGCCTCTGGGGCCACAGGTTCACATAACTTCCCCGCCGGCAGAGCACCTTCCTCACCACCAGCAGATACAGGACGGCCCCGATGGCCAGCGAAATGCCCCCGCCCTTCAGGTTTTCCGCCGTAAAGGCCCGGAACTCCAGGATGCTCTCCTCTCCCGTCATCAACGCGGCGAGCCGGGTCATAACGGCCGGCTGTCCGAGAATGACCATGAGAAGCGACGACCCGAAGATGACGCCCCCGCTCAGCCGTGTCATATAACCGCGCATGGAATCGAAATCCGCCTGGCGCGCCTCATCCCTGTTTTTCTCCACGAAAACGCAGAGAAAGAGCTTCAGCATATAGGCAAAGGTGATGCCGCCCGAAATCAGGAACACCCATTCGCCGGCGCGGAGGAGCCCTCCGTATCCGGCGCACTCCGCGGCCGCTTCCACGATTCCTTCGTGGAGCATCGTCTTGCTGATATAGCCGTTGAACATCGGTACGCCGCTGATTCCCAGGGCGCCGAGGGCGAAGGCCGCCTTCAGAAGAGGCTTCTTCCGTCCGAAGCCCCGGATGTCGTCCAGCGTCAGGACGTGGAGATTCATGACCACGACGCCAGCGGCCATGAAGAGCGCCAGCTTGATCAGCGAGTGGTTGACCATGTGGAGCATGACGCCCGAGAGGGCCAGCTCCGCGGCTTCCCCGTGCTCTCCCAGAAGAAGGGTCATCGAAATGCCCGTGAGGATGAAACCGATCTGGGACATGGAGGAGCAGGCAAGGGTCCGCTTGAGATTGACGGAGAACAGCGCCAGCAGCGCGCCGAGAAACATCGTGATCTCGCCCAGGACGAAGACCGAAAGGCCGAAGACCTCATTTCCGCGGAATACCGCCAGCGAGGTCATGAGTATGCCGTAGATGCCCACCTTGGTCAGGATACCCGAGAGGAGGGCGGACGCCGGGGACGGGGCCACCGGGTGGGCCTTCGGCAGCCAGACGTGTACCGGAAACATGCCGGCCTTCGCCCCGAAACCGAACAGGATGCAGAAGCCCGCCGCCAGAATCCGGACGTTTCCGGATCCGCCCGGCACGGAGGCGGCCGCCGCCTCCAGGCTGTCAAAAGAGAGAGTTCCGGCCTCTGTCTGCAGAAGGAGCAGGCCCATAAATAGAACCAGACCTCCGATCACGGCGATAAACAGATAGGTATAGCCCGCTCTGACCGCCTCCGGCGTCTCCTCGTGGATCACCCACGTGAAGGACGTAAAGGACAGGATCTCAAAAAACACGAAGGCGGTCATGAGATCCCCCGAGAGCATCACGCCCTCCGTCGCGCCCAGCGTCACCAGGAGGAAGAACACGTACCTTCCGAGATTCTCTCTCTCTTTTCGGAAGTAATCCGGCGAAAACAGCGTCGTCATGAACCACATGAACGCCGCGATGACGGCGTAGACGGCCCTGAAGCCGTCCGTCCTCAGGGAGAGGCCGAAGACCAGGATTCCGTCGATCCGGGCCGAGAACTCCCGGCCGGGAAGAAGCAGGGTGAGGGCCAGCGCCACGGCGGTGACAAGCACGGCCGCGGCAGCCCGCGCCCGTTCATTCCGCCTGCCCGCCAGATACGCGGCAGCCGCTCCTGCCATCGGAAAAAACACGATCATCCAAAGCATAGATCCGCTCCTTGCCCTCCGCCTAGATCCGCCCTCTGGCGATCCCGGTGATAAAATTCATGATCTGTCCCGAAAAACACCCGAACCAGATATCCACCGCCCCGAAGAAGACGATCGGGACGAGCATTTTCCATCCGGCCTCCTTCGCGCTGCCGGCCTCCCTGAACCGGTCCGCTCCCGGCGGGGCGAAGAAAGCCCTGACGGAGATCGTGAGCGTGTACATGGCGCACAGAAATGCGGCGGCGATGAGGGCTGCCGCTCCCCCGCAGGACAGCGCCGTGCCCTCGGCGATCCCCGCGGCGATCAGCTTCCACTTCGAGACAAAGCCGCTGAACAGGGGAATGCCCGTGAGAGAGAGACCTCCCAGCGTAAACATGGCGAAGGTCACGGGCATCCTTTTGCCGACTCCGTTGGTCTCGTAGACGTAGGATTTTCCCGTCTGGTGCATGAAGGCTCCCGCGCAGAGGAAGAGATACATCTTGACGATCCCGTGAAACAGCATGTGGGAGGCCGCCCCGAGAAATCCGTCCGCGGTCATCAGCATGGCGCCGAAGAGCATGTAGGACAGGTTGCTCATCGTCGAGTAGGCGAGCCTTCTCTTGAAATGCTTCTCCCGAAGGGCCATCAGCGCGGCATAGGTCAGGGAGAAAATCGCGGCGGCCAGGCAGATTTTCTGCTCCGTGCTGCCCCGCATCAGCTCCGTGCCGAAGACGTAATAGGTCATCCTCATGACGGCAAACACGCCGGCGTTGACCACCGCCACCGCGTGCAGAAGGGCGGTCACCGGCGTCGGCGCGGCCGACGCGGTGGGAAGCCAGTCGTGGAGGGGGAAGACGGCCGCCTTCGCCCCGAAGCCGAAGAAGCCGAAGAGAAACGCGATTCTCATGATCTCCGGGCGGAACGCGCCGGCGAGGCTTCCTCCGTAGACGAAGGAGCCGCCGCTTCCGTGCACCGTCGAGAGCACCACGGCGAAAAAGGCGAGGGAAGCCCCGCCGATCGTGTAGGCGGTGTATTTTCTGCCGGCGAACATGCTCTCCCTGTTTCCGTAGTGCGTGACGAGGGGAATCGTGACCAGCGTCAGCATCTCGTAGAAGACATACATCGTGATCATGTTCGCGGCGAAGGCCAGGCCCAACGTGACGCCGTAGGTCATCACATAGAACGCGAAAAAGGCGTTTTTCCTGTGATCCCCGCTCATATACTCAAAGGCGTACAGAAGGACAAGGGGCCACATGACCGAGACCATGCCCGCGAAGAGCGAGGAAAGACCGTCCGCCCGGAAGACGACGGCGTATCCCTCGGCAAAGCTGTAGACCGTGACCGGCTCCCCCGTGCCCGCCAGCAGATTGATCCACACGCAGACAGACGAAAGAAGCGCGATGATCTCGCACCACGCCGCCCTCTTCCGGTCATCGGCAAAGCCGATGGGCAGGATCAGAAATCCGCCGATGATCGGAATCAGTATTGCAGCCAGCAGAAAGAGAGGACTCATCCTCCATCCTCCTCCAAGAGTAATAGACATTTGCGCGGCAGCCCGCCCTGCCGTAAGAGCAGACACGCGGACTCATCAGAAGACAGGCACCCGTATTCCCGGAAAGCGGCCGTGCCGCCCTGTCAGAAACCGAACGCCCCCACGACCGCTTTCCCGGCGACGCCCATGAGCAGGACGACCGCGCACAGGGCGATCATGGGAACCGTCATCAGCGCGGACGGCTCCTCGGACCGGTTTCCCTCTTCCTTCGCCGGAGACGGTTCGTGCCCGGGGAAGAATCCGTTTACGACGACGGGGAGCAGGTATCCGCCCGTCAGAAGGGCGGAGATCAGCAGAATCACGGGGGCGGCCACCCGGAAGCCGGGAATGCCGCTGCCGATCGCCGCGGAGGCGATCACCCATTTGCTCAGGAAGCCGGCGAGGGGCGGGATGCCGATCAGGGACAGGGAGGCGACGGTGAAGCACCAGAGCGTCACCGGCATCCTCTTTCCGATTCCCTTCAGATCCTCGACCCGACGGATGCCGAGCTTGCAGATAAACACGCCCGTGCAGAGGAACAGGCAGCCCTTCGCGGCCGCGTGCCCCATCGCGTGAAGCAGGCCGCCCTCCAGCCCTTCCTCCGAAAGAAACGACAGACTCAGCAGGATATAGGAGATCTGGCTGATCGTAGAAAACGCCAGCCGCTTCTTCAGCACCTTTTCCCGGAAGGCCATCATGGAGCCCATGAAGACCGTCAGCATCGCGAGCACCATCCAGGCGGTCTGCACCCAGGTACCTCTGATGAGATCCGGTCCCACAGAATAGTAGATCAGCCGGATGACCGCGATGACGCCGGCCTTCGCGATGATGCCCGACAGCAGCGCGGAAGCCGGCGCGGGGGCGATGGGATGGGCGGTGGGCAGCCATCCGTGCATCGGATAGAGACCCGCCTTCGTGCCGAACCCGACGATGCCCGTCAGAGCGGCCCACAGAAGAATCTGCTCGCGCCCCTGAAGCTTCGCCGGATCGATGAAGCCTCCCGCCGCGAAGACGGGCTCCGCGGACGCGAAGTGATAGACGAAAAAGATGGCGAAAAGTCCCATCAGCGCGCCGGCGATCGAGTAAAAAAGATATTTCAGGCCGGCCGCCACCGCCTCCTTCGTCATCTCGTGGAGGACCAGCGGAACCGTCGTCAGGGTCAGAGTCTCGAAGCACAGATAGAGGGTGATCAGATTTCCGGAGAAGCAGACGGAAATCATCGCCCCGAAGGAAATGAAGAAGAAGGCGAAGAAGCGCTCCTCATTCTCCTCCTTCTCCATATATTCGAAGGAGTAGAAGCAGGCCGCCGTGTAGAGGATCATCGCGGCGAGGGCAAAGAACCGCCCGATCCCGTCGGCGGAAAACCGGAGGGTGACGTCCTGCGTAAACGTCAGCAGCACCCGGTCTCTTCCGAATCTCATCGCGGCCAGCACGAGAGCGTCCCCGGCAAGAGCCGCGAGCACGTACAGGATATGGCGTTTTTTCTTCTCCATCCTGAGGACGGAAAGGCATATTCCGGCGGCAGCCGGGAACAGTGAAGCGATCAGGAACAGCATTGAGCCACCCTCCCTATGAAAACATTGAAAGACCTCCGGCGATCAGGCCGGCAAACGCCCAGGAACACAGGCCGAGGGCCAGATTGGCCGCGGTCAGGACCATCATCGGGACGTTGTAGAACAGGCGGCCTCCGACGGGCTTCCGGAATTCCCCTTCCCGGAGCTCTCCCTCCGTGACACCGTAGATCCGGATCAGGGTCCTCACGAAGTAGATCGCGTTGAGCAGCGAGCTGACGGCGAGAACGGCCATCACCAGGATCAGCTTTTTGCTGCTGCCGGAATTCACGGCGGCCGACGCGAAGAGAAGCTTGGACGAAAAGCCCGCGAAGACCGGGATTCCGATCATCGAGAGCGCGCCGACGGTGAAGAACACGCCGGCGTTTTTGTCCCGGTAGGCGCTCCCCTGGAGCTTCCCGAACAGCAGGCTGTCCCCCGACACCTCCGCCAGGCGGGGCGTCGACAGGAACAGCATCGACTTGGTGACCGCGTGGGCGCACATGTGGAACAGCGCCGCGGTGAACCCGGCCTCTCCTCCCAGGCCGATGCCCATGTAGATGTAGCCGATCTGGGCCGCCGAGGAAAAGGCGATCATCCGGTTGATGCTGTCCGCCCTGACGGCGGAGAGGGAGCCGAAAATGATGCCGCCCATTCCCAGCGTCAGCAGGATGTTCCGGATCGGCATCCTGCCGATCACGTCAATCCCGACCGACCTCATGTAGATCTTGATGAGGAGGAAGATGTAGCATTTTGAGACGACGGAGGAGAGGACCGCCCCCGAGACCGGGGTGGACCACCCGTAGGTGTCCGGCATCCAGTAGTGGAACGGAAAGAGGCCGCTCTTGATCGCGAGGCCGATGGTGAGAATCCCGACCGCCATCCCGAGGGTCACGAGATTCTCCGGATCGGCCGCGAGGACGGCGATCTCCCGCTGCATCGGCACCATCAGCAGATGGCCGGTGACGTCGTAGAGAAGGATTACCCCCAGCAGAAAGAGGCCGGAGCCCAGGAGATTCATGATCATGTACCGGACGGCCGCCAGGGTCGTCCTGCCGATCTCCCTTACGATGGTCAGCCCGCAGCTGGTCAGGGTCAGGATCTCCAGGAAGACGTATCCCGTGAAGATGTCGTTGGTCCAGCAGAGGGCCATCACCGCCGCCGTCAGCAGATTGAGCAGCGAGTAGTAGAGGTTCTGCTTGCTCTCGTCGATATCGATGAGAAGATACCTGCCCCCGGCGATCACCGAGCAGAGTATGACGCCCAGGAAAAACAGCGCGAGCAGCGCCTCCAGGACGCCCGCGCGGATCTCGTTGCCCCACGGCGCGGGGAACTCGCCCATCACATAGGTGAAGGACTCCCCGGTCGAGGCCGTGCGGGCCAGCACGGCCGCCGCCATCCCGATGAGAACGCATTCCCAGGCGATGGTCCAGCGTCTGGCGGCCTTTCCGGACAGCTTCATGGAGAGCGCCCCCGAAAACAGGCTGATTATGATGGTAAACAATGGAAAATTCGTGACAAAATCCACCTTATCTGTCCTCCGCCTGATGCTTTGAAAGCAGATAGATATCGTCCAGATCCAGCGTGTGATACCGTCTGTACAGTCTGACGGAGAGGGACAGCATGATCGCGGTGACCGAGACGGAGACGACGATTCCCGTCAGCACCAGGCCGGCCGGGACCGGATTGATATAGGCGTCGGGATCGGTGACGCCGTTCACGATGATCGGGGGCTTTCGCCCGGAGATATACCCCATGGAAGCCAGGAACAGGAAGGCCCCCGTGTCCATGATGTTCATGCCGATCAGCTTTCTGATCAGGTTTCTCTGAAACAGAAGGGTCGTAAAGCCGATTCCGAACAGGATGACCGCCGCCGCTTCCTCATAATTCGCCAGAAGGTTCTCAATCATGTCAACTCTCTCCGCCGATGCTGCCTCTCTTGAAGAGGCTGTAGAATCCGAACATGGTGCACGCGACCACGATTCCCACCGCGATGTCCAGAGGGAGAATCAGGCCGCCGCTGAGTATCGCTCCCGGAGCGCCCTTGGGGATGTGGTTCTCCAGCCCGTTGGCGCCGGTAAAGAAAACGTAGCCCTTCGCGAAGCTGTAAAACGAAAGGGCGATGAAGGTGATCGTCATGATCCTGCTCCGCGTGAGGATCCGGTCGGCCTTTTCGTAGCCGAAGGAGGCGGTGAAGATGATCATGCCCGCCCCGAGAACCGCGCCGCCGGAAAATCCGCCGCCGGGGGAGTTCTGCCCGTTCAGCAGGATGTATATTCCGTAGAGCAGGATGCAGGGAAACAGGATCATGCCCACGGTCCTCATGATGCTGTCGGCCGAGGTCTCGAAAAACCGGTCGTCACGGATCCGATAGTAGTCCTCGTATCCGGTCCTCATGTTCTTCTTGTCGATGCGGAGAAGAATCATCACGCAGATCAGGGCCGTGAACAGCACGTGGGACTCCCCCAGCGTGTCGAAAGCCCTGTAATCCAGGATCATTCCCGAGACGATATTGATGGCGCCCGTCTCCTCCACGCCCTTCGTGATATACCGCTCGACCACCTCGGTGGTCCGGGGATTCTCGACGCCGTAGCGGGGAAGATGGGCGATGGTGAACAGAAGCACCCCGATCAGGAGCACGCAGCTGACGACGGAGACGATCCGGTAGGCGGCGTAGAAGCCCTTTCTTTCCACCCGGGCCAGCCGTCTTATGCCCTCGGAACGGCCGAGCCTCCGGTTGATCCCCCGGATCCGGCGCTTCACCTCTTCGCGTGAGCTGTAGGGCTCGTCGAAGGAGTCCAGGATGTGCTCCATCACGTCCGTCTCGCCGTCCAGCCAGCGCCTGAATTTTTCATTCATGGATCTCATTCCTCCTGTCCCGCGGACGCGGAAGCTCACAAAACATCCTCTGAGTCCTTCCCCGTCCGGTCAGCCTCCCGGATGCGTCTCAGTGTCATCAGGAACAGCGTGCCGCTCACGCCCGCTCCCACCGCGGCTTCGGTGATCGCCAGGTCGGGCGATTCCATCAGGACCCACAGGACGCACATGATCGAGCTGTAGGACATGAAAACGATCACCGCCTGCAGCAGGCTTCCCGTCAGGTTGACGCTCACGGCGCAGACGATCAGGAGAATCAGCAGGATGATTTTCAGCACCTCAGTCATCGTAAGAGCCATCTTTTTCCTCCTCTCTCTCTCCGTTTCCGCCGTAGAGACGCGCGCCCGTGTAGTAAGCCACCTGCCCGAGGAAATGGGTGGAGACCGGCGACGTAAACCACATGAAGAACACCAGGAGCGCCAGCTTCAGGGAATCCATGGAGATCCCCGCCGAGACGACGAGGGCGGCGACAACCGCGAAAAGACCCAGGGTGTCCCCGATTCCCGACGCGTGAAGCCGGTTCATGATAAATCCGAAGCGGTACACGCCGATCACGGCCGACGCGAAGCCGAAGAGGCCCGCGAAAAGCAGGACGGCCACCGCTCCGAAACGGATCCATTCCATCATTCTTCCTTCCTCCCACGGCTCTCACCGCCGTTCTCTCCGGCATTTCCCGCTCCGGTGCGCGGCCGGTCCGGACCGCCCGGTCGGGCCGGCAGGTAGGCGGTCGCCAGGATCAGCACGACGACGAAGCTGATCATGGCGTAGATCAGCGCCACGTCGACCAGGTAGCTCTCCCGCAGAAGCCGCGAAAGAATCGCGATGGAAGAGATGACCATCGTCCCCATCATATTGACCGCAAGGATCCGGTCGGTGATGCGCGGCCCCACCACGGCGCGGATCAGCATCACGCCGATGAGGACCGCCAGCACGATGAGGGCGGACAAATACAACATCTGATAGGCTTTATCGATATCCATACTACTCCGTTTCAGCTGCGCGGGAAAAGACGGCAGGGGCAGGCCGCGCCGGCCTGCTTTTCCTTTTTGTTCAGTGAAGCTTTTTAAGAAGCCGGATAAACGAGGAATCCTCGATCCCCTCGGCGTATTCCTTCCGGAGGCAGTGCACGACGAAATAATCGCCCTCGTGGAAAAGAGTGAAGGTCCCCGGCGTCAGCGTGATGGAGTTCGCCAGGAGCACGTTGCGGATCTCCGAGCGGATCCCGGAGCGGAACTCTATGATCTCCGGCTCCGGTTTTTTGCGGGGATTCAGCGCCACCGCGATCACAGACGCCGCCGCTTTCACGATCTCGACGATGAGATTCAGGATATAGAGGATAATGACCGGGACGTTCCGCAGGATGCGGAGATCGTCCTCCGGCCGTATGCCGAAGAGACGGTAGCCGAGGACGCTGACAGCAAAAGCGAGGACCGCGCCGATGATCAGGATCTCAGGCGTGACCCTCCCGTTCAGAATGATCCAAAGAACAAAAAACAGTACCAGCATGGGTTATCTCCGGTTTCGTAATTGACCTGCAAAGCAAAACATATCACTCCCCAGGCACTTTTTCAAGGGAAAGCGGCCCGGAACATCTCCGGCCGCCGGCGCCTCGTCCGGCTCTTCGCGCGCCCGCGTCATCGCGCCGCCAGCTCTCCGAGACGCGCCGCCAGCTCCCTGACCGGCGCCGTTCGCCACACCTCGAGCGCCAGGGCCGCGGAGCCGAGAACGAAGAGCGTAAGATCCGCGATCCCGTCCGCCCTGAACCAGCCGAGACAGACCCTTTTCCTGAGAGGATAAAAGAGCCGAAGGCCCTTCCTGTTGAGAAGGTCAAGGCAGAGGTGGGAGACGAAGCCGGTGAGAAAATACGGGGCGGCGGCGGGACAGAACGCCCGGACGCACAGGGTCAGCGCGGCCCCTCCCGCGAGCGAGTGGAGGAACGACCGGTGTTCCGTGAGGTACCCGAAGGCGCACAGGAGGATGAAAATCAGCACCGAGGCGGCCGCCCCGGCCTCCCTGAGCCGGGAGACAAGTCCCGCGTAGACGCCGGTGTGCAGAAACAGATCGCTAAACATGACAAGGGCAGCGGCGGCTACAAGCGTCGCCGCCGTCCTGGCTCCCCTGCGGCCGGCATGAGAGCTCTCTTCGTCAAGATCGCTGATCACGGCTCCGGCCGCCGCTGCCGCCGCGCCTGCGGCAAGCCCGGGAAAATTCATCGGGGCGGACAGCCACAGCGCCGCCGCCGTTCCTATGACAAAATGTGTTCTTCCCCGCATCTGGATGCTTCCGGTCCCGCGTCCTCAAAGTACCTGTCTGTATTTACGGATGTCGTCTGCCAGGGCCTCGACCCTGTCGCCCGCCGAATACTCCCTCTCGACGATATAGGCTTCGGCGCCGTTGGCGTCCGCCGCCTCCGCCAGCTTCGCCCAGTCGACGAGTCCCTCGCAGGCAGCGCAGTTGATCCTGTCGAGATAGGAAAGACGGTCCATGACCTCCTTCGGGAAGATGAATCCGCCTTCGGCGTCCCTCGGAAGATCGCCCGGATCGAAGGGCGGCTGGGGCCCGACGACCTCGCTGCTCTCCTTCACGTGCACGAGCTTCACCCTGCCGCTGTACCGCTTCACGAATTCCACGGGATCCGCTCCCGCCGCGGCGCACCAGCCGGCGTCAAGCTCAAAGCTGACCAGCCCGGGATCCGTCTCCCGCATCAGGACGTCGATCACGGTCGTGTCGCCGCAGGGAAGGAATTCCTGGGTGTGGTTGTGATAGGTCAGCCGCAGTCCGTGCTCCCGGCAGACGGCGCCGATCCGGTTGAGTTCCCGGGCGAAGGCGTGCACCGCGTCGTCGTCCTTCATGCACTGGGCTCCGATTCCGATGTAGCCAAGCCCCATCGCGACGGCGTAGGGGATCATCTCCTCGACGTGCTCCGTGCCCGGCGCGTGCATCGAGACAGCCTCCAGTCCCAGCTCCTTCAGGAGTTCCCGAAGCTCCTCCGCCGGGATCCGGTAGTTCGGCCCGAACAGCTCCACTCCGTCGTATCCGAGCCTGGCCGCGGTTCTGAAATTCTCGCGGTCGTCGTTGTGCTTTCTGTCAAAAAAGGAATACATCTGAATATTGATTTTTCTCATGCTTTCTTCTCCCTGAATACGCGCCTTTTCCTCACACGATGTGCTATAATAGCGTTCCATGAAACAGATCGATTTCGCAGATGAGCATATCACAGCCAACATCTTCCGTACAGCGGTTCCCTTGCTGATCGCCCAGACCTTCAACCTGCTGTACAATATTGTCGACCGCATCTTTATCGCCCGGATTCCCGGAACAGGGACGGAAGCCCTCGGGGCCGTGGGCCTGTGCTTCCCGCTCATCGTCATCGTCACCGCCTTTACGAATCTCTACGGCACGGGCGGCTCGCCGCTCTTTGCCATCGAGCTCGGAAAGGGGAACCGCGCGGAGGCGAAAAAGATCATGTGCACCTCCTATACGATGATCCTGCTCACGGGCGTCGTTCTCATGCTGACGGGGGAGCTCTTCGCCGCCCCGCTGCTGCGCCTGGCCGGCGCTTCCGGGGAAAGCACCCTGCGGCCCGCCTCCGTCTATCTGCGGATCTATCTGGCGGGAACCTTGTTTCAGGCGACCACGGTCGGAATGAATCCCTACGTCAACGCCCAGGGGTTCCCGGCTGTGGGCATGCGCTCCGTGGTGATCGGAGCCGTTCTCAACACGGTTCTGGATCCGTTCTTCATCTTCGGCCTCGGCCTCGGGATCGAGGGAGCCGCCGTCGCCACCGTCATCGCCCAGACGATATCCTGCGCCTCCGTCCTGCTCTTTCTGACGGGAAAGCAGGCGCCGCTTAGGCTGCACGTCCTCTCCCTCCGGGAACTGGCGGGAAGCGGGCGCCGGATTCTCGACATCGTAAGCCTGGGCTCCTCCTCCTTCGTCATGCAGATCACGAACAGCTTTGTGTCGGTCGCCTGCAATCAGATGCTGATGCAGACGGGAGGGGCCGTCTACGTCTCCGTCATGACCATCGTCTCCTCCGTGCGGCAGCTGCTGGATATGCCGGTCCTCGCCTTCGCGGACGGAGCCTCTCCGATGATCAGCTACAACTACGGCGCGGGAAATCCCGGACATATCCGGAAGGCCGTGCGCATCTTCTCCGGGGCGGGCATCGCCTACACCGCGGCGGTCTGGGCTCTGATCAGCCTCTTCCCGGCCTTCTTTATCCGGATCTTCAGCGGCGACGCCTCTCTTCTGTCCTGCGCGGTGCCCGCCCTCCACATCTACTTCTTCGCCTTCGTCTTTCAGGCGCTTCAGTACAGCGGCCAGACCGTCTTCAAGGCCCTCGGGAAGAGAAGGCAGGCCATCTTTTTCTCCATCCTGCGCAAGGTCGTCATCGTGATTCCCCTGACCTATCTTCTTCCGACGGTGTTCGGGCTGGGGACCGCCGGCGTGTTCGCGGCGGAGCCCGTGTCCAACGTGATCGGGGGCACCGCCTGCTTCGTCACGATGCTTTTCACCCTGAGAAGAGAGCTGGGCCGGATGGAGGCCTGAGCCCGTCAGGCGCTCCTCATCTGCGCCTCCTCTTTCTTCGCGCGAAATGACACCTGTCGCAGACGCCGTATCTGGCGTTCCACGGAAGCTGGCGCCCGCACTCCTTGCAGCGTCTCCCCGTCAGCTCCTGCTTTTCCAGAATCTTCATCATGGCGGTGGACAGCTTCTCCTTGGTCCTGAGTATCTCCGGCACCCCCAGCGGATGATCGAAGCGGTCCAGGTAGGAATAGAGCAGGTCGCAGACGTGGAATTCCTCCTCCATGTCCGGCAGATCCCTGGCGCTTCCGTCCTCCGGAATATACTGCGGAAGGTACCTGTCGCAGGAGAAGGGCGTCCCCGCGCTCTCGCACGCGAACATCTCTCTCCAGATGGCCAGAAGATCCTCGTTGGTTTCGTCGAAGGCCATCGTGACAAACCGGTAGATCAGGTATTTGTCGTCCGAGATCTCCTCCAGAAGCTTCGCCAGGAGAATTTCCCGCTCCGCCAGGTTTTTCCGGTAGCCGCGGCTCACCTCGATCTCCGTCCACTGCATCAGGATCTCCGAGAGCGGGGCGCTGATTCTGAGTAGTTCCTCCGGAAAGGCCAGCACCGCCTCCTGATCCTGGGGGATCTCCTCGCTCAGGGCGCCCTCGATCAGCGGCACGTCGTAGAGCGTGTTGACGAGCCCCTCGTCAAAGATCCCGTATCTTCCGGCGCGTCCGGCGATCTGCTGGATCTCGGCAGGTCGCAGCTCTCTCCGCTCGTAGCCGTCGAACTTCTCCGTCTCGAGGAAAACGATCCTTCTCACCGGCATATTGAGCCCCATGCCGATGGCGTCGGTGGCGACGACGATATCCGTCTCGCCCTCCCGGAATCTTCTCGCCTCTTCGTAGCGCACGTCGTAGGGAAGCGCCCCGTAGATGATGCTGCAGGTCCTGCCCTGCTTCTGAAGATCCGCGGCCACGGAGTGGACGTCCCTTCTCGAGAAAACGATCAGGGCGTCGCCGGACCGGACGTCCTCCGGGAAGGAGAACACCTGGTGCTCGAAGACCAGCGGCGTCATCCTCTCGTGGCGCACCACCTCGCAGCTGTCCCCGCATTCCTCCGCGAGACGGATCAGCAGGGATTCGGCGGAGGGAGCCGCGCAGACGTGGATGACCTTCGCCCTGACGCCGAGAATCGCCGCGGTCCAGGCGCCGCCTCTCTCGTCGTCGGCGGCCATCTGCGCCTCGTCGATGACGGCCACGTCGTACCGCTTCTTGAAGTCGAGCATCTCGATGGTGGAGGATCTGAGATACGCCCCGTCCACGACCCGGCGCTCCTCGCCGGTTACCAGGGTGCACGCCGCCCCCGCCCTGTTCAAGGTGTCATACTGCTCGTAGGCGAGAAGGCGGAGCGGACCGAGATACACGCCGCTGGAGGCGTTCTTCAGCGCCTCGATGGCGTCGTGGGTCTTGCCTGAATTGGTCGGTCCTATGTGAAGGATAAACCGGCGTTCCATCGCCCTCGCCAGAGGGAACAGGTCCGGATAATGGGTCGGTATCACGTCCGAGATTCCCATCGCGATCAGGCCCTGCCGCTCATGTCTCAGCATTCCCTCCCGCACGATGGGGGCGTAATACTCATTCTCCTCGAGAAGCTCCGAGATCCGGTCAAAGGTGTAATTCTCCCGGATAAAGGCGTCCTCGTCGACGTCCTCCGTCAGGGAGGCGGCGATCCGCGTAAGAATCACCGAGGCGGATTCCCCCGTGTCCTCGCTGGCCACGATCTCGCCGAGGAACGGATAACAGGAGCACAGAACGACGACCAGCGCGGAGGACACGCAGATCCCGGCGGTCATGAACTGGTCGAAGAGCATGGCGTGGGCCATATCGCCCCGGCACTGGGTCACAAAGAGGTCCCAGTTCTCGGGAGAAAGGTCCTCCGTGAACAGGCGGAACCGGCCCTCCTCGGAGGGCACCACCACGTCCGCGTGCATCCTGTCGGAGCGGATGTACGCGTCGGCCATCTCCCTCTCCTTCAGAAGGATCTCTTCCCTGTGTTCCTCAAAGAAATGTTCCAGATTCAGCGAATAGATATAGGTCTTGGCGATCTTGCGGAGCTTCTTCGCGTAATCGCGTCTCGCGCTGCGCCTCTTCGCCTCTTTGTCCTGCCGGATCTGCTCCTCCAGGGCGGCGGCAAAGACCGGGTTCTCCCGGATCGTGCCGTCCCGGATCTCCCGGTAATAGGAGCTCCGCTCGAGAGAGTCGCTGTAGCGGTTCTGGTACTCCCTTGTTTTCTTGTAGTTATGGATGACATTTTTATCGGGGATCTTTCCGTTTCTGACGCACCCCTGCTTCGCGTACCGCCTGGCCTCGCGTCTGCACCTCTCTTCATAGCGGCTGATCAGATCGGCCTCGATTTTTGCGGCATCAGTCCCGGGAACAGGAAGGGCGTCCGCCTCCCTCGTAAGCTCCCGGAATCTTTCCATCATCTTTTCTAAGTTGTCCACGTCGGTTTCTGCCTCCGTGCAGCGGATTCCTTCCGGTAATGGCGGGATGAGGACGGGCGGCCTGCGGCCGCCGGCTCCTCCGGCGGTCCCGCCGTAACTTTGAACAGCCTTTTAACTATAACACACAATCCTTGCGGCGGTCAAAATCAGACGCAAAAGGACCGGCTGAAACCCGAAAGACCTTTTCTCCGGGTTCACCGCCGGCCCAGAATCGCCTCCGTCAGAAATCTCTGGGGATGCTCCGGATCCCTGTCAAAAACGTCGATCGCCTCTCTGTCCGCGCTCCGCCAGGAGAAGGCGGGATACAGGAAGCCGTAGAGCGGCCTGCCCGGCTCGTAGTCCTCAAGGAGCGGGCAGATGGTGCAGACCAGGAAATCGTAGACCTCCTCGGACTCGTAGAGGTATCCCTTGTCGGTGGATTTCATGGGGACGTCGTAGGTGCCGTGGCACACGATGATCTCATAGTCTCCATCCGCCTCGAAAAAGATGCCTGCCTGCTCGTAGAACGTCTCCATCAGGATATCGTTCTGCAGCCTCACGGACAGCATGCCGTACAGAAGCTGCCAGAAGCTGTCCCGCCCCATCTCGGAGAACCGGTGCTCCCTGAGCTGTTCATTCGTCCGGGCAAAGGGAACGGTCTTCGCGATGCCCAGATGCTTCGTCTTCTCCGCCGCGCTCAGGTTGAGAAATCTGGTATTGAACGTATTGTCGATCTCGCCGTCCCTCGTCATGAAGGCTCCCGCGATCCTGCCGAAGCAGTTTCTGGTGAGCGTCATTCTCCTGGTCAGCTCGAGCATATCTTCCCTGTCAATCATTCTCCGTACCGCATCCTTCCCGGAACGCCGCCTTTATCCGTTCCAGTTTCCGCGTCACGCCCCGGCCGCTTCCGATGCTCAGGGTCAGATTCACTGAAAGTATATCACAGAAGCGGTGACCCGTGAAGAAGCGGGGAAGCAGCCCGGCGGCACACACGGAAGCAGCCCGGCGCTGTACAGTGGGGGTCAGCCGCGGCGCTGTACTCGGGATCCGACGCGGAATGCACAGAAGCAACCCGGCGCCGCACACGGGATCCGACGCGGCGCACCACAGAATCAGCCCGGCGGAGTGCCGCTCCGCCGGGCTGCCCCGGTCATGCCGTGATACTGTCCTCCCTCCGGTGTCCGCCGCGGCGTCCGCCGTTCCTGGTTCTCTCAAATTCTCTGAGCCTTCCTGCCGCCTCGGGAGAAATCTTCTTCGGGATCTCGATCCCGATTTTCACATATTCGTCTCCCGCAGGTCCGGAAGCGCCTTTTCTCCTGATCCCCTTGCCGCGGAGACGGATCGTGCTGCCGCACTGGGTGCCGGCGGGGATCCGGCAGGAAACTCTCCCGTGAATCGTCGGGACCTCGGCTTCCCCGCCGAGAACCGCCGTCGCGTAGGGGATCTCCGCGGTGATATAGACGTCGTCCCCCTTCCGGCTGTACACCGGATCCTCCGCGATGTGAATCCTGATCAGCAGGTCTCCCCGTCTGCCGTCCGGTCCGGTCCGGCCCTTCCCCCTGAGCCGCAGGCTCCTGCCTTCCTCGATTCCCGCCGGAATCTGTACTTCCAGGATCCCGCCCTCTCCGGGGCCCTCCCCGGCCGGGAGCCTGATCTTTCTGGCCGCTCCGAGGGCCGCCTCGGCAAAGCTGACCGTCAGCGACGTTCTCAGGTCTGCCTCCCGGAAAGCACTTCCCGGACGGCCGGATCCGCTTCCGCCGCGGAACACCCCGCTTCGGAAGTCCTCCCGGCCGCCGTCATCAAAGCCGCCGAAATCCCCGAAGTCTCCTCCGTCGAAGCCGTCCCCGCCGAAGCGGATCCTTCTGCCGCCCCGTCCGTGCCTTCCGCCTTCTTCCGCCCCGCCGAACAGGTCGCCGAACATGCTGCGGAACAGCTCCTCCGCGTCATTTCCGTCGAAATGGAAGGTACGGAAGGACGCGCCGTCTCCGGGCGCCCCGCCGAAGCCTCCGGAGGCGTACTGCTCTCTCATGTCCCGGTACTGTTCCGGATTGCCGCTCTCAAAAGCCTCCATCCCGTAGGCGTCGTATATTTTTCTTTTCTCCGGATCCGACAGAATCGCGTAGGCCTCGCCGATCTCCTTAAACCGGCGCTCCGCTTCTCCGTCCCCGGGATTCATGTCCGGGTGATACCGCTTCGCGAGACGCCGGTACGCCGCTTTCAGCTTTTTGTCGTCCGCGTTTCTCTCCACTCCAAGTACTTTGTAAAGGTCTGTCTTCACAGCGCCTCACCTCTTTTCCGTTTCGCCGCCCGGGCATGGGGATACCCGGGCAGTCATAATGTTATACCTGTAATATAACAACCAATGCAACTCAAGTCAAGTGCTGCGCGCTGTTTTCTTTCCGCAGGCAGCCGCGTCCCGCTTCGCCGCATGCGCATGAAACAGGGGCAGCGCCGGACTGTCCGAGGTCCTCTCCCCTAGTCATCCGGGGAGACGGTATGCTATAGTAAAATCGTCAGACCCGGGACATCCCCGCGGTGATGTCCCGGTAATACAGCGGAAAGGAACGATTCAAATGACTGAAATGACAGAAAAAATGCTCTCCCGCCTGAAAGAGATGCTGGAGGAGGAAAGCCTTCTTGATCACGCCGCCCATGTGATGCAGTTCGACATGGAGACGCTTTGCCCGCCCGAAGGCAGAAAGCACGCCGGCGACACCCTCGCCTATCTCACGAACCGCATCTTCCGGCTGCGCCGCGATCCCGCCTTCCGGGAAGCCGCCGAGTGGATCTACGCGCACGCCGGCGAACTGGATGAGTATGACAGGGCTCTCGCCGGGAGCCTGCACCGGGAAGAGCTCCGGACGAAAAATATCACGCCGGAGCAGGATCTGGAATTCTCCAGGATTTACAACCGCGCCTATGACGACTGGATCCGGGCAAAAGAGGCCTCGGATTACTCCCTCTTCGCGCCCTCGCTCTCGGCGGTCCGGGACACCGAGCTTCGTAAAATCGACCTCATGGAGGAGAGAAAGCCGGTCCCCTACGACAACCTTCTGGATCTGTATGAGCGGGGCATGACCACGTCCGTCCTCGACGACGTGTTTGAACGCTGCCGGAGCCGTCTCCTGCCGCTTCTCCGCAGGATCTCGGCATCCGGGAAAAAGATCCGCACCGATTTTCTCACGAGGACGGTGGACGACGCGGCGCAGCGGGAAATGGCCGAATATCTTCTCCGGACCATCGGCTTCGACTTCCGCCGCGGCGCTCTCACGACGACGGAGCACCCCTTCACGGACAGCATGGGACCGGACGACGAGCGGGTCACGACGCATTACTATCCGGATCTGTTTATTTCCAATATGTACAGCATCATTCACGAAGGAGGCCACGGCCTCTTTGACCAGAATCAGCCCCGCGAGAGCTGGACGCACTACATCACCGATCTCAAGACCATGGGGCAGCACGAATCCGTCTCCCGCTTCTATGAGAACGTCATAGGCCGCTCCGAGGCGTTTATCCATCTGATCTGGCCGAAGGCGCGGGAAATCTTTCCCGAGGTGCTGGAGGACGTCACCGAGAGGGAATTCTATGAGGCGGTCAACGTCGTCCGACCCTCCCTCATCCGGACGGAAGCCGACGAGTTTACCTACACCTTCCACATCATGATCCGCTACGAGCTGGAGAAGGCCATCGTCGGTGGCAGCGTCTCCGTCGGGGAGCTTCCCCGTCTCTGGAACGACGCCTACGAGGCCTCCCTGGGAATCCGGCCTGACAGCGACCGGAACGGCATCCTTCAGGACGTGCACTGGACCTCCGGTTTCGGCTACTTCCCCGCCTACGCCCTCGGAAACATGTACAACGCCATGTACGCGAACCGCATGAGGAGCGAGTTTGATCTGGACGGCGCGGTCGCGGAGGGAAGGTTCGACGTGATCAACGCCTGGATGAAGGAGCACGTCTGGAAAAAAGCGGATCTCCTGGCCCCGGAGGAATGGATCAGGGACATCACGGGCAGAAGCCTGACGCCGGATGACTTCCTCGACTATCTGGAGAAAAAATACAGCGATCTCTACGAACTGTGACTGTGACCTTTGGAAGAACAGACAAAGGCCCCGCAAACCCTTGAAAACACTGGATTTTCTCGGATTTGCGGGGCCTTTCGGATAGCGGAGAGGATGGGATTCGAACCCATGCGCCCTTGCGGACAAACGGTTTTCAAGACCGCCTCGTTATGACCACTTCGATACCTC
>CACYDL010000009.1 GCA_902773195.1 uncultured Lachnospiraceae bacterium
GAACGGCGACGTCGATTCCGTCCGGATCATAGATCCAGCCCGTGGAGTCAGAGCAGGTCACGACCTTCGCGCCCAGCTGCTGCGCCTTCTCGATGGCGTAGGTCGCGACGTTTCCGGCGCCGGAGACCACGCAGGTGCTGCCCTCAAGGCTCTGTCCGTTGAGCTTGAGAATTTCCTCCGTGTGATACAGCAGGCCGTAACCGGTCGCCTGCGTCCTGATCAGGGAGCCTCCGAAGGTGAGGCCCTTGCCCGTCAGCATGCCTTCGTAGGAGCCCGTGATTCTCTTGAACTGGCCGAACATATAGCCGACTTCGCGTCCGCCGACGCCGATATCGCCGGCAGGGACGTCCACGTCCGCTCCGACGTACTTGTAGAGCTCCGTCATGAAGGACTGGCAGAAACGCATCACTTCCGCGTCGGATTTTCCGTGGGGATCAAAATCGGAGCCGCCCTTGCCGCCGCCGATCGGAAGCGTCGTCAGCGCGTTCTTGTAGACCTGTTCGAAGCCGAGGAACTTCAGAATGCTCTGATTGACGGACGGGTGGAAACGAAGGCCTCCCTTGTACGGGCCGATCGCGTTGTTGAACTGCACGCGGTAGCCTCTCTGAACATGAACCACGCCCTGATCATCCGTCCACGGCACACGGAAGGAAACGATACGGTCCGGCTCCACCAGTCTCTCAAGGAGGGCGGCCTTTCTGTAAACTTCCTCGTTGGCGTCGACCACGACCCTGAGGGACTCAAAGACCTCGGTGACGGCCTGGATGAATTCGGGTTCTGCTGCGTTTTTCTTCTTGACGGCTGCAAGCACTTCATCTACGTACGACATTATGAAACCTCCGTATGTTATTTCTCGTGGAACCGTTTTGTATTTTATCACCTGATGGGCGGAGGCACAATCGTTTCAGGAAAAGCCGGTCCCTCAGAATTGTTCTTTTTTTAGTACATCATAGCGTTGCAGTGATAAAAAAAGGGTTTTTGGCTCTTTTTATCAGGCACTCGCTCAAAAAGGCCCGGCTTCCGCCGGGTCTTTTTGTTCACATATAAGTGCATAACGTCCGTTTTTGTACGGAAACCGATGCAATTCCCGCCTGTCAGTCCTTCTCCCCCTGCCGGTATCCGCCGAGGAAGCGGGACAGCTTCTCCATCGATTCGTGCAGCGTCGGAAGCATGGGCAGATACACGATCCGGAAATGATCCGGCGCCGGCCAGTTAAAGCCCGTGCCCTGCACCACCAGGACATGCTCCTGACGGAGCAGGTCGTAGGCGAACTGCATGTCGTCGGTGATGTTGAACTTCTCCACGTCCAGCTTCGGGAAGCAGTAGAAGGCCGCCTTCGGCTTGACGACGCTGACGCCCGGAATGGAATTCAGCGCCTCGATGATATAGTCCCTCTGTCTCGTCACCCTCCCGGTCTCGTTCACGTAGCCCTTGACGCTCTGGTTGCCCCAGAGAGCCGTCTGCACGATGGACTGGGCCGGCACGTTGGAGCACAGGCGCATGGAGGAAAGCATCTTGATTCCCTCAATGTAGTCCGCCGCGATCTTCTTGTTCCCCGAGAGAATCATCCACCCCACCCGGAATCCGGCGATCATGTGGGATTTCGAAAGTCCCGAGAAGGTCACGCAGAAAAGATCCGGGGCGAGGGACGCGATGGAGGTGTGCTGATATCCGTCCATCAGGAGCCGGTCATAGATCTCGTCCGAGAAGACGATCAGGCCGTGTCTTCTGGCGATGTCCACGATCCTCTCCAGCAGATCCCTCGGATAGACCGCGCCCGTGGGGTTGTTGGGATTGATGATGACGATCGCCTTCGTCCTGTCCGTGATCTTCCTCTCGATGTCGTCGAGATCCGGATTCCAGTCGCTCTCCTCGTCGCAGAGATAATGGACCACCTTTCCGCCGGCCAGCGTCGCGCAGGCCGTCCACAGCGGGTAATCCGGCGCGGGGATCAGTATCTCGTCCCCGTTGTCGAGAAGGGCCGACAGGCTCAGGTTGATGAGCTCGGACACGCCGTTTCCGGTATAGATGTCGTCGATGGTCACATTGGGAATGTTCTGAATCTGGGAGTACTGCATGATCGCTTTTCTGGCCGCCCAGATCCCCTTGGAATTCGAATACCCCTGGGAGTCCCTGAGGTTGGAGGCCATGTCGAGGATCACCTCCTCGGGCGCGTTGAAGCCGAAGGGCGCGGGATTGCCGATGTTCAGCTTGAGAACGTCGATTCCCGCGGCGATCATCCGGTCCGCCTCTTCGACCACCGGGCCTCTGACATCGTAGAGTACGTTTTCCAGTTTTGTTGATTTATGGAATGTCTTCATCCTGTTTCCTCCCCGTAAGCGCCGGCATCTCCCTCCCGGGCGCCGCCGTTTATTCTTTTATAAACTCTTGCGGCCCGGTATGCAAGCCCCTTTTCGGAAGCGCCAGACGCGGCCGTCCTCACAGGCCGGCCGAAGAAGGGTCCCCGAGCACCTCGAGAAACACCTCCATGCGGCCTCCGCAGGCCATGCCTTCCTCCGGATTGAGCTGCGCCGTCAGATCCACCGTCACGCTCTCCGTCTTTCCTCCGGTGCGGAGCAGATCCAGCGCCTTTCTGATGACCTCCGCCTCAAAGCAGCCGCCTCCGATGGTGCCGGTGATCTCTCCGTTCTCCCGCACGACCATCCGCGTACCGGCCTCTCTCGGCGCGGGGCCCTTCCTGGAGGTGATCAGCGCCACGACTTTTTTTCCGCCGGCCGAAACCGCCTCCAGGATGTCGCGGGGAAACGGCCTCGTCCCCCGCGCCCGGAATTCCCGGATCATCTCCGCCGCCACGGAGACCGCGATCTCCTCCGGCGTCTCGGCCCCGATCTCCAGGCCTATAGGCGCGTGAAGCAGCGCGAGCTTCTCCTCGGATACGCCCCTTCCCAGCATCTCCTTCCGCACCGCCTGTATCCTCTTCCGGCTGCTCATCATGCCGGCGTAGGCGAAGGGAGAGGCGAGAACCGCTTCGAGGCATTCCATATCGAAACGGTGTCCCCTGGTCATGATGACGTAGAAGGTCTCCCCGCTCTTTTCAAGGGCGGCGAGATTTCCGGCGTAGGATCCCGTCATCACCCGGTCCGCGCCGCATCGGGCCGCCTCCTCTCCGAAGGAGGGACGGTCCTCCAGCACCGTCGTGTGAAATCCCAGGTTTTTCAGAAGCCTGATCAGCTCCTGCGCGACGTGTCCTCCCCCGCAGATGACGGCCTTTCCCGCCTCTCCCGGCGTCTCCAGGAAAAGGCGCGTACCGTCGTGGCTGACGCAGCAGGGCGTGCGCGGAACGTCCTCCCCGGGTCTGAAACCGGAGGGAAATCCCTCCTCCGCCTCCACCGGGGCCGACCCGGAGAACAGCGCGTGGGCGCCTGCGCCGGGCCCGTCGAGCACCGTACAGAGCAGCGGACGGCTCAGGGACGGGCGGTCCGCCAGTATCTCGTAGATCATGTCTTTTTCTCCTTACCGTTGACGGTTCATGCGGCTTTCATTATACTCCGGCGCGCCGGATTAGGAAAGAACCAGTGCCGGCGGCAGGAGATCCCGGTCAGGGATGGTTGAAAAAGTCGCCGTCTGCTGATAGAATAATAAGCGCGTCGGGAACGGCTTCCGCCGTCTTCCCGCTGTTTTCCGCATCATTATCGGTAAGTTTACGGAGGATCTGCCATGGCGGACGGAGCATATCGAATCAGAATGAAAAGAGGACACAGCAAGCGGCTTCGCTTCTGGTTCTGTCCTGTCAACGATAAAATCATGAATGCCGATCAGGACTGGCCGGAGGACGCCGAGCTGTCCTGCGATCATCTTTGCACAAAGCAGCTCTTCTATCCCTTTATCAAGAAGTATTACCCGGGAGAATTCCAGTGGAAAAACGAGCTCAATCTTATGCCCTTTGACAACGTGCGGGCCATGATCAGGGAGGTGCGCAAGGTCACGAAGCTCATGAAGCGCAACTTCAACGATCCGCGTCTCCGCCCCTATAAAAAGCGTATCGAGATTGATCTTCTGGTGGACAGTGATGAGTATGAAGAAAAGTACATGACCGCGTCGGATCTGGTCAGGAGACAGGCTGTGGAAGAGCATGCGGGCGTGGTGATCGAATTCTACACCCGACTCTGCGACTGGCTGGAGAAATCAATGGACAGGTATGAACCGCAGGGTTACAAGTATATGGCAATTTTCGCGCCTCACTGACGGACCGCTCCGGGGAATGGTCACCGGCTGTTTCTCCTCCTCTCCCCTGTCTGCTCACGGTTCTTTCTTCTGTACTGAAGCGGCGACAGGCCGTAATGGGCCTTGAACACCCGGCAGAAGTAGGAACAGTGCCGGTAGCCGACCTTCGCGGCGATCTCCGTCATCTGGGAATCCTCCGTGAGCAGCAGGTAGGCGGCTCTCTCGACCCGGTTGCGCTCGATATAGTTCTTCAGCGGCTCCCCCTCCTTGCGGCGGAACAGCGCGCTCAGATAGTTCGGCGTCAGACACGCCACCCGCGAGAGGCTCTGCAGAGAGAGATCTCCGTCGAGATGCATCCGGATATAGCACTTGACAAATCCCAGATCCGCCTTCGTGTTCCCGCGGACGTCGTCCGGGGACATGTACGAAAGCCCCTCCGTCTCATCCTCCCGGGCCGTCTCTTCCGGCCCTCTCTGAAGGAGAATGGTCCTCCCGGCCGCTCTTACCTCCGGTCCGTCCTCCCACCGCATCAGCTTCAGGAATTCCGGATCCCCGAAATCCGTGAGAAGGATTCCCTGTCCCCCCGCCTTTTCCAGAATCGAGACGCCTTCCCTGACGGATCCGGCCCTTGTGACAAACGCGCCGGGGCTCTGTTCCGAAATACGTCTCCGCACCGTGTGGTACAGTCCCTCCTCCTTTGAGACGACAACATATTTCATGGTTTTCACGATCTGTTCCTCCCTCCTGGTACAGATTTTTTGCAGTCTCAATATATCACAGGAAGAAGCGTTTTCAACCGATTAAGCTGAAGTGTGTTAATAATTGCTATATCTTCTGTATTTATTTCTATTATGCGTCTTTTCCGGCCTGCCGCTTCCGTCGGGACACAATTTCCGCTGCGCCCGCAGGTGCCCACCGCGGATCCTGTTTCCGCTGCGCCTGCCTTGGGGACTTCCCCACAGCGGCGACTACGATACCGACGATCTGTTCGCGTGGATCGACGGCCTGGCGCCGTGAGACAGACCGGTCCCCGCAAGGAGGAGGCCGGCGCCTCCGGTTCTCCTTAAGAACCAGGGGCAGCCGGCCTCCTCCTTCTCCGTCATCCTTCGGGGAGCGGCGGCGCCTCATCCCCCGTGTTCGGCATAGTATTCCTCCCAGTAATCCGCGGCGTCGTCATAGTCCTCGAATACGTCGCGGTTTTCCTCCCAGAAATCCTCGGGATCGTCATAGTCCTCGGCGTTGTAATCATCGCCGTCGTTGTAAATATACGTTTTTCCGTAGGTCCCGCCGGTTCCGTATTTCCTTCCGGAGGACGGGGCCGGCGTCGGCGTCTCTTTCTTTCCGAAAAAGTCCTTGTAGCCCTTCTCCGTAAAGTGGTCTTTTCCGTTCTTGACGAAATATCCTGAGATCATTCCGTTCGACTCATACTTGTTCTCCGAAGTGCGGATCATAAAGTTTGTCTCGGATCCAAGAGAGTAATTAGACCCGAGGAAAGAGAGACTCGTGTTGCTGAATTTGCGGTAAGCCGCGAATTCGTCGCTCTGCTTCATTTCCCGCAGCACGTCTTTTCCGAGCCTGATCGCCTCTTCCAGCAGCTCGGACTGCCGGACGTCCGAAAGTCTGTCGAAGCTGTCGTCCGCCTCCAGAGTGACGAGGATGTACTCCTTCCACCGGCCGTCCGTTACGCTGATGTTCCCGTTGGCCCGCGACGTCCCGACATAAGGAAAGTCTCCGTAAGGATTGTGCTCACCGAACCAGTCATGCACGTCCTTGCCGAAGGAACCCCGCATCTCGAAGAACTCTTCCCGGAGCGCCGCCTTTTCCCTGATATCCCTCTTTTCCTCCAGCATGTTATGCACAGGCACCGCGATCAGGAGAGCCATGACCGCCAGCAGGAAGAACCACATCTCTTCCCGTTCCGGCCTGTGCTCCTTCGGGATCACATCCAGGGCATACAGCATATAGAACGTAAGGCAGACGGCTGCCCCGGCCGCCGGAACGGCGACGAACAGCATGAACGGCAGTGAGTGAATCATATCCTGGAGGACCACGTCGTCGAAGCCGTCGCGGAGACCCATACAGCCCAGAAACAGTAATAAGGTTACGCTTACGCCAAGTAATGTCAGGCCGATCTTCAGATCCGTATCCATGCGATCCTCGCGCATGGCCTTTGTGATCCGGTCTCTCTCGTAAACCACCGGCTGATCGGCTTTATTACGCTCCGGTTCCATGTCCTTTTCCCCCTCTGTTTTTCCCCCGGCCCGCGTCGGCGTTTTTTCCCGTCACACCCCGGGAGCGCAACCCGGTTTTTGTGCTCCGTCCGTCCCGTTCACGCCTCCGGGGAGGAGATCTTTTCCCGTCCCAGGAGCCTGTCGACCATGTCCGCGTCGTACGCCACGCGCTTCACGCAGCCGGTCTCGATCCTGTAGAGGGCGTTCGCGGCCAGATGCTCGGCCGCCTGCTCCAGCGCCCGGATCCCCGTGACGCCCGCCGTTCTGCGTATCACCGCCGACAGTCCGTCCTCCGTGACCGTGCATTCCTCCTCCGACATCCTCATGCGCTTCATGATCTTCGGAAGGACAAACCGGGAGAAAATGATCTTCTTTTCCTCCTCCGTGTAGTCGGGAATCTCGATGACGGCAAACCGCGAAAGAAGCGGCGCGCTGATATCCTCCCTGACGTTGGCCGTGGCGATGGGATACACGCCGCCCGTGGGGATCATGCATTCCATATAGTTGTCGGTAAAGCCCAGGTTATCCAGCAAAGTCAGCAGCACGTCCGCGGGATTGCCGCTGCCCTTTCCCCGGGAGGCCTTGTCCAGCTCGTTGATGATGAAGACGAGATTGGATTCC
>CACYDL010000010.1 GCA_902773195.1 uncultured Lachnospiraceae bacterium
CTCAAACTGCTGCGGCACGAAGACCTTGGGATTTTCATCCCGCATCCGCAGCGCTGTCTGCAGGCACTCGTCGATGCAGGCGCCGATGTCGCCCGCGTCGTGGATCAGCAGGACCTCCGCGCCGTAGTGCGCGATCAGCTTGCGCCGCTCCTCGCTGACGGAGTCGGGCATGATGATGATGGTGCGGTAGCCCCTCACCGCGCCGACGAGGGCCAGTCCGATGCCCTGGTTGCCGCTGGTGGGCTCGACGATGATGGTGTCTTTGTCGATCTTTCCTTCCTTTTCCGCCTGGCGGATCATGTTCCAGGCGGTTCTCGTCTTGATGGACCCGCCGACGTTCAGGCCTTCGAATTTAACCAGAATTTCCGCGCTGTCAGGGCTCCCCATGCGGTTCAGACGGATGATGGGGGTGTAGCCGATGGCGTCGAGAATGTTGTCACAGATCATGGTTTATGCCTCTCTTTCCTGCTGGAGCCGCGATAGACGACAGCGCCATTATCATAACACAGATGCTCCTGTTATGGAAAGTTCCGGAAGAAAATCGCGCGGGAGAGGAAAATGAGCGAATATTTTAAAATGTCTCCGGCGGCAATTCGTGCTTGACAACGGTTTTTCGTTAGCGTATCATCACGTTAACTTAATAAAGGCCTGTGAAGAAGAGGAGTAGTACGGAAGGAATCCCACAGAGAGCGCGCCGGTGCTGAGAGGCGGCGGAGGAAGCCCGTATGAATGGACTTTGGAGGCGAAACACGAAAGAGGCCGGATGATGGTCCGGCAAACTGAGTGGCACCGCGGTAAGAATGATATCGTCTCAGACATAGTATGTCTGAGACGTTTTTTTTTCGGAAATGCCGGCCGGCGGGCCGGATACGTCCTCTTATCCGCGGCAGAGAAAGAAGGAGGTTTATTATGAAAAAGCGAGTACTTGGCATCCTGACGGCAGCGGTCTGCGCGGCATCCCTGACGGCGTACGCCGTCCCGGCGGCGGAATCCGGAGAGGCGGCCCCCTACGCGGAGGGAAGCTTCGCGATCGGCATTTCCCAGTTCGCGGAGCACGGCTCCCTCGACGACTGCAGAAACGGCTTCCTCATGGCACTGGAGCAGGAGGGCTTCGAGGAAGGAGTCAACCTCACCGTCGATCTGCAGAACGCCAACGCGGACACCGGCATCGCGGCCACGATCGCGGACAGCTTCGTGTCCCAGGGATACGATCTCATCTGCGCCATCGCGACGCCCAGCGCCATGTCCGCCTTCAATTCCACGATGAAGACCGATATCCCGGTCATCTTCTCGGCGGTCTCGGATCCGGTCGCGGCGCAGCTCGCCCGCGAGGACGGAAGCCCGGCCGGAAATATCACGGGTACCTCCGACGCGCTGCCGGTGAGGGAGCAGCTGGAGATGATCCGGGCCTTCCTGCCGGAGGCGAAGACGATCGGAATCCTTCATACCTCCTCCGAGACGAACTCGGATTCCACCATCGCGGTCTACCGCTCCCTCGCACCGGAATTCGGCTTTGAGATCGTCGACTCGGCCATCAGCCAGCTCGCCGACGTCCCGATGGCGGCCGCGGACCTGGCGGGCAAGGTCGACTGCATCTCGAACCTCACCGACAACACCGTCGTCCAGGCGCTCTCAGCCGAGCTTGACGCCGCCGCCAAGGCAGGCATCCCGGTCTTCGGCTCCGAGATCGACCAGGTGAAGGCGGGCTGCATCGCCTGCGAGGGACTGGACTACTTCGGGCTCGGTCTTCAGACCGGCAAGATCGCCGCGAGGGTCCTTCTCGGTGAGAGCGCCTCGGATATCCCCTTCCAGACCATCGCCGCCCCCGCTCCCTACGTCAACGCGGCGGTCGCCGAAAACCTCGGCATCGCGATCCCGGAGGAGTACGCCGGGGAGGCCGCGACGACCTTCGACACCATCGAAGAGAGCACGCAGGCAGGCTGAGCGGGATTCCTTCCCGGAGACTGACCTGACCGGAACGGTGGATCCGCTTCCAAAGGCAGACACAACGCGGGCGGTGGATCCGCTTCCAAAGGCAGACACAACGCGGGCGGCGGATCCGCTTCCGAAGACAGACAGAACGTGGGCGGCGGGACCCGCGCCCGAAGACAGACACAACCGGGGCGGCGGGATCCGCGCCCGGAGACAGACACAGTCGGAGCAGAAAACCATGCAGCTGATCATCAGTGTTTTCGAGCAGGGCTTCATCTACGCGGTGATGGCGCTCGGCATCTATATCACCTACAAGATTCTTGATTTTCCGGATCTCACCGTCGACGGGAGCTTCCCCCTGGGGGCGGCCGTCACGGCGGTGCTGATCAGCCGGGGCGTCCCCGCGGCCCTGACGCTGCCGGCCGCCTTTCTGGCGGGAGGAGCGGCGGGCATGCTGACAGGCCTCATTCACGTCAAGCTGCGGGTCCGGGATCTTCTGAGCGGAATCATCATGATGACGGCCCTCTACTCGGTCAACCTCAGGATTATGGGGCGGGCGAACATCCCGCTCTACACCACGCCCACGATCTTCGACAATTCCCGGGTCAACGCAGTCATCGGGGGAAAGGCGGAGCCCTTCCGGACCGTGACCGTGCTCCTTCTGATCGTGGTGATCGTGAAGCTGGTTCTCGACTGGTATCTGAGGACAAAGTCCGGTTTTCTGCTCCGGGCGGTGGGGAGCAACGACGTGATCGTGACGACCCTGGGCGTGGACAAGGGCCGCGTCCGCATCGTCGGCCTGACGCTGGCCAACGCCATGGTCGCCCTGGCGGGCTGCCTCTACGCCCAGCAGCAGCGGTACGCCGACGTCTCCATGGGCACGGGCACGATGGTGATCGGGCTCGCGTCGGTGATCATCGGCACGACGCTCTTCCGCCGGGCGGCGAGGGTCAGCGTGACGACGGCGGTGATCGTCGGATCGATCCTCTACAAGGCCTGCATCGCGGCCGCCGTACATTTTCTCAGAAACGCCAGCGACATGAAGCTGATCACGGCCGTCCTGTTCCTGGTCATCCTGGTGGTATCCATGGACAAGAAGAGAAAGGTGGCCGGAGAAGATGCTTGAGCTGAGAAATATCTGCAAAACCTACAATCCCGGAACCGTCAACGAGCTCTGCTTCTTTCAGGATTTCAGCCTGCAGATCGAGGCGGGACAGTTCGTCTCGGTGGTGGGCTCCAACGGCTCCGGAAAGACGTCGATGCTGAACATCATCTGCGGCTCCATCGACGTGGACCGGGGGAGCATCCTGATCAACGGCACAGATATTTCCGGACATAAGGACTACGTCCGGCACCGCCGGATCGGCCGGGTCTATCAGAACCCCTCCGCGGGGACCTGCCCGGAGATGACGATCCTGGAAAACCTGTCCCTCGCGGAAAACAAGGGACGCCCCTACAACCTGACCCGCGGCGCCGACCGGGCCGCGAAGGCGCGCTTCCGGCCGATGCTGGAGCCCCTGGGCCTCGGGCTGGAGGACAAGCTGGACGTGCCGGTGAAGAACCTCTCCGGGGGACAGAGACAGGCCCTGGCGCTGCTGATGTCGACCATGACGCCCATCGATTTCCTGATTCTGGACGAGCACACCGCCGCCCTGGATCCCAAGACCGCGGAGACCATCATGGAGCTCACGGGGAGGATCGTGGCCGGGAAAAAGCTGACGACCATCATGGTGACCCACAACCTGCGCTACGCCCTGGAGTACGGGGACAGGCTTCTGATGATGCACGAGGGGCAGGTCATCATGGACAAATCGGGAGAGGAGAAAAAGAAGCTGGACATCAGGGAACTGCTGGATAAATTTGACGAGATCTCACTGGAATACGGGAACTGAGCCGGAAATGTATCCCGTAAGTACGCGCGGGCATCCGCGGACCTTCGCGGGACCGCCGCGCGGACATGTGAATTTTGTGCACCGCGGCCGGAGGGCCGAAGAAAGGAGATACTATGAGCAAATTCGACAACATCCCCTACAAAATCTACCTCGATGAAAACGAAATCCCGACCGCATGGTACAACGTCCGCGCGGACATGAAGAACAAGCCCGCGCCGCTGATTCATCCGGGAACCCTTCAGCCGCTGAAATTTGAGGACATGCAGCCGATCTTCTGCGACGAGCTGATCCGCCAGGAGCTCGACAACGACACGGCCTATATCCCGATCCCGGAGGAGGTCCTGAAATTCTACAAGATGTACCGCCCGTCGCCGCTGACCCACGCCGTCTTCCTTGAGAAGCTGCTGGACACGCCGGCGCACATCTTCTACAAGTTTGAGGGAAACAACACATCCGGCAGCCACAAGCTGAACTCCGCCATCGCCCAGGCGTACTACGCGAAGGCCCAGGGCCTCAAGGGCGTGACGACCGAGACCGGCGCCGGCCAGTGGGGAACCGCCCTGTCGATGGCCTGCTCCTACTTCAATCTGGACTGCAAGGTCTACATGGTCAAGGTTTCCTACGAGCAGAAGCCGTTCCGCCGCGAGGTCATGAGGACCTACGGCGCCGCGGTCACCCCGTCCCCGTCGATGGACACCGCCATCGGCCGCAAGATGAATGAGGACTTCCCCGGAACGACGGGTTCCCTCGGCTGCGCGATTTCCGAGGCGGTCGAGGTCGCGACCACGACGCCGGGCTACCGCTACGAGCTGGGCAGCGTCCTGAACCAGGTGCTCCTGCACCAGTCGATCATCGGCCTCGAGACGAAGAAGGCCTGTGAGAAGATGGGAATCAAGCCGGACATCATCATCGGCTGCGCCGGCGGCGGCTCGAATCTCGGCGGCCTCATCGCCCCGTTCATGGGCGAGAAGCTCCGCGGCGAGGCGGATTACCGGTTCATCGCCATCGAGCCGGCCTCCTGCCCGAGCTTCACGAGGGGCAAATTCGTCTATGACTTCGCGGACACCGGAAAGGTCTGCCCGATGGCGAAGATGTACACCCTCGGACACGATTTCATCCCGTCGGCCAACCACGCCGGAGGCCTGCGGTATCACGGCATGAGCCCGGTTCTGTCGCAGCTCTACGCGGACGGATACATGGAGGCCCGCTCGGTGGAGCAGACCGCCGTCTTCCAGGCAGCCGAGCAGTTCGCCAGGGTCGAGGGAATCCTCCCCGCCCCGGAATCCAGCCACGCCATCCGGGCCGCCATCGACGAGGCCCTGAAGTGCAAGGAGACCGGCGAGGAGAAGACCATCATCTTCGGCCTCACGGGAACCGGCTATTTCGACATGACGGCCTACGAGGCCTTCAACAACGGGACGATGTCGGACTACATCCCGACGGACGAGGATCTCGCGAAGGGATTTGCCTCGATCCCGCAGCTGGATCTGTGAAGGCCGTCCGGGCATCCGGGAGAAACGGAGGAACATCCTTGAGAGAGGGAGCGGAGATCCGCAAGTGACGGCCGGGCATCCGGAAGGGGACGCCCGGTGACGCGCAGGATCCTTCAGACCGAAAGACAGAAAGATATAAACGGAGAAACAGAGAAACAGAGAAACAGGGACCGCAGCCACGAAAGGCTGCGGTCCCTTGCCGTCAGGCGGCCGTCCGGGCCGCCGTTTTTTCTGTGTCAGGAGATCGTGATTTTCCGGAGCATGCGGTGCCGTCCGCCCTCCGACTCAAACACGCGGATCTCGCAGTTGCGGGCCTTCGGCCGCCACACGTAGCCGCGGGGCGCGTCCGTCAGAAAGCCGGTCATCACCCGCATGATCCCGCCGTGGCAGGAGACGAGAACATTTTCGTAGTCCTTGCTCTCCAGCTCCCGGAGAAAGGCGGAGCTCCTGGCGATCATGGAGGCGGTCGTCTCGACGGTGGCCGGGGCCCTGAAGATCTCCGGAACCGCCCAGTACAGCGTCATGGACGGCCCGAGCAGGTAGTAGCTCCGCTGCTCGTATCGGCCGAAATCCGCCTCGATGATCCGCGGGTCGGTGATGACGCTTTCCGCGGGGACGCCGCCGATGATCGACCCGGTCACCACCGCCCGCTGAAGGGGACTCGCGTAGACCGCGTCGAAGAGGACGTCCTTTACCAGCTCCCGGGCGGCCTTCGCCTGGGCGATCCCCGTCTCGTTGAGGGGCTCGTCGGAGAGCCCCTGCATCAGGCGGTCGTGATTGAGGCGCGTCTGTCCGTGTCTTGTGATCCAGATCTTCATAGGCTGCTTTTCCTGTCCTGACGCGCCCGCCGCGGAGGCGGCGGGCCTTTTGCGGCACTCAAGATGACGCAAAGCCGCGGCGCCGCCGTGAAGGGGGCGTGTCCCCTTTATGTGTGGCTGATTTCGTAGAAAGCGATCCGGCGGAGCATCTCCCGGTCGGGGGAGAAGGGGGCGAGGGCCATTTTCTTCGGATTGGCGCAAAGATCGTCCACGGCGCCTTCGAGAATGGTCCGAAGCTCCGCCTCCGGCGCGTCGATCCTGCCGCAGGCGGCGGCATTGACAGCCCGGAAATCCTCCAGATCCCGGAAGCCGGCGGTGTGGAGCAGGTAATCGCGGTCCTCCTCGGAGGCCTCCGCGAGGTAGCCGGCGGTGAAGTAGGACGTCGCCTTGCCGTGGGGAACCCCCAGCCTGACGGTCACGGAGTAGCTGAGACCGTGGGGCAGCGTCGTCGCGGTCTGGGCGATCGACATGCCCGCCATCGCGGAAGCCCGCATCATGTTGAAGCGGTCCGTGTCGTCCGCTTCACGGAGGCCGCGGATGACGTCCAGGCTCTTTGCCCATTCGCGGAGTCCCGCGTCCACGCACATCCGGCTCATCGGCGTCGCCTTGACGTTGAGCCAGCTCTCGTAGAGATGCGTCAGGGCGTCGAAGGCGGTGTTGGCCAGCACGGATTTTGAGGCAGTGCGGAGATACTTGCCGTCGATCAGGGCGATGTCCGGGAAAATCCGGTGCGGGATGGAGCCCTTGGTCTGAAGCTCCGTCCTCGTGAGAACGGAGGCGGCGGTGACCTCGGAGCCGGTGCCGCAGGTGGTGGGAACCGCCGCGAGGGGAAGCGTGTCGCTCGGGCCGTCAGGCGTGTAGAGATAGCTTTCGCCGCGGTCACTGTGCTTCATCATGAGGGCGATGGCCTTGGAGGCGTCCATCGGGGAGCCCCCGCCGACGCCGATGACGAAATCCGCGCCCTCCGCCAGGCCGAAATCCCGGGCCTTCATGACCGTCGCCACCGACGGATTTTCCTCGATTTCATTGAATACGGCGTAACCGCGCCCGACGCTGTCGAGGGCCGCCTCGACGTCCCGGAGCGAGCCGTTCTTTTCGGCGGAGTGCCGCCCGGTGACGATGAGGGCCTTGCTGCCCAGCGCGGCGAGATCCGCGGCGTGATGGACGACGACGTCATTTTCTTCAAAGACTCTGACAGGCATGTAGAACTGTGACATAGGCTTCCTCCTTATGAGCAGATCGGTTTCGGTCGGATGGATTCCGGGGGATGCGGCGGGCGGTCTCTCAGGCGTAGACGATCACCGCCACCAGCTCCACCACCTCGTCGGTCTTGTTCGCGATGCCGTGCCCGGTGCCGGTGGGACAGAGGGTGACGTCGCCCGCGGTCACCGTCCGGAGCTCGCCGCCGTCGTTGTACTCCGCGGTCCCCTTCATAATATAGAAGAGCTCCGCGTCCTTGTCGTGGATGTGATAGCCGATGCTGCAGCCCGGATTCAGAGTGATTTTCGCGAAGAGACGGCCCTTTTCGTTGAGCTCCGCCGGTCCGCTGATAAAATTCGTGATGACGACGGTTCCGTCGCCGTCTCTCATGTGCTCCCTGTACTCGATCATGCATTCTTCCGCTTTTCTGATCATATCGGTCTCCTTTCCTGATCCGTCCGGACAGGGACGCCTGTTCCGGGCATGGCATTCCTCCGCGGCTTCCTTATGGAACCGGAAGGGCGTCACGGCCGCGCCATGCGGCGAATCGTCTGTTTCTGAAATGGTATCACATTCCGGCGCAAAATGCCATGGATCCGGCGGGTTCTCCCGCTGTTTCGGAGGCGCGGCGCCGCGTCATTCCGCCTTTTTGAGATCCATTTTGTTGAGAATGAGAAGCGCCGCGATCAGCAGCGCCGCTCCGATGGCCAGTGCGGCCCAGGGCGTCCCGGTGAAGCCCGCGATGAGATAGACTGCGGCGCAGACAACCGCCACCAGGGTCGCGTAGGGCAGCTGGGTCTCCACATGGCTGATATGCGGGCAGGACGCGCCGGTGGAGGCCAGGATCGTCGTGTCGGAAATGGGGGAACAGTGATCGCCGTACACGGAACCTGCCAGCGTCGCCCCGAGCGTCGGAATCAGAAGCCCGCCGGCCCCGTCGGAGGCGCAGATCATGGTGACGATGGGGATCAGCATGCCGAAGGTGCCCCACGAGGTGCCCATGGAAAAGCTCATCGCGGCGGCGACGATAAAGATCAGGAACGGCAGAAAGCCCAGCGGCAGGCGGGACGCGCTGACAAAGCCGGAGATGAACTCTCCCGTGCCGATCAGCTGCCGGCATACGCCGCCCAGGCTCCAGGACAGGATCAGGATCAGCATCGGCGGCACGATATTCGAGATGCCGCTGACGATGTTGGTCATGAATTCCTTCGGCGTCATCAGCCGGCGCGGGATGTACAGCAGGAAGGCGGTCACCAGGCCGGCAAACGCGCCCAGCGTCAGCCCGGCGGTCGGGTTATAGCCGATGGACTCGGAAAAAGGCGTGCCGCGGAAGAAGCCGCCCACATACGCCATGCCAAGGATGGCGCACACGATCAGAACCAGGATGGGCAGCACCAGGTCGATGACCCGGCCTCCGGCGCGGGTCCGGGTCTCCGGGTCTTCCTCGCGGTCTTTGTATCCCTCCCGCATGGCTTTTTCCTCGGCGTCCTTCATCGGACCAAAGTCCCGGCCGGTCCAGCAGATAAAGAGCACCATGAGGATGGTCAGCAGGGCGTAATAGTTATAGGGAATCGTCGAAAGGAATACATGAAATCCGTCGGTCTGGCTGACTTCGCTGGCCACAGCCACCGCCCAGCTGGACACAGGGGCGACGATGCACACCGGCGCGGCGGTGGCATCGATCACATAGGCCAGTTTTTCCCGGGAGATGCCGAGCCGGTCGGTGATGGGGCGCATCACGGTGCCGACGGTCAGACAGTTGAAGCCGTCGTCGATAAAAATCAGCACGCCAAGCAGCGAGGTGGCAAAGCTTGCGGAGCGTCGGGTCCTGAGACGCTTTCCGGCCCAGCGGCCGTAGGCCTCGCTGCCCCCGGACCGGGACACCAGACTCACCACGGCCCAGAGCAGCCCCAGGAAAATGATCATATAGGCGTTGTCCGCGATTTTGGAATACATCATGTCAAAGGTCGTCGCTGCCGCGGAAATGACGGTCCCGCCCCCGGCGAAGCTGTAGATCAGCGTGCCGGAGAACAGGCCTATGAACAGGGAGGAATAGACCTCCTTGGTCACCAGCGCCAGTGTGATCGCGATGACAGGCGGCAGGACAGACAGCCAGCCGGTCTCTATCATTGTAAATTCCATGGGAATCTCCCTTCCGTGAGTGATCTCTTCGTGTTCCGCCGGGCGCCTGCGGTCAGAGATCCCGGAAGAAAGGGCCTCTCCGAGCCGCCCTTTCTTCCCCTTCCCGTGATGCCGGCGCGCCGTCTGATTTCATTATACAATAAATCGAGAGGGAGTCGACCTCCCTTTGGCATACCTGCCAAAACTATCATACACGAAAAGAATGACTCTGAACAGGCTGCATCTCGTGTAGAAATGAAGCATCTCGATTACAAATCTGGCATCTGGCGTACAAAAATGGCGTTTCGTTTACAAATATGCAGTTTTCAATTTACAAACAAGCATCTCGTCTTACAAACTGGCATCTCGGATTACAACCGGATTACAATTCAGCCCTCAGGTGGACAAAATGACACTCATGAAAGCAATAAGTAATTTATATCATTTTAATTGTAATATATACTTGACATCCCCAGAAGGAAGCAGTATACTCCGTTCAGGAAGTGAAAAAACAAGGTTTCATCCGTTTGGAAGAAAGAAGGAGCAAACATGAGTGCATATAATTCAGGCCTGCTGGCAGGCGTTCTGACGGGGATTATGATTCTGGCAGTGATCGTTCTTTACAAGAGATCCAACGGCATCGGCCCGGAAGATGAGTACGACGAGCGTCAGCTCATCGCCAGGAACAAGGCGTACAAGGGCGGGTTCTTCGCATTGCTCTGCGCCGTCGCGGTCGATATGTTTCTGCAGATGGCCGGCGTCGTCTGGTGCGAACAGCCTCTCGGCGAGCTTACGGCCATCATGATCGGGGTGGTGGTTTTCGCCTGCAGGACGATCCTGGACGACGCCTTCTTCGGGCACACGGAGAGACGGCGGGTCTTCATTTTCTACGCGGCGATGGTCGTCCTCCAGTTTTTCACAACCTGGCGCAAATGGAAAGAGGGAAGCCTGATCGCCGACGGCAGGCTGACGATGGACGCGACAGGTATGATCTGCGGCCTCGCGTTCCTGGTCGTCCTGATCGTGCTGCTTCTGAAGAGCCGCAGAAATCAGGACGAGGAAGAGGACTGAACCCGCGGAAGAAGATGAAATCCACGCAGGGGACCGAATCCGC
>CACYDL010000011.1 GCA_902773195.1 uncultured Lachnospiraceae bacterium
AGAAACAGACAGGCAGGTCTTCGTCTCAAGAGAAACCTCCGGAACAAAAAAGAGAAATGCAGAGAAATGCAGAAAGAAGCAGAAAAGATGCAGAAAGGGGCGGAAAATGAGAGGGCACAAACAGAAATGCGCGGCGGCGCGTACGCGCCCCGATGCAGGAATTATAGCTCTTATAGAACAGATGCGCAAGCCGGGGTTTGCCGGGTTCATGCTCCAACAGTGACAAAACTACCGTGGCTCTTTGCATTTCTGCTGTAATGGAACTGTCACCAACATCCCTTCAGAGAGGCTTATATGGATCATCTTCGCTGCGTCGTTGAGCGAATTACATATCAGAATCAGGATAACGGCTACTCCATGATCAAGTGCAGAACCAAGGGCTACTCTGACCTGGTCACTGTCGTGCGACTCATGCCGGAAACGCATGTCGGCGCGGTCCTGTCTCTGGACGGCTCCTGAAAGGTCGACCCCAGGTATGGCCGGCAGTTCACCACGGAGAAGTTCGAAGAGACTCTCCCCGCGACGGTCTGCGGCATCGAGAAATATCTCGGCTCGGGACTCATAAAAGGCATCGAGCCTAAGTTCGCCAGGAAGATCGTGCAGCGGTTCGGGAAAGTCACGCTCGACGTGATCGAAGAAAACCCGGACGCGCTGATCGACGTGCCGGGGATCGGCCGCCTGCACCATCCACAAATCACAGGGCAGCGAGTATCCGATCGTCGTGATGCCGTTCATGATGACGCACTACATCATGCTGCAGCGGGACCTTCTGTACACGGACGTGATCCAGGCAAAGAAGATTCTTGTGCTCATCGTCGAGAAGAAAGGGACCAGGCATACGATCTGCAACAACAAGACTGTGGATCGGAATACGCGGCTGAGTGACAGAATCCAGCGAGTGATGGTGAATTTCTGCAAATTGAGGCTATTTTCAAGCAGCATCTATTGAGCAATCCCTTATCATTGTTTATAATATATCTACTGCATATCGCGCATTTTTCCATTGAAGGATAAACATATTTTCACAACAATTGTACATTCTGACAGCGGAGGAAATCATGATGAGAAGACACGGAAAGAAGTTCCTGGCCATGACGTTATCTGTGGTGATGATTGCGACCGGCTCTTTCACAGGGTTTGCTTCAGATGATGTAATTTCAGATGAGTACATTATCGCTGCGTCCGAGAATGACGAACCGGCTGATGATGCGGAACCAGAGTATTTTTTCGAGGATGAAGAGCAGGAAGTGTATTACGAGGAAGATACCGAGAGCACTGTGGAGGATATTGCCGGAATGCCCGGGGATCCGGAAACGGTCGATGACGCTGATTCCGGAGAGGATGATGTACCGGAAACTCTTGATGAGGAAGAAGTTTCCGTGGAGACGGACACCGCTGTTGAGGATGATGTCGAGGAAGATCCTTTCATCGACGACTCTGCTGAACTGCCTGTCACTTCGGAGGAAGAATCGGAAAGTCCTTTCTTACTTGACTTCGAGGAAGGTTCTGATGACGAAGCGGTTTTGATTGGCGATCCAGAATTTGCGGATTCCGAGGAGATGATGACCGTCGAAGATGAGGAAGAACCTGACGCCGGTGACTCTGAAGACAGCGCTTCGGACCAGGCCGATCCGTCTGAAGAAGCGGCAGAGGAGGAATCAGCAGACGAATCATCCGGCAATGAAGAATTCGTAACAGCCGATGACATTTCCATCGCCGGTGATGACGAGTCTGAAGGCGATGCTTCATTGGCAGGGAGTGGTTCTTCGGATTTCACCATCGTCGACGGTGTGCTCACAGAGTACAGCGGCAGTGGCGGAGATGTCATCATTCCGGACGGCGTGACAAGCATCGGGGAATGGGTATTCAACGCCAGCCACCTGACGAGCATCTCAATACCGAACAGTGTGAAAAGTATCGGTGATTTTGCATTTTATTCCAACCAGAAACTGATAAATGTCACAATACCGAATAGTGTGAAAAGTATCGGAGTATCGGCATTTGGCCATTGCAAAAACCTGGCAAACGTCACGATGCCGAATAGTGCGACGAGTATCGGAGGCGGGGCTTTTTACTGCTGCGAAAGCCTGACCAGCATCACGATTCCAAAGGGTGTGACGAGTATCGAAGAGAATTTATTTTCCTACTGCGAAAGCCTGACCAGCGTCACGATCCCGAATGGTGTGAAGCGTATTGGAAACAAGTCATTTGATAATTGCAGAAAAATAAAAACTCTGACTATCCCGGACAGCGTCACGAGTATAGGGTCATCAGCATTTAATGGCTGCATTAATCTGCTGAGAATCTCCATTCCTTCAAGTGTTGCTTCTATCAGTGATGATGCATTTGATAACTGCAATAATGTAAAAATATTATGCCCGGTGAATGCCAAATATGTGATTTCCTATGCGAAGAGACTTAACATCCCCTATGTAATAACAGTGACAGGCATTACGCTGAGCAAAACCTCCGCGACAATCAAGAGAGGTAATACATTAACGCTGACCGCTGAGGTGTCACCCTCGGCAGCGACAAACAAACTGCTCAGCTGGAACAGTTCCAACACGTCCGTAGCCGAGGTCACCTCGGCGGGTAAGATTACCGCGGTCGCGAAGGGGACGGCTGTCATCACGGCGACAGCAAAAGACGGATCAGGTGTGAAGGCTGCCTGTAAGGTGACGGTGACAGAACCTGTTACGGGCGTCACGCTGAACAGGACTTCCGCCACTGTTGCAAAGGGTAAAACGCTCCAGCTGACTGCAGCGGTTAGGCCGGCGAACGCTTCGAATAAAAATGTTACCTGGAAGTCTAATTATCCCAGCAGAGTAAAAGTAGATCAAAGCGGTTTGGTGACGGCGGTCTCCGCGGGCAAGGCAGCCATTACCGCAACAACAAAGGACGGCTCTTTCACAGCGAAATGTGTTGTTACAGTAAGAATACCGGTTACCGGTGTTGCGCTCAATAAAACGGCAGCCACCGTCGTGAAGGGTAAGACACTCCAGCTGACAGCCGCCGTGAAACCGACGAACGCTTCCAATAAGAACGTGACGTGGAAGTCCGGCAACACAGCTGTCGCGAAGGTCAGCAGCACCGGATTGGTGACTGCGGTCGCTAAAGGAACAGCCGTCATTACCGTAACGACTGCTGACGGGAAAAAGACCGCCACGTGCAAGATTACTGTTAAAATTCCGGTAACGGGAGTGACGCTGGACAAGACCACCGTTACTCTTAAGAAAGGTAAGACGCTGCAGCTCACCGCCGCGGTGAAGCCGACAAACGCTTCCAACAAGAACCTGACGTGGTCGTCCAATTACCCAGGCAGAGCAAAGGTCGACAGCAACGGCCTCGTAACCGCCGCATCCCCGGGCCGGGCAGCCATCACGGTGACGACTAAAGACGGATCCTACACGGCGAAATGTATAGTGATTGTGGAATAATGTACAGAATAAAGACCTCCTGTGATCATCCGGTCACAGGAGGCTTTAACGTATACTCGTGACGTATCGCGTCTGTATAGCTCTTATACAGGACAGATGCGCAAGCCGGGTTTACCGGGTTCAAGCATCCATGTGCCGGATTTACGCCCGGTGGATCACCGCCGGATCCATCTCCTCCATGGTGCGGCAGCCAGTGTAAGCCATCGCCTTGCGAAGACCGTCGTTCATTTCCTTGAGGAAAAGCTTTACGCCGTTCTCGCGGTCCTCTTTGATCGCGGTCATCAGCGGCCTGCCGACGCCGACCGCGGCAGCTCCCAGGGCGAGCGCCTTGAAGGCGTCCATGCCGGTCGAGATCTCGTCGTCGACAAAGACCGGCACCTTTCCCTCCGTCGCCTCCAGGATATCCGGCAGGAGCATGAGCGGAGGACACGCGTACTCGATCCGGTTGTTGTGATGAGACAGCAGAAGGGCCGACACGCCCGCCGATACACACTCCCTGGCGTCGTAGACGCTCAGCACGCCCTTCGCCGCCAGCGGAAGGGAGGACTCCGCGCAGAGGCTCGCCAGCTCCTCGGTGGTGAGGGCCTTCATCTCGTAATCGTCGACGACGTCGTTGGACCCGTCGTTTCCGAAGGGATGATCGATATCGATTCCGACGGCGAGGAGACCGCAGTGGGCCGCGTGCTGAAGCTTGTCGCGGATGATGCCCCGGTCCTTATAAGGCTTGATGACTTCCACCATTTTCGCCCCGCACGACGCCAGCATCTCGATCTCCTCGTCAGGCGCCATGCCGTACCACAGGAGAACGCCGGCGTCGGCGGCGCCCTTCGCCAGAGCGGCGGAAGCTCCCTCGAACATGAAGTGGTCCAGATGCGACAGGGCCGCGGTCATGATCGGTGAAGAGAAGGTCTCCCCGAAGATACGGCACTCCGTCGAGGGATTCGTCGAATTCATATACCTGGTTTCAATCAGAAGAGAGTCGAGATAGTTTCTTGTGATCTGGTTTGAGTTTGAAATGCGCTCCATATTACTTCCTTTCCTTTGTGCATTTTCAACTTGTTCCCAAACGGACACCGACGCCCGCCGGCGTCGGGCCGTCCCATCACATTTTCTCGAGCCTGATCAGCTGGCCGGCGTGATAGGCCAGCTGCACGGGCATCGGCATGACCACGTCAAAAAACGCCTCCGCGAGGATGTGCCGGCGCATCTTCCTCTTGAAATGGGGATCCAGCCCCCGCCGCCGGATCTCTTCCGCGTTGAGAAACGGACTCTCGGGCTCCGTGTCGGGGTACGCCGCCGGATCCGGGGACGCCTCCGCCTCCCTGATGTGTTCCAGCAGCGCGGCTTCCTCTCCACTGTAGAAGATTCCCGCTCCGCCGGTCGCCCTGTAAATCCGCACGTCCAGGACCTCCGGGATACGCAGCAGCGCCAGCCGGACCGCTCTCGACTCCTCCGGGGTCAGCCCCCCTCCCGCGAGACGTATCCTGACTCTGCCCGGATTTCTGTGCTCCACTGTAAATTTCATCGGTCAGGGACCTCCTTTCCGTCACCCGGTTTATTTTACATGGTTCGCCTGCAGGATTCCGACCAGCCGGTCTCTGGAGAGATCCTCCCATTCGGCGACCTCGATGTCGAGCTCCGCCGCCCTCTTTCGCATCAGCGGCCTGCTCCTGGTCACGTTGGAGGAGGTGACGATCATGGCGCGGGATCCCTTTCCGCCGAAACGGTCCCTCAGAATCGCCAGCTCGTTGAGGGCCTCCGTCCGGATCTCGCTGGTCTTGCAGCTGATGAACATCGGCTGGATTCCCCGCACCGCCATCACGTCGATCTCGTTGGTGACCGCGTTTCTCTGGCTGGATCCGCCCTCCCAGTTCACCACGGCGCTCAGCACCACGTCATCGAAGCAGCCTGCCTCCAGGCAGCTGCGGTAGACCTGGAGCTCCAGCACCGCGCCGATGTCCCGCAGCCAGAACCTCACCGTCTCATCCGGGAAATCCAGGCTCACCTGTCCGTCCCCGATCCGGAGGGCACGGATCAGCCCCTCGCTCTCCAGATCGCGCAGCATGTCCTCGTCCGCCTTTACGACGTGTCTGTCCGCCTTCAGGACGGCGGGCCCTTCGGCGTGAAGCCTGCCGGGCTCCGAGGAGGAAATCTGCTGCAGGTAAGTGATCTGCTGCCGCCAGATCCTCCTGTATTTCCGGAATACGGAAAACAGCCGCCGGATGTCGCCGATCCGTTCCTTCAGGTTCACGCCGCCGCTTCTCCCCGGGAGCAGCGTTCCTCCCGCCATGAGGAAGCAGGATTTCGCGTCCAGGACGACGGTGCACGGCAGGTTTCTGGCGAAGGCCGCGTTGCGGATCTCGAAAAACGCGTTCTTTTTGCGGCTGTAGGTAAACACGGCGGTGTCCCTGCTCACCGAACCGGCTGCAAAGAGAGACGCGTCGGTGCCTCCCGAAATGTCGATGGCGCAGTCGCGATGCGACGCGAGCACCTCCAGGAGCTTTTTCTCCACCTTGCCCGCGTCCAACATACTGACCGGCACGATCGTGATCCGCACCTTGCAGCCTCTGTAGCGGAAATATTCCTCCAGGGACTTCTGCAGGATCCGGGACTCCACCTCCGGGGGACACAGGATCACGGTCTCCTCCGGGCGGAACATCTCCGTCCCGAGGACGTTTTCGATCGGCATCTCATCATACAGTTCGATCAGCGTTTTCATATGGCGCCCGCCTTCCTCTCTCCCGCCGCTCTTTTCTCGGTCCGCGCCGGAATTTCCGCTGTCCGCTTTACCGGAAATATTATCTCACAGGAAGGGAGGATTCTCAAGGGCGCCGTCCCGCCGAAGCAGGATTCCTCTCCGTCCGGGCCGGGGCTCCGCCCCATCCGGAGCAGGGTTTTTTCCCGTCCGCATCACGGTTCCTTCCCGTTCCATCCTCCGTAGAGCGTCCGCATCCAGCCGCCCACGTCCATGCCGTAGACCGCCCCGAGTCTCTCCTCCGTCAGTACCTCGCCGACCGTGCCGCAGGCCGCGGTCTCTCCCCTGTCGATCAGCACGGCGCTCTTTCCGAAGGCCCGGGCGAGGGACAGGTCGTGCACCGCAGAGAGGATCGCGCGCTCCCCTTCCCCGAGCCAGCCGCCGAGCAGCTCGAACAGCTGCTTCTGGTATTTCAGGTCGAGATGGTTTGTCGGCTCGTCCAGAAGAAGGATCTTCGGATTCTGGGCAAAAAGCTGGGCGAGAAATGCCCTCTGGCGTTCTCCGCCGGAGAGGGTCAGAAGCGGCTGATCCAGCAGCTCCGTCATCCCGGTTCTCTCAGCCGCCTCCTCTGTCCTGCGCTCCGTATCCGCCTCGCTCAGGCGGGAGAACATCCCTCCCCTGTGGGAATAGAGTCCCAGCCGGATGACGTCCCTCACCGTATACTCGATCCCCGCGGGATGATTCTGCTCGAGAAGGCCGATCAGATGGGCGCGTTCCCTGCTCCTGAGGGAAGCGTTGTCTCTTCCCCCGATCAGAACGCTCCCGCCGCAGGGGACCGCCCGGGTCAGCGCCCTGAGGATCGTCGTCTTTCCCGCCCCGTTGGGACCGGCCAGCATCATCCACCCGCCGGCGTGAAGGTCAAAGGAGATGTTTCTGACAATCTCCCGTCCTCCCAGCGTGACGGTCAGGTTCCTTACTGACAGCAGCACATCGGTCTGTACGTTCATCACAGCCCCCTCCTCATCTTCCGGATGATGGCAAAGAACAGGAGGCATCCCACGACAGACGTCACGACGCCGATCGGAAGCTCCCTCGGTCTCAGTACCGTCCGGGCGGCGAGGTCCGCCAGCATGAGAAAGACGGAACCCCCGGCGAGGGACGCGGGGAGAAGGCGGTGATGATCGGGCCCGGTAAATCTCCGGAGCATATGGGGCGTGACCAGGCCCACAAAGCTGATGCTCCCTCCGATGGAGACGCAGACGCCGATCAGGACACTGACGCAGATCAGGACGCGCAGACGGATCTTTCTCACGTCGATGCCGACGGAGCGCGCGTTGTCCTCTCCGACGGAGAAGGCGTTGAGCTCCTCCGCGCTGAAAAGAAGCGGCGTCCCCGCCAGCACCAGGGCGCCGAGAAGCACCGCGGCGTTCAGCCAGCTGGTGCCCTGAAGGGAGCCCATGTTCCAGAAGGTGATGGTCCTCAGCCTGTCTCCCGCGAACGTGACGACGAGACTGGTCAGCGCGCTGCCCAGCATGGAAAAGACGATGCCGATCAGTATGATCGAATTGGTCGAGAAGGAGGCGTCGAGCCGCCAGGCGGCTCCGAGAATGATGACGAGCGAAAGGAACGCGGCCAGAATCGCGCAGATCATGATGCCGCTGAAGGGAAGTCCCGGAAAGGTCAGCCCGAAGGCTATGGAAATCACGGCGCCGAGGGCGGCCCCCTGGGAGACGCCCAGCGTGCTGCCGTCGGCGAGAGGATTCCTGAGAAGTCCCTGCATGGAGCACCCCGAGACCGCGAGCGCTGCCCCGGAGAGAGCGGCGCAGAGGATGTGGGGGAGCCGCACGTCCGGCAGGATCCGCCCCGCCAGGAGTGAGGCGTCCGCCTGCCTTCCCCCCAGAAGGTCCGCCAGCGTCCTCAGGATGTCCCGGAGAGGAAGCGTCACCGAGCCCAGACAGAGACAGAGAAAAAAGACCGCCAGTTCAGCGGCCGCCATCAGTAAATATCCAGCGGGTGAAAAGCCGGTCTTTCGTTTCTTTTCTGTTCTCATCAAATCAGCGCTCTCCCGTCACGCGGCCTGATCCGCCGTCTCTTCCGCGGGGTTTTCCTGCACAAAATCATAAAGCATTTTCGCGCCGTCCGCAAGACGCGGGGCCGGACGTGAAAGCTCGTTGTTCTGAAGATTCAGGATCCTCCGGTTCGCCACGGCGGGGATCTCCTCCCAGCCGGCCCTGGAAAGAATTTCCTCCACGGGGGTCGGGCCTTCTCCGAAATACATGGAAATGGTGACGATGTAATCCGGGGCGCGCGCGATGACCTGCTCCTCGGAGACCTCGGCCCAGCCGTCCACGTCGGCGAAGATGTTGGTCAGCCCCATCATCGTGGCGATCTCATCCATAAAGGTGCCCTTTCCCGCGGTCCACAGACCGTATTCCAGCGGGGAGACCTCAAAGTAGACGCTGCTGCCAGCCTCTTCCTCCGCAGCGGCCCCCACCTCCTCGAAGGTCTTCTTCATGCCGTCCGCGAGGGCTTCCGCCTCCTCCGTGCGGCCGGTGAGGGCTCCGAGCATCCCGATGGCGGTGTAGACGCCCTCGATGTCCTGGGCGTCGGAGACGACGACCGTGACGCCCGCGTCCTCAAGCGCCTGCACCTGCTCCTCCGTCTGGGCCATGGTGGCCATGACGAGAACCTGCGGATCCAGCGCGAGGATCTGCTCCAGGCTGGTGTCGGCTCCCGACTGCACCGAGGGAACCTCGAAGACCTCCTCGGGATAGTCGCAGTACTCGCCGCGGCCGACCAGGCTGTCGCCCGCGCCGATGGCGTAGAGGATCTCGCAGTCGGACGCCGTGAGTGCGATGATCCGGTCCGCCGGCTGATCCAGATGAATGCTTCGTCCGGCCATATCGGTCAGGGAGACCGAGGCGCCGTTTTCCTCCGCGGCGGCCTCAGCCGTCTCTTCTGCGGCGGAACCCGCCGTGTCCGCGTCCGCGGCGGCGGTCATGGGGAGAGCGGCCAGCAGGGCCGCGGAAATAAGGATGAACAGTACCGGTTTCATGACAAATCGTTTCATAGAATGACAACTCCTCCCGTCAGATGAGCTCTGCCGTCTCCGGACGGCCGTCCCGCGCGGCGGGCTCTCCGGACAGACGCAAAAGCGGATGAATGGAATAACGGATGCTCTGAGCCAACGGGATCCCGGGCACAAAAACAGCGCGAAGCTGATCCTCCGAAGAAGATCCGCGGGAAGATCACCGTCGTTCAGACCGGCAGGCTGCGTCCGCAGACTGCCTGTTTTGCCGAGGGAGGAAAAGACTCCGGAACGGAAAAGAAAGGATGGCACAAAAAGGGTCCTCCGCATGCGAAGTACCCGACAGCTGTACGACCAGTTTCTCGTGGCCCGGCTCTTCCTCCCTCCGGAGGAAAACCCTGTACCCGCGAAAGGCAGGTCTCCTGGCTTACGGATCCATACCGCCGGCCGCCTTCCCGGTTTCCCAGTGGCTGATTGGCCGGAGATTCCCCGAATACAGTGACGAGTTCGTACAGGATTCCCACCTGTTTCCCTTTTCACCGGAGCACGCCGCTTTCGCCCGCCTCCGGCACCTTCCGCGCTATGCAGTTCAATCTCCGGGAAGCATTATAACACAGCGCGCCGGGAATGACAATTTTCCTGTCTTCCCGGCGCGCTGCCCTTTTGAACGGCGGTTTCACCGATGTGCAGACGCGGCTGCGCGCTGCTGTCCGGCGGGTTACTCCCCGATGTGCAGATACGGCTTCTTGAGCTCGGCGAGATTCTCCACCTTCTTCTGGGTCATCGCGCCGTCGGCGATCTCGTTTCTGTGCTCCAGCTTACCCGCGTACTTCATGCGGCTGCGGGCCTGCTCCTGCGCCGAAAAGGTGTAGGTGATCTTTCCGTCCACAAGCCCGACGGTTCCGTCGATGCCGCAGATCGAGCACTCCACCCGGCTGCTTCCCTGATGGACCTTGAAGATGCTCTGATGGCAGACCGGGCAGGCGCCCTCTGTCTCGCCGCGCCATTTCGTTCTCTCCTCCTCGGTCTCAGCCGCCAGGGCGTCGATGATATTCTGCGCCATCCTGTCCATGCGCTCCATCTGCTCCGGATTCCCGAGCACGTGCTGGACGTTCATCGCACCGTAGTAGGTATGGGTGTCGATCACGTCCACGCCGGCGGACATCATGCTCTCATACATGACCGGAACGGTGAGAATCGTCCAGTTCTCGGTCCTGGCTCCGCCCACGCCCACAAGACATCCGACGCGGGGCTTGAATACCCTTTCGTCCGGGAGAAGCGCGTTCTCCCCGTCCCTGGCGAGGCGTTCCTTCTTCGCCTCGGTGAGGAACGCGAGGTCGTGGGACGGACCGAAGCGGTCACAGAAGGTCTTGAAGGTGCCGGTGGGAGACGTCTCGTAGACCGGGGAGCCCATGATCAGGGCATCCGCGGAATAATAGGCTTCCTCGAGAATGTGGAAGTCATCCTTGTGGACGCAGCTTCCGTTGCTCCTCCCGGAGAGTATGCCGACCACGCAGGCGGTGCAGCCCGTGCACGGTCTGATATCCAGGTCGTCGGGGCGGATAAACTGGATCTCGTGCCCGGCTTCCTGACACTTTTTCAGGATCTCCTTCAGCATCACATCCGTGTTGGACATCTTTCTTCCAAATGAAAACGCAACTACCTTGGCCATTACTGTCCTCCTTCAAAACAGAACTTTTCACTGTCTGGTTCGGTTTGCTGTTTCTTTCTGACGACGTTCTTCTTCCGGAACATGATCCGGGTCAGGCTCCGATCCGGATCATGCTCCGGTCCGGATCACTTCTCCTCCGGTTTGCCGGCCTCGGCGGCGTTTCTTGCCTCCAGGGCCGCGTAGATCTCGTCCATCTTCTCTTTGCCGTTGATATCATACCAGAAGAGCGGGATGGCGGACAAAACGACGGCGATGGCCGGGGCGAGGTTGACGATGACGTTGATGCCCTGCTTGACGGCTTCCGTCTGCTCCGCGTTCGGAACATAGCCGATCGCTCCGAGGGCGATGACCGTGACGGCTCCGCCGACAGCCGTGGCGAGCTTGACGCCGAAGCTCATGTAGGAGTAGGTGATGCCTTCTTCACGGATGCCGTGCTTGAGATCTCCGTACTCGATGCAGTCGGACAGCATGCCGGTGCAGACGTTGGCGCAGGAATTGCCGAAGCCGATGACCGCGCAGACCGCGAGAAGGAATACGGTTCCTCCGTTCGGGAAGGCGAACATGATCAGGAAGCCGGCGACCATGATGACGTTAAGCACGAGCACCCAGTTCCTCTTTCCCATCTTTGCGGTTCCCCAGGGCATGATCGTGCAGCCGATGAGCTCGGTGATCGTCATGGTCGTGAACATCGGGGCGATCATCATCGGATTGCCCACGACGTAGATCACGTAATAGGTCAGCATGGACATACGGGCCATGATCGCGACGGCGCCGAGGAATACGCACCAGACCGTGATCATGAGGTTCTTGTTTTTGCACAGAAGAATCAGGTTCTGGAGCACGCTGCGCTTCGGGCCGGCACTGCGCGGCTTCTCGACCACAACCGTCTCCTTGCATCTCCAGGCGCAGAGCCAGAAGCAGGGAAGCAGGGCGAGGGAGCAGACCACGGCCGTCCAGAAGTAACCCTGGGCGTTCGGCGCGTCACTCCTGCCGAAGTAAAGAATCATCGGCATCGCGACGGCCGAGAGGATGATCTTGATGACGGAGGCGCCGATGGCGCGCGCCGAGGTGTAGTTCATACGGACCTGAGAGTCCCTGGCGATCAGATTGACGAGGGCTCCGTAGGTAATGCAGACCGCCGTGTAGGCCATGCCGGCGCCGATGTAGCAGACCAGGCAGAGCGCCACCTTGGCGATACCCTGAACCGGAAATACCGTAAAGGTGAGAACGTTGAAGATGGCGAGAAAGATCGGCGCGAACATCAGGTACGGCCGGAACTTGCCCCAGCGTGTAATGGTCTTGTCCGCGATGACGCCCATCATCGGATCGTTCACCGCGTCCCAGATTCGCGCGATCAGCATGATCGCCGAGATGGCGGTGGCGGTCAGGCCGACGATATCCGTGTAGAAAATCGTCAGATACGTGTTGATCATGTACCAGGAAAGCTGTGAACCCACTTCGCCGAACGCGTAGCAGAACGCGGTCAGCTTATCTGTTTTTTCTGCTCTCTTTACTGCGGTCTGTCCCATTTTTCCCTCCTGCTGGATGTGGATGTGCCGATGTCGTCCCGCCGCAGGCTCTTTTGAGAGGGCGGAACTGCTTTCTGGAATAAGGATAGCGGATTTCCGGAGGTTCCGCATCACACAGGATAATAATTACATGTCATTTGTTGCGTATTTCCAAGCCGGCATAAAGCCGGTGCAACAATTACAAATCAATCGTTGCACCGGCCTGTGAGGCAGCGGTCTTCCGTATTCCGACGCGCCGGTACGGCCGGCGTTCTCATTTCCCTGCCCTGCGTCTGTGGAACCGGGCTGCGCTTTCCGCCCTTCCAGGTCAGCCTCGCCTGTAGATGTGCAGGAGGCAGAATTCCTGCGGCTCGAGAGGAATCTTCACCCTCAGGCTTCCTCCCGCGGCGGTCTGCCGCTCCATGGTCATATGGGGCACGCAGATTTCCTGGAGGTAGCGGATATCCGCCCGTTCAAGCTGGGTCTCGCAGCGGAGGCGCTTCCATTCGTCCAGGATACTCCCGTGCTGCCGGCTGACGCTCCTCGTCTTGATCAGGAATTCTCCTCCCTCGTCAAGCCCGCCCAGCGTCAGTGCGAGCTCCATCTTCTCTCCCTCCATCACCACGCGCTCCACGTCCTCCGCCCGGATCTCGTCTTCCTCGCTGAGAAAGTAGCTGATGTCGAAGTACACGCCGTTGACGGCCAGGATCATGTAGTCGTCCCGTCCCCGCGCCGTCACCACGAGATGGGAGTCCGCGTAGAGCAGAGACTGTCCGAGCCGGCACAGGAACTGCAGGGCGAACCAGGCCGGTTTCCTGACGCTGTCTCTCGTCAGCAGTCCGCAGCCTCCGTCCAGAATGGTCCGGGAGTCAAAATAGCTGCTGACCCAGTCCGAGACCAGCCAGATGCAGCATACGTCGGCGCGCCGCATCATCAGGCCGGCCCGCGACACCAGATACGCCCCGCGGAAGCAGCTGTCGTTGATATGGTTTCTGGTGGAAAGCGTCACGTTCCAGTCCGTGATGTGGACCGGCAGCCCGGCCAGGCCCGCCGCCTCCAGCACGCTGTCGATCTGATTCAGCATCCGCTCCTCAAAGTCGGGATCCGGATTTCTGGAAAACCCCCGGTAATCGTCGGCGGGCTGATACGGGAACAGGATGACGGACACAAAGTCCGGCGCGCATTTTTCCCTCACCGCTTCTTCCAGAAAGGAAGCGAGCTCCCGGTTCGGCCCGTTCGGGACGCAGCCCGGTCCTCCCACGCCTGCCCCGGGCGCGATGCGGCGGATCGTTCTGTAGGCGTGACGCCAGACGTCGCCGAAGGAATAGGCGGGATCCTCATAGTAGGGGCAGCCGCCGCGGTAGCTGGGATCCTGGTTAAAATCAAAGTACCATCCGCTCACCTCGTCGATCCCGTACCGTCGGACGAGGTGCTGTACGAAATCCTCCAGCAGGGACTCCCAGGCCCGCCTCGACTCGAAGCGGACCGCGTTGTCCTCCCGGAAAACGGCCGTATCCTGGGTTCGCACGGCGATCTCCGGCCGCTGTCCGAAGTCAAAATACGCGCCGATGTGGTTTTCGACCAGCATGTCCAGCACCGTGTCGATCGAATTGTAATTGAATACGCCGGCCGTCTTCCCGTCCGTCACCCGGAGATCCTTCGTAAACAGCGACCAGATCCGCGCGTGGGTCACATGCAGCTCCCGCGCGGCGTACAGGAGGTGGTACTGAACGTTAGCCCTCGTGAGGGCCGACATGGAGCCCATGGTCACGACCCGCCGGAAGGGCTGCCCGCAGCGCTCGGTCTGACCTGCGTCGATCGCGATCTCCCTGCGGGAGGCGCGGGACTCCTCTGCCGCCCCCCTCGGCGCGAAACGCTCCGTCAGCTCCTCCCTCAGCTTCCGCTCGTCCTCCGTCAGCTCAGGAGCGCTCCGTGCGGCCTGTTTCCGGTAGTCATTCGGGGAAATGCCGTAGCGCTCCCGGAACAGTCTCGCAAAGGACGACGGACTGGAGAAGCCGCATTCCGCGGAGATCCGCGTGAGATTGTTATTGGTGCCGCGCATCTCGCGGACCGCGTAATCCAGCCGCACACGATTTACATAATCCGAAAAATAGAGATTTGTCTTCTTCCGGAAAAAACGGGACAGGGAGGAGGTGGAGACGTACATCTCCTTCGCGAGCTCCGAGAGCGAGATGGATTCGCGGTAATGGCCGTGCACATACGAGAGCAGCTGCTGCAGCTTTCTGTCGTCCGGCAGGTTCCTCCTCTCCTCTCCCTCCGTCGCCCCGCCGGCTCTGAAGCGGAGAGAGAGAATGTCCATCAGCTCGTAGAAGTCGCGGTATACCCTGTACTCTCTCTCCTGCCGGCTGCCGGCCTCCAGCCAGATCAGCTCATGGATGATGTAACGGATGTCCTCGTAGGATTCCTCGCGCTCTCTCACGGTATTGAGGTAAAACACGGCACCGCCGTCCGGAGAGGCGTTGGCGACGGCCCTGTATCCGATCCGGATGAGGCAGAGGATTCCTTTCGCCCTGAAGCTGTGCCGTTCCATGGGATTGACCAGGACGATATCCTTCTGCCCCATAGCGACAGAATCCTCCCCCACCGTCAGATCGCAGGTGCCCTCCACCACATAATACAGCTCGACGGCGGAGTGGGCGTGCGTCTCTTCCTGCGCGTCTCTCCTGATCTCCGTGACAAAATCCCTGTTGTCCGTCATAGTTCCTCTTTCTCAGGCCCGAAGCAATGGACGGCCGTCACCCTCTGTGTTATACTCTTCAGAAATCCGAAAGGTGCCCGGACAAAATGTCAGATCTTCATGAAACACAGCCCCTGTGGACCAGGGACTTTACCATCATCACCCTCGGCAGCGTCGTCTCCATGTTCGGCAACGCCATGTCCGGGTTCGCCATGAGCCTCATGGTGCTGGACATCTCGGATTCCACGCTGCTCTATTCCGTGTACGTCGCCATGTTCACTCTCCCGCAGCTTCTGATGCCGGTCGTATCCGGCGCGCTGCTGGACCGCTTCTCGCGGAAGAAGACGATCTACACCCTCGACTTCCTTTCCGCCCTCCTGTATTTCCTGATGGCGGCCTTTCTCTTCGCGGGATGGTTTTCCTTCCCGCTGTTCGCCGTGTACTGCTTCGTTCTCGGTTCGATCCAGAGCACGTACATGGTGGCCTACGAGAGCTTCTATCCTCTCCTGATCACCGAGGGAAACTACCAGAAGGCCTACTCCATCGCCAGCGTCCTGGAGACGGTCTCCGGCGTGATGGTGCCGATATCCGCCTTTCTGTACGGCAGAATCGGTCTCGCTCCCCTGCTGGCGGCCAACGGCGTCTGTTTCCTTGCCGCGGCGGTCATGGAGACCCGCATCGGCGCCGAAGAGCTCTATATCGACAAGAGAAAGGCGGCGGAGCCGGAGGGGCGCCATCCGGCGGGACAGATCCTGGCGGACATCCGGGAGGGATTTCTCTATCTCTTCACGGAGAAGGGGCTTCTCGCCGTCGCGGCCTATTTCGCCGTCTCCTCCATCTGCGGAGGCGTCTCCTCCGTCATCACCCTGCCCTACTTCCGGGGCGCCTTCCCCGCCGGCGAGTACCGCTTCATGTTCGTCATGGCCTTCATGCTGATCGGAAGGGCGGTCGGGGGAACGATTCATTACAGAACGAAAATACCCGCGGAGCAGCGGTACAGGACGGCCCTGGCCGTCTACATCGTCATCTCTCTGTGCGAGGGCTTCTACCTGTTTTTCTCCCTTCCCGTCATGACGGTCCTGTGCTTCGTCATGGGCTTCGGCGGGGTGACGAGCTACACGATCCGCATCTCGGCGACCCAGAGCTATGTGCCTGACGAAAAGAAGGGCCGGTTCAACGGCGCCTTCAACATGCTCTCCACGGCAGGAGCGCTGATCGGGGAGCTCGCGGCGGGCGCTCTGGCGGTGCGCCTTCCGGGAAGGCTGATCCTGATGTCGTCCATGCTGCTGTGCGCGCTGGCCGCCGTCGTTTTCATCGGCGGAAGAAAGCAGGCGGTCGCCGCCATCTACAACCGGACCGAGTAAGAAGCAGGAAACCCGCGGGGAGCGTTTCATCCCCTTTCGTCGAGGCAGGATCGCGTCCGCGATCCTGCCTTTTTATGCGCTTTTATGCGTCTCTCACCGGATGGTGTGAAGCTCGTAGGATCTCGTGCCCAGACCGATCTTCTCGGCGTGGGCCAGGGTCTCCTTCCACCGGACGTTCGGATTGCTGTCCAGGAAATGGTCGTGATGGTGATGCCACTCCGGCTTCGCCAGGTTGTCGCCCAGCTGGCTGTTGCGCACCGGGACTGCCTCCTGGCAGAGATCCGCGCAGGCCTGATCCAGCGCCACCGGATCAAAGGACGCCAGCATGCCGATATTTGGCAGGATGGGCGCGTCGTTTTCGCTGTGGCAGTCGCAGTTCGGCGACACGTCCATGATCAGGCTGATATGGAAGCAGGGCCTGTCGTGGCAGATGGCGTGGGTATACTCGGCGATCTTGCAGCAGAGCAGCTCGTTGGCCGAGTCGTTGATATTGACGATCGCGTCGAAGGCGCAGGCGCCGATGCAGCGGCCGCAGCCCTTGCACTGATCCGGATCGATGAAGGCCTTCCGGTCCTGTCCGTAGGAGATGGCGCCGCTTCCGCACTCCTTCGCGCAGCGCTGACATCCCCGGCACAGCGCCCGGTTCACTTCGGGCGTCCCTTCCTTGTGCTGATGCATCTTGCCCGCGCGGCTCCCGCCGCCCATGCCGATATTCTTGATGGCCCCGCCGAAGCCGGTGCTCTCGTGGCCCTTGAAATGGCTGAGGGAGATCAGGACGTCGGCGTCCATGAGCGCCCTGCCGATGAGGGCCGTCCGGCAGTACTCCCCGTTGGGGACCTCGACCTCGACGTCATCGGTCCCTCTCAGTCCGTCGCCGATGATGACGTGACATCCCGTCGTGATGGTGTTGAAGCCGTTGATCTCCGCGCAGGTCAGGTGATCCAGGGCGTTGGTGCGGCTCCCCGGATAGAGGGTGTTGCAGTCCGTAAGGAAGGGGACGCCGTCCAGCTCCCGAACCAGGTCCGCCACCGCCTTCACGTAGTTGGGACGGAGATAGGCGCAGTTGCCCAGTTCCCCGAAGTGCATCTTGATGGCGGTAAATTTGCTGTCAAAGTCGATGTCGGCGATCCCCGCGGCCCGGCACAGCTTCTGCAGCCTGGCGCACTGGCTCACGCCCGCCGTCGTCCTGAAATCCGTAAAGAAAACCTTTGATTTTTCCATCTCACCTCACCTCAAAAATATGATCTTCGGCGCTGAGGAAGTATTTCCCGAGTTCCGGAAGCCACTTTTTGAAGGTTTCTCCCTGAACGCTCTTCCGGAACAGCGCTTCGCTCTCCCAGTGAGACAGGTACAGTACCCTTCCGGGCGTGCCCGGATCCGTCAGGATCTCCATGGAGATGCATCCCTCATCCTTCTCCACCGTCTCGGCCGCGAAGGCCTTCGCGACGGGAAGATACGCCTCTGTATCGGTCACTCTGTCATCGTTGATCACTGTCACCATATCTTCTACTCCTCCCGGAATACAGATTCCGAATGTCATTGGCTGTTTTCGGATGCGAAGTATGTAACCCTCATACTTTCGTATTCGGGAACATTCTTCAGCTCCTCCCGGAATACAGATTCCGAATGTCATTAGCTGTTTTCGGGTGCGCGGGAAGTCTCTGTGTCAGAGAGCGCCCTGCCCGCGGAGCCACTTCTCCACATTGGCAAAGGCCATCTCCGCCCTTCTCGCGATCGACTCCCGGGTGTCAAAGGCGACGTGGGGCGTGGTCACCAGGTTCGGCGCGCCAAGAAGGGGATGCCCCTCGGGCAGCGGCGGATCCTGCTCGAAGACGTCGATGCCCGCCTTGATCCGGTTCTCCCTCAGCGCCGCGGCCAGGGCCTGCGTATCCACGACCGGGCCGCGGGCCGTATTGATCAGAATCGCCCCGTCTTTCATCTCCGCAATCTGCTTCTCCCCGATCAGGCCCCGCGTCTCATCCGTGAGGGGCGTATGGACGGAGATAATGTCGGCCTTGGACATCACCGCGTCGAGCGTATCGTAGGTCAGGCCCAGATCCTTCGCTTCCTGCCTTTCGCTTCTGCTGAAGCCGGTCAGGCGGCAGTGAAATGCCCTGAACAGCTCCGCCGTGCGAAGACCGATCGCGCCGGTTCCGATGATTCCCACCGTCTTTCCCGCCAGCTCGTTTCCCTGCAGCCCGGCTTTTCCGCCGCCGGCCTGGACGGACCGGTCGCAGGCGGAAATGTTCCGCAGGCAGTCCAGCGTAAGGCCCAGCGCCAGCTCGGCCACCGCGTCGGTGCAGTATCCCGGCGTGTTCGCGACAGGTATTCCGCGTTCCTCGCAGGCCTTCGCGTCCACATGGTCGATCCCGACGAAAGCGACCGAAATGAACCGGACCTTACCGCACGCCGCGATCACCTCCCCCGGGAGGGGATGATTGGCGAGCATCAGCACGTCCGCGTCCCGGCCCCGGCGGATCAGCTCCTCCGTGTCCGTCGTAAACGTGTCCCAGGCCCGGAAGCTGTGTCCCGCCACCTCGAGTTTCCCGGAAAGTTCCTTCAGTGTGTCCGCCGGAATCCCCAGCGGCTCAAGCAATACGATTTTCATCCTCCGCCTCCCATATGACAACCGGCGGCAGATCGGATCTCCGCCGCCGGCAGATGTGTCTTTGCGCGTTCCTTCGTCTTATCCCACGATTTTCCTGGCGAATTCCGCCGCCGCTCTCTCGTCGCTGCTGTCCGGGCGTCCCTTGTGAATGCCCTTGAATTCGCCTTTGCAGTGGAATTCGCGTTCATCCATCGGGATGCCGGCCTTGTCCGCCTCCGCCTTGACCTTTTTGTAAGTGGAATTCAGCAGGGCGGCGGACCCGAAATTGACGATTCTGCCGACCTTTTCCCTGTCCAGGGAGCGCACAAAATCCCTCACCTCGGGGTCGATGCTGAAGGCGTAATAGGAATTACCCAGAAAGAGGATATCGACGTACTCCGTGACGGGGGAGGTGATGGGGAGCGCTTCCGCTCCGACCGCCCCGGCGATGGCTTCCGCCAGACGTCTGGTGTTGCCTGTTTTTGTGTAGTACCTGACTGCGATCTTCAAAACTGTGATACTCCTTTCTCCCGGACAGCCGGGGAGGCCGGCGCGGCGTCCCGGCTTCCGGAAACACTTCAGGCGCCTTGAGGCATCCCGTTTTCCGGACGCCCGCGGCACCTGTGCGGCGTCTCAGCTTCCGAACAGCTGTGACGCCATCTCCATCCTCTCTGTGATCTTTACGCCGAAGGGACATCGCTCCTCGCAGTTCCCGCACCCCACGCAGTCTCCCGCCCTGCGGGGAAGATCCTCGTAATGGGCGCGCAGGCTCTGCGGCACGGAGGGCTGTACGGCTGCCAGATCATAAAACTTGTTGACCATCGCGATGTCGATGTCCATGGGACACGGCTTGCAGTGGCCGCAGTAGGTGCACTGCCCCCTGTAGGAATGAAGGGGCGCAGAGGCGATGACCGAGGCGTAATCCTTCTCGCTCTCATCCGCCGTCTCATAGGAGACCGCCGCGTCCACCTGTTCCTTCGTATCATATCCGCAGAGGATCGAACATACGCCCGGCCTGGTGAGGGCATAGTGAATGCACTGCGCCGGCGTGAAGACCGTCCCGAAGGGAGAGGTCGACGCGTCGAACAGTCTTCCCCCGAAGAAGCCCTTCATCACGGTGATGCCCACGTCCTTCTCCTCGCAGAGGCGGTAGAGCGCCGCGCGCTCGGGATCGATCCCGGAGAGTTCCTCCCCGTAGCCCTCAAACATCGTGTTCAGGTCGTCGCTGGCGGGCTTCATGTCGAAGGCCGGGTTGATGCTGAACAGGATCATCTCGACGAAACCGGTTTCCACCGCTCTCTTCGCCATCCGCGGATTGTGGGTGCTCAGACCGATGTGGCGGATGACGCCGCTGTCGTGAAGCGCCCGGACGTAGCGGAGGAAATCCGTGTTCATGCAGGCATTCCAGTCCTCCTCGGAATCCACGTAGTGGATCATGCCGAGGTCGATGTAGCCGCCTCCGATCCTTTCCAGCAGGTCCTCAAAGGCCGGCTTCACATAGGCCATATCCCGGCATCTGACATACTGTCCGTCCTGCCAGGTGGAACCGATGTGTCCCTGCACATACCACCGCTCTCTCTGACCGGCGATGCCCTTTCCTATGATGTCCCTGGATTTCGGGTCCGGCATCCAGCAGTCGATGATGTTGATCCCTTTCTCCGCGGCGTGACGGATCAGCGCGACGCCGTCCTCCTCCGGATGGCGCTCCAGCCATTCTCCTCCGAATCCGACCTCGCTTACCATAAGGCCCGTCCTGCCGAGTCTTCTGTATCTCATATTATGCCTGCCTTTCGATGTGTTCTTCCGGGTCTTTCAGTTCTCCGGGACGGCTCCGCCGTCCCGCACCCAGACGTCCTCCTCTCCGCAGACGACGGCTCCCTCCCCCGCGAAGCTGCCGCAGGCGAGGCATCCGACGGCCCGGGTTCTTCCGGAGCCCGGCTCATAGTCCGTGAGCGTGTTTCCGTAAAGCGCGTATTCCCAGCAGCCGTACTGGCTGTCCAGCTGTGCGGCGGTGAGGGAGAAAATCATCCGGTTCTGCTCGTCCGTGAGGGTGCGGCCGCCGATCCGGACCGCGCCCGGACGGGCGATTTCGAGGTAGCGCTCATAGAACGCTTCCGCCGTCCGGAACTGTCTCAGCCTGTTCACGCCGTAGGCGGAGAGATACCAGCGCAAGGGATCCCGCAGCACCTTCTTCGAGATGTATTCCGCCAGCGGCATGTCCGGCGAAGCCGCGTCTCCCTCCTCAGGCAGCGCGCCGAAGCGGCTGATCCCCAGCTTTTCGTGGATCTCCCCGCAGAGCACATCCAGATTGAGGAGCGTCCCCGCGTCCCTCAGCGCGGCCGGAGCCTCGCCGAAGAAGGCGGCGTCAAGATAATCGGTGCCGTCGATCGTCCGGTAGGGTACGGCCGTATCCGGATTCTCCGCTCCTTCTTCCGGATCGGAGACATAGTTCCCGTCCCTGATCCATCCTCCCGCGGCGTCGACACAGTACCGGCTGACCTTGCGGAAGCCGTTCACCGCGCCGTCCGGTTCGGGCTCGGGAAGGATCACGCCTTCCGCCGGATCCCGGATCCACTGGGCGTAGAGCGTCGCCTCGGGATCGGCCCGGGACAGGACGTATTTGCTGCCCCCGTAGTACTCCGTCCCCGATCCGTTCTTCAGGACGTTCCAGCCTCGGAAGGTATAGCCCTTTCTCTCCGGATCCTGTTCGGGAATGGTGATGCCGTATCTGTCGGCCGTCGACTGCTTCGTGATGACCGTCTCCTCGGCGGTTCCTCCGTTTCCGTCCAGCGTCAGCCGGTAGGTGTAAACCGGCTTCCGCTTCCACTTCGCGTAGAGCATCAGCGTCGGGTCGGACGACGTCCGCGCCACGGTGACGCCCGGTGAGAAATTGGCGCCGGTCCCGTCCGGCTCGGAGTTCCAGTAGAGGAAGGTATAGCCCTCTCTTACCGGCACCGGCGAAGAGGGAATCTGCAGCCTCACGCTCCGGTCCGCGGAGCGCATCTTCACCGCGTCGGGCGCGCCCGTTCCGCCGTTCGGGTCAAACAGCAGGCGGTAGGTGACCACCGGCTTCGCTTTCCATCTGGCGTAGAGCGTGAGCGTGGGATTGGACGACCGGCGGGTGACGGAATGGCCCGGCGTAAAGTTCGCGCCGGTTCCGTCCGGCTCGGAGTTCCAGTAGAGGAACTCGTAGCCCTCCCGCACCGGGATCGGCGAAGACGGAATCCAGAGCTTCACGGTCTTGTCCGTGGAACGCATCGTCACCCTGGACGGGGCGCCCTTGCCCCCGTTCGCGCTGAAGGTCAGGCTGTAGCTGTACACCGGCTTCTTCTGCCATCTCGCGTAGAGCGTGAGGACCGGGTCCGCGGCCGTTCTCGTCACGGCCCGGCCGGGGGCGAAATTGGCGCCGGTCCCGTCCGGCTCGGAGTTCCAGTAGAGGAAGGTATAGCCTTCTCTTACCGGCACCGGCGAGGCGGGGATCACAAGCTTCACCGTCTGATCCACGGAGCGGAGCGTCACCTTCTCCGGCGTTCCCCGACCGCCGTTCGCGTCGAATCTGAGGCCGTAGTTGATCACGGGCTTCTTCTTCCATCTCGCGTAAAGCGTGAGGGAGGGAGCGGACGCCTTTCTCGTCACAGTGCCGCCGGGCGAGAAATTCGCGCCGGTCCCGTCCGGCTCGGAGTTCCAGTAGAGGAACTCGTAGCCCTCCCGCACCGGGATCGGGGAAGCGGGGATATCCAGCTTGACCGTCTTGCTGGCCGACCGTTTCGTCACCTTGTCCGGTCTGCCCTTTCCCCCGTTCGCGTTGAAAGTCAGGCTGTAGGTGACGGCCTTCTCCGACGTCCAGCGCGCGTAGAGCGTGAGGGACGGATCGGAGGCCCGCCTCGTCACGGTCTTGCCGGGGGAGAAATTCCGGCCCGTGCCGTCGGGTTCCGTGTTCCAGTACAGGAATTTATAGCCCTTTCTCGTGGGCACCGGGGACTTCGGAATCGTCAGGGTGACCGAGTCGTTGGAGGAGACCTTTTTCACCGCGGCCGGCGAGCCGGTGCCGCCGTTGCCCCTGAAGACGAGGCTGTAGGTCCGCTTCTTCTTCCAGCGGGCGTAGAGCTTGCGCTCGCCCGGCTTTGAGAAGCTGACGGCGCCGCCCGCCTTGTAGCTGCTCCCCTGCCCGTCCTTCTGTGTGTTCCATCCGAGAAAGGTATAGCCCTCCCGCACCGGCTTGACGGAGGAGACGCGGGCCTGTACGCCCGACGTCTTGCTCGACACCATGACGGTCTCCGCCGGAGGGTTCGAGCCCCCGTTGGGATAATAGTGGAGGGTAAACGCGTTGCCCTTGCGCCACCTGGCGTACAGGGTGACGCGGTTCGAATAGGAGTAGACGCTCATCATGGAGCCGCAGCGGTAATCGGTGCCGGATCCGTCTGATCTCGTGTTCCAACCGAGGAACGCGTACCCGGACCTTTGGGGCTTCGTGTAGCTGATCATAAAGGTATAGGGGTCCGCATTCGTCGCTTTGACGATCTCCTCCGGACCGCCGGATCCTCCGTTCGGCCTGAATGAGATCACATAGGTCGCCGCGCCCGCCTCCACGGCGGGGACCGCCGCCATAAACATACAGACGGCAAGCCAGATCAGGACTCTTCTCGTAATCTTCACTGCCGCTTCCTCCTTTGCTGTCATGCTCATGCCGCGCTGCACTGCCGGCACTTTTTTCCTTCTCTAAATATATCCTGAATCAGGAGAGTTTTCAACTGCCGCGCTTCCGCCGCTGAAGCCGTTTCTTCGTTATAAACAGGACTGCAGCGGACGCTTCGTGGCAGTCTCATCCTTCGTCCGCTGGGATCGTGTTCTCCTTCGTCAGATTCTGGGACTTGCAGTACGCCCTCAGCTCATTCGAAGCGTTAATTCCCGCGTAGTGGAATCCGCCCGGCTCCGCCTTCGCGTCCGAGATGAAATCCACGAAGGAGGAGCTGCCGCGGTAGACCGCGTCGACGACCTGGGGCTCCCCCCGTCGTCGAAGACGAGAATCGTGTCCGGTATACCGTTGTGGTCAAAATCCTGCAGATAGAGGTTGTACTCGCCGCTGCCGTCCAGATCCACGGCCATCATGTCGATCTTCCTTCCGACCGAGTCGCTCGAGAAGGATACGTCCGCCACGCCGTCCCCGTCGAGATCGAGAGCGATTTCTCTCCATCCGCTGCGCACCGGCATCCGGCTGAGCTCCGGATCATTTTTGATCTTCTTCTTGGCCTGTCGAATACTGACTCTCTTTACTTCCTCACTTTTCCCCTCCTTGTAGGCTTTTCTGAGATTTCACCGGTTTCACTGAAAATTACTATATATTCACTGCACCGTTTTCTGTCGTATGGTATTATCTTATTGTATGTCAGTTCATGCGGCATGGCAATTCCTTCGTCGCCGCTGTCCTGTCTGTCTCGCGAGGCGCCTGATTAAGGGGGGAATTATGCTTCGGATTGAACATCTGACGAAAACCTACGGTGAAAAAAAAGCGGTGGACGACCTGTCTCTTCACATTATGCCGGGAGAAATCTTCGGGTTTATCGGGCACAACGGCGCCGGCAAGAGCACGACGATCAAATGCGCCGTGGGCATACTGAAGTATGACGGGGGAACCATTGCGGTCAACGGAAAAAAACTCCCGGAAGACCCGGTGGCCTGCAAGAGGGAGCTGGCCTATATCCCGGACAACCCGGATCTCTATGAGTTCATGAGCGGAATAAAGTATCTGAATTTCATCGCGGACATATTTGCGATCCCGTCCGCCGTAAGGCAGGAAAGAATCCGGAAATATGCCGATCTGCTTGAGCTGACGCAGGATCTGGGACAGCCGGTCTCCGCCTATTCCCATGGGATGAAGCAGAAGCTGGCCGTGATCGCGGCCTGGGTCCACGACCCCAAACTGATCGTGATGGACGAACCCTTTGTCGGCCTTGACCCGAAAGCGTCCCATCTGCTGAAGGAAATGATGCGCGAACACTGCGACAGGGGCGGAGCCATCTTCTTCTCCACCCATGTGCTGGAGGTGGCGGAGAAGCTCTGCGACAAGGTGGCCATCATCAAGCAGGGCCGGCTGGTCAGGGAAGGGACGATGGAAGAGGTGAAGGGCGACGAGAGCCTCGAAGAAGTCTTCCTGGAACTGGAGGCGGAATAAATGCTGAGGGTATTGGTAAAAAAGCAGCTTGCGGAAGTGTTCAAAAGCTACTTCTATGACGCGAAAAAGAACCGGATGCGCCCGAAATGGGCCATCGCGGCGTGGATCGTTTTCTTTGTCCTGCTCATGTTCGGGGTCCTGGGAGGCATGTTCACCGCCCTTTCGCTGACCCTGTGCGGAGGGCTGACGCAGGCCGGACTGGGCTGGATGTATTTCCTGCTGATGGGAGGCATCGCCATAGCCCTCGGCGCGTTCGGCAGCGTGTTCAATACCTACGCGGGACTGTACCTGGCCAAAGACAACGATCTGCTTCTGTCTCTGCCGATCCCGGTGAGGACGATCATCGCCGCCCGTCTGGCAAACGTCTGGCTCATGGGAGCCATGTACGCCACCGTCGTCATCGTCCCGGGAATCGTGGTCTACTGGATCCGGACGGGGATCGACGCGGGAAAGGTGATCTGCGGGATTCTTCTCTATCTTGTCGTAACGTTTACGGTGCTGCTTCTCTCCTGCCTGCTTGGCTGGGTGATCGCAAAAATCAGCCTGAGGCTGAAAAACAAAAGCTTTATCACCGTTCTTATCTCCCTGCTTTTTATCGGGGGCTATTACTTTTTCTATTTCAGGGCCAATGATCTGATCAGGACCATTCTCCAGAACGGGGCGTATTACGGGGAGAAGCTCAGAGGCTCGGCCTACGGCCTCTATCTCTTTGGCAGAATCGGTGAGGGAGACTTTGCCGCCGCGGGCGTCTTCGCGGCCGGCACGGCGGCGGTATGTCTGCTTGTCTGGAGAATCCTCTCCCGGAGCTTTCTGAATATCGCCACCTCCGCCGGGCGGGCGGACCGGGTCCGCTATGTCGAAAAAGCCGTCCGGGAGAAGTCCGTGTTCCGGGCGCTGCTCGGCAAAGAGTTTGCCCGATTCACGTCCAGCGCCAGCTATATGCTGAACTGCGGTCTGGGGGTCCTTCTGATCCCGGCCTTCGGCGTGTTCCTGCTGATCAGGGGACGTGAGGCTTTTGAGATCGTCGGCAGAGTCATCCCCGGGATACCGGACTGCGCCGCGGTCCTGATCTGCGCGGCCTTGTGTCTGCTCGCCTCCATGAACGATATGGCGGCCCCCTCGGTGTCCCTCGAGGGGAAAAGCCTGTGGATCCCTCAGTCGCTGCCGGTGAGACCGCAGACGGTTCTCAGAGCCAAGACGGCCGTGCATCTGATCCTTACCGGTATTCCCATGCTGTTTGCGGCCGTATGCGGCGGCGTCATCGTTCCGGCTTCCGCGCCGCTGAAAATACTGATCTGCGTGACGTCCCTGGTCTATGCGCTCTTCTCGGCGCTGTTCGGCATGTGCGTCGGCCTCCGGATGCCGCTCCTCAACTGGACCAGCGAGACCGCGCCGATCAAACAGAGCGGCGCGGTGGTCATCGTTCTTTTCGGCGGCTGGGGCATCGCCGCCGCCATGGCGGTGCTGTATCCGGCGGCCGGTCACATAATCGGGGCGGTGCCTTACCTGGCGGTCTGGAGTGCCGCGCTGGCGGCTGTTTCCCTCGCTCTGATCAGATGGCTGAAACTCAGAGGGGCGGAAATCTTTGCTTCGCTGTGATCCGGCGGACTGTTTCAGGCGTTCCTTCCGCCTTGTTCCCAAGAACCTTAAAAGCCGCATGCCGCGATGGAACAGAGCCTCTTCAGAAACGATGGTTTTCAGACTGTCCCAGGTGATTACGCCCAGATATACCACAGATACAGATATCCGGTTATCACCGCCACTAAGGTGTAGGGAAGACCTATTCGCATAAACTCTGTAAACGACACCTGATATCCTTCTTTTCTGAGCATTCCGACAGCGGCAATATTCGCGGATGCACCGACAGGGGTTATGTTGCCGCCCAAGGTAGCACCTGACAGCAGACCGAAGTACAGAAGATACGGTTCTGTCCCCAGCGCGGCCGTTACGGCCGTCAGAACAGGCAGCATCGTCGCCACATAGGGGATGTTGTCTACAAAGGCAGAGATTAACACAGATCCCCAGACTACGATGGTATATAACAGAAAGATATTGTTTCCACCGATTGTAACGATGAGGTCTGCAAAGTCATCGATGATACCGACGTTTGTCAGTCCCCCGATCACGATAAATAACCCCGTAAGAAGCCCCAGTGTCTCAAAGTCCAGATTCTTTATGGCCGCTATGGCACGATGCGTCTTTTTTTGCTGAATATAATCCATCAGAACCGTCGCAGCTGCCAGCGAGCAGCAGATCATACCGTTTATCATCTGAGGCGTATCCGGGATGAAGGAAGCGGTAATCAGGGCAGCAACCATAAGGATCAGCATGGCAGTCGGCATATAATGGCTGACTGCAGTTCTTTCAGCGGATGAAACCGGCGCCTTATCTCTGCGAAACAGGAACATCATGACAGGGATCGTGGCCAGCGCCCCGAGTTCTACCGCAAAGAAGATGCCGGGCCGCCCCTTCATCCAGAAGAAATTCATGAAATTCATGTCTGCATAATCTCCCAGCATGATGGATGTGGTATCCCCGACAAGTGTGGCAGCTCCCTGAAGATTAGAAGATACCGCGATGGAGAGGATCATCCCCACCGGGCTCATTTTCAGTTTTCTGCAGACAGCCATCCCTACCGGAGCGACCATCAGTACCGTAGCAACATTGTCAATAAACGCCGAGATTACGCCGGCAAACAGAGACATCAGTATGGTCACCCACATCACGTTTCCGGCTTTTCCCAGCAGAATATCCGCCAGAAGATTCGGCATATGGGAATCAATGAAGTAATAGACGATAATCATGGTTCCTGCTATCATCAGCAAAACATTCCAGTTGATCGCCGACACCAGACTGCCCGGCGGCAATATGCCTGAGATAAGAAAAACCGCCGCCACGGACAAGGCGTAAAACGGCCTGTATTTCGGCCTGGCGATCATTAAGACATACATCAGCACAAACAGAACGAGAGCCAAAATCTTCATCTTATTCCTCCATCACTTCTCCTGAATGCCCGATCAACAATATGCCTGGAACTCCCGGAAAGAAATCTGACGTATTTCACGGCGACGATAAAAAAAAGACTTTTACCACAACCTAAGCTGTGGTAAAAGTCTCGCCACTTCGAACAGATTCCGGGGATAAGTCCCGTACTGACGGAATATGTTGCGCACCTGCGCCGGCTACTCCCTGATACCTAGTCTATCATATGGCAAAGAAGAGTTCTTTGTCAACGGTTTGTATCCGGACGGCGGCGTAAAGCCGATGAGACCAAATGCCTTGACAGGAGAAGGAAATCAGCGTAAAAATAAGAATCGGTTGACTCATGGGATCAGGTGAGACAGAATGAGGCATCATTTGCAGATCAGGAAAATAACAGCCATTCCGGGAAGAAGCATCCTTCTGATGCTTGTTTTTTCGATGCTCGTTTTCCCTGTCAGCGTGAGTCTGAACCAGCTGCCGGAATACAGCCTGTGCAGTGAAGGCCTCAAGGCAAGGGAAGCTTCCCTGTCCGTCGCGCACATGGTGTTCCAGTATCTGGAACTGTCCAGGGAAGCCGGAGGCAGCCGCTCCTCGGACACCGTGAAGAAGGCATCCGGGGAAAAACGTACGGATGTCAGGCTCTCTGTTCTCCTTCTGGCAGTTCTGAGGAACTGTATCAGAATTCCTGCCTTTCCTACCGTCGGGAGGAGATTTCCCTTCCACAATTCATTCATCCACAGCCGCCGCATTATTCTGAGATATCAGCAGCGGCAGGACGGCGTAACAATCCACTGATATAACGAAACGAAACGTAGTCATCTCATGCAGCGCATGGGCTTTTTTGGCGTGCGGGAAACGGAGGTTATAGGATGCTGGCAAATATTTGCGTCGGTCTGCTGACGGTCATTGCATTCGGTGCCGCTGCGTTCTATGCAGTGTGGTACTTCAAATCGGACAATGACGGGCATTGGATTCACAGAAAATGAAATCAACGGAGGAGGTTAATGGTGATGAAAACATCCGGAATGACGGGTAATAAAGATCTGATGGGAATTCTTTCAATCGTGCTTTCCGCGGCGGGATGCGCGCTCGGTCTCTTTATAAGGATCGGAGGGAACGGCATCAGCCCCGGTCAGATCGTGACATTTGTCGCGATGATTCTGTCTCTGATGTCTGTAAAAGACAAAGGAAAAAATGTACTTGCAAAGGCTGCGTTCTTCCTTTCGTTTGCCGCTCTCTTCCTGGTGGCGGGCTTAGGAGCCATAAAATAATCGGGGACCGGGAGCCGCCCGGGTCTGATAAGATGACCGGCGGCTATACCGGCCGCAGCAGTCAGGCAAAGGCCGGAAGAGAAGCGGTCTGAGCGGAAAACACAGGGGCTGTCGCGCCACCATTCTGGTGGTGCGGCAGCCCCATCACTGTCTCTGAAACTTACGGTTTACGCGGACTCCTCTGACAGCTTATTCCGATCATAGATTCACCGCGCTGCCGTCCTTCCCGGCATTCCCGACGGAGGAGACAGTCCTTTCTGCGGGAAGGGCTTACAGCGCCGGCGCCCGGAGCCGCCGTCATCACGTCGGGACTCCCGCCGCCGTTGCAGCTCAGGTCGAAAATGACATTTTCGATCTCCGGGTTTTCCGACGCTCTCTTCAGCCCGTTGAGCACAGTGCCCAGAGAATCCTCCGGGAAGTCTCCTGTTCCCTCATAGCAACGGTCCCATGCTTCCTCGTCCGGCATGAAGGAGTCCAGGCGGATGATCGCGGTATTATCGCATTTCCGATAATTTGTACTGCAAAAAATGATCGTTTTTCACAAAACCAAAAGCTGTATACAGAAGAACGCCCATATCCGACGCCGTGATCTGTACGGTACCGCAGCCATACGCTCTTGCTTCATCAACCACCCTGGACAGCAGTTCCTTCGCGATCCCTCTCCGGCGATAATCCGGCTCTGTAAACATGCTCGACAGGAGACCCATCTTACCGCTCGGACATCCGAAATAGGGCGGCTTTTCAACAAAAGACATGCCGCTTGTTCCTATGATTCGGCCTCCGTCCACCGCAAGCCAGGAAACAAATGTACCATCTGCCAGATGTCGCCTGTAATAGTCCCGCAGCGCCGGCGCAAGATCAATATCTTCCGTCGCGCCTTCCTCTCGAAGCTGTCGGATACGCATCTGAATGAATCTGTCCAATTCTTTGTCTGTTAATTTCCGATAGATGATCATATCTCTTTATCCCTCCTTCCGTGTTCCTTCCGGCTTCCTTCGGCACACTCCGTTTTTTCGTGAAACCAGGCCGCTGCCCCGTCTTTTAATTCCAGTCGGTCACGCAGGGAAATGAAGGTATCTGCCGATTTCATGTTTTCCTCCTCCACATGCAGCGATTATCTTTTCTTTTCTTCTGTCATTTTTCATTTCTTTTTCTTGGGAGCCGGAAGCTCGCCATACATCCCTTCCAGCAGTTCCTTCAGAAACTCCCTGTTCTCCATATTGTCTACAAGGAGCATTTCCTTTGCTCCTTCATACGGCAATTCCGGTTCTGCTTCCGGCATCATGTTTTTTGCAGCCTTCACAGGCCTGACCAGGAAACGATTATCATAGACCCCGCCGACAATCTTCCCCCTGAAGTAAATGATGTACTCCCCCATCATCGCCTTGTACGATATACCATCCAATTCCGAAAGCTGTTCAAGAACAAAATCCAAATACTCTTTGCTTGATGCCATAGGCTTTATTTCTTCATTCCCAGCCACTGTATAAAGGCTGTCTTGTCGCTGCTGTTATATCCGCATTTTTCATAAAACCGAAGAGTCTCCCGCTTCTTTGAACCTGTCAGCAGCATCATCTTATAGCAGTTCTCTTTTTCGGCAATCTCCCTGGCAAATTCCAGGCACTCACCGGCATAGCCCTTTCCCCGATAATCCTCACATGTCACCACGTTCTCAACGAAAGCATACGGGCGAATATTTCTTGTCAGATTGGGAATAATCACGCACACACAAGACGAAACGATCTTGCCATCCACCTCGTCCACGATCAGATGGTGATTCGGATCCCGTATAATCTGAAGCCACGTATCTCTCAAATGTTCATCTTTTTCAGGGATACTGTCCTCATGCAGTGACAGATAGAGCTCCAGTATTGCATCCAGATCACTTTGCTCAGCTTCCCTGACCATGTTTTTTCTCCCATCCCGCTGTGACGGTCTCCATTTATTGTTCTCTCTTTCGGAGCACTGCAAGAGCTGCGTAGTGCAGGACTTCAAACTGTTCCGGTGCGATCCGGTCCAATAGTTCCCTGTGTTCTTTATCCCACCTGGCTAATTCCGCCTCTGACAATGAGGCTCCCACACCTCTGCAGGCTCTCATTCTCCCATGCCAGGATTCTTTGGTAAATGGCACCATCAGATCATATTCCTCATGATCTTCCCATTCAAAATAGTCAAAGGCAATATCCGGAACCCAAATCGGATGTCTTGTTTCCCCGGCCCCTGACCATTTCGGACTATACTTAAGCACAAGTTCTTCGCTCGCGCCTGCAATCTTATCCTCATACGGCAGCCATGCCATATAGAGAATGAGCAGCTTTCCGTCTGTTTTCAGAAGTTCAGCCAGTTTCGGCATAACCCTCTCATGGTCGAAATACCAGAAACACTGACAGGCCGTGATTACATCAAATCTCTCTCCGGTAAAATCCAGTTGTTCTGCTGATACAGTCTGAAAGTTGATCCTCATATTGGAAGCAGAAGCCAATAACTTCGCCTTTTCAATCTGCTCCGGCGAAATATCTGTCCCTGTCCATGCCGCCCCGTACCGGTACATATTCCGTGGAAGGACACCGGTTCCGGTTCCGAGATCAAGGACTGTCTGTCCGTCTGTACAGAGCCCTCTGTCCACAATCTTTCTATAAAAAACATCCGGATAAATGTCCCTGTACTTTGCATATTCTTCGGATGTCCTTCCCCAATCAAATGCTTTTCCCGCGTCTATACGCTCATCTGCTATTTCCATACGGCTGCGGGGATGGTATAACTGACAGCCTGCCATAAAGACACCTCTCTGCGGTAGTGTAAGCTATTCTGTGTAAACCCCTTGGATTGATGAAAAGACATCATAGGGTTACGACTGGTTCATTGGTTTCATCATAATGGCACACAGTGTTCGGGCTGCCAATTTTGTTGCCAGAGTAAAATCACTTCCAGGCTATCTCGAGTTTTCTTTTTGACTTTACACAATCTGCCAGATACAGATTGATCAGCGTCTGATAGGGAATGCCTGTTTCCTGTGATTCGCTTTTAAAATAGTCAATCACCGAAGGAGCAATCTTGATTGTAATCTGCTTCTTTAATTCTTTTGCATAAGGATTCGGCCTCGGGTTTAGTTTATCAATATCATATTCCTCTAACATATCTCTGTTCCTCCTTCCTGGTTGCCTGCCTTGCGGAAATGATCCTGATCACAGTGTCTGATTCTCTATAACAATGACAAACTATGCAGACTTTTGCAGTTTCACTCATTCCCAACAGCAGGAATCGGTCT
>CACYDL010000012.1 GCA_902773195.1 uncultured Lachnospiraceae bacterium
GGACGCGTCCAATCTGGCCGACTACGCGGATCAGGGCATCTTCGTCGTGAGACAGGACTACGCCCCCCTCTCGCGGGTGACGGACGGCCTGGATATGCTCTATGACACAGGACTTCCCCTCACGGGCTGCGTGCTGAACGCCACGTCGGGCGGCGTACTGACGTCCTACCGGTACGGCTACGGCTACGGCAGATACGGAAAATACGGAAAGTACGGCAAGTACGGACGGGGCAGGACGGCGGACGGGGAAGGCTGACCGGCGCAGTCCCGCCGGCGGCCGGCGGAGGAGAAAAGCAAGAGGCATGAGCGGCCCGGAAGGATTCTACAACAGAAGAGTGAAGCGCGCGCTGGACGTCGCGGTCTCGGGGACGGCCCTCCTGGTCCTCTCCCCGCTGATGCTGGCGACGGCGGCCGCGATCCGGATCGAGACCCCGGGGCCGGCGATCTTCCGGCAGAAGCGCCTGGGACTTCGGGGCAGGGAATTTGAGATCCTGAAATTCCGCTCCATGGTGCAGGACGCGGAGCACACCGGATCCGGCGTCTACAGCGGCCGGGGCGATCCCCGCGTCACGAAGGTCGGAAGGATCATCCGGGCGACGTCGATCGACGAGCTTCCCCAGTGCATCAATATCCTGAAGGGGGAGATGTCCCTCATCGGCCCGCGCCCGCCCCTCACCTATCATCCCTGGCCCCTCGACGAGTACACGGAGGAGCAGCGGCATATGTTCGACGTGCGCCCCGGCGTCACCGGGTGGGCCCAGATCCACGGGCGCAAGGACGTCGAGTGGAACCGGCGCATCGAGCTGAACAACTGGTATGTGGAGAACGTCTCGTTCTCCCTGGACGCCGGAATCTTCTTCAGGACCATCCTGAAGGTCCTGAGCCGGGCGGACAACGAGAATATCGGGGAGACCGTGAAGAAGAAGCCGTAAGAGGAAAGGCGCGGGAAATCGGTTTGGCACTGAAGCTTATGTACATCACGAAGGATCCCGAGGGCGCCCGGATTGCGTACGGCGCGGGCGTCGACCGGATCTTCGTGGATCTGGAATATATCGGAAAGGCAGAGCGCCAGGGCGGCCTGGATACGGTTCAGAACCGCCACACGCCGGAGGACGTGAGACGCATCCGCGCATCGGTTCCGGACGTCAGGATTCTCGCGCGCGTGAATCCCGTTCACGACGCCTCCGGCGCCTGGGGCTCCTCTGAGGAGGAAATCGACGAGGTCATTGAAGCGGGAGCAGACGTGGTGATGCTTCCGTTTTTTAAGACGGCGGAGGAGGTCCGGCGGTTTCTGGCGATGTTGGACGGCCGCGCGGCCGCAAGTCTCCTCCTGGAGACGCCGGGCGCGGTGGCTGAGCTCGACGGGATCCTCGCCCTCCCGGGGATCGACGAGATCCATATCGGCCTCAACGATCTCAGCCTGGGCATGGGCAGGAGGTTTCTCTTTGAGCTGCTGGCGGACGGAACCGTGGAGAAGCTTTGCCGGCAGATCGGCGGGCGGGGCATCCCCTACGGCTTCGGCGGAATCGCCCGTCCCGGGGGCGGCGCGCTCCCCGCGGAGCGCATCATCAGGGAGCACTGCAGGCTCGGCTCCTCCTGCGTGATTCTGTCGAGAAGCTTCTGCAATACGGCCCTGACGACGGACCCCGGCGAGATAGAGAGCATCTTTCGGGAGGGGGTCCGGGAGATCCGGGACGTCGAGAAGGAGTGCGGCGAGAGGCTGGCCCGGATGAAACGGGCGGAGACAGACGCCGCCGGGAGCGGGAATCCGGACGCGGCGTATTTTGAGGAGAACCGTCTGGCTCTCGTCCGCTGTGTGAACGAAATCATCCGTCAGCAGGAGAAAAAGGCATGAATCTTCTGGTTACAGGCGCCTGGAGAGACGCCGGGAAATACTTACCGGAGCTGACCGCCATGGGTCATCAGGTGAAGTTTCTTCAGCAGGAGCGGGATTCCCTTCCCTGCCCCTTCGACTGGGTCCAGGGCGTGATCTGCAACGGTCTCTTCCTGCATCATCCCATCGGGCGGTTTGAGAATCTGCGGTATATCCAGCTTACGGCCGCCGGCTTTGACCGGGTTCCGGCAGAATATATAAAGGCGCACGGGATCACACTTTTCAATGCCCGGGATTCCTACAGCATCCCTATGGCCGAGCACGCGGTCTGCGGGGTGCTGCAGCTGTATCGGGAGATGA
>CACYDL010000013.1 GCA_902773195.1 uncultured Lachnospiraceae bacterium
CCGGAACCTATACGGCGACCTACCAGGTCACGGATTCCGAAGGCAGAGTCACCACCGGCAACGTCCTCACGGGCGGAACGGTGACCATCACCAACACCTACAACGGATTTGAGACAACCTCGCTCAAGGCAGAGAAGATCTGGGTGGACGACGATGATCTGGCCGGCATGAGACCGGAGGAGATCACGCTGAAGCTCCTGGCAGACGGACTGGCCCTCGAGGGTATGGATCAGACCGTGACCGCGGGCGAAGACGGCAAGTGGACGGCCGAGTGGACTGACCTGCCGAAGTACAGAAGCGGCGAGGTCCGCGAGAGAATCCGCTACAGCGTCATCGAGGTCAAGCCGGAAGGCTACACCGTCGAATACGACGGGACCGAGACCGCGGAAGGCAGCTCATGGACGGTGACCAACACCTACAATCCGGAACTGACGGATGTGGTGGTTACCAAGGTCTGGGACGACAGAGAAGACAGCGACGGCGTGAGACCGGAATCTGTCACGGTACGTCTCCTTGAGACCTACACGAAGAAGGACGGAACCAAGGTCGAAGCCGAACCGGTCCTCGACAAGGACGGCAACGAAGTGACGGCGGTTCTTTCCGACGAGAACTTCTGGTATTACAAGTTTGACAAGCTTCCGGTCCTCAAGGACGGCAGTGAAGTGACCTACACGGTGGAAGAAGTGGCAGACGAGAGCCTCGGCGATTATGTGACGACGGTGACCAGAGTCTGCACCGGCTGCTTCCGCATCGTGAACAGCCTTGACACGGCGCGCACGTCGATCGAGATCGAGAAGGTCTGGGTTGACGGACCGGCCGCGGATCCGGCGGCGAACACCGACGGACTCCGTCCGGATTCGGTCAGCGTGACGGTCCTCGCGAACGGCGAGCCTGTGAAGATGGCGCAGCTGAATGAAGCGAACGGCTGGAAGGTGACATTTACGGATCTGCCGAAGTACAGGACAGGCAGCAAGGGCGAGGAGATCCTCTACACGGTCATCGAGGATACGGTCAGCGGCTATGCGACGACCTACAGAGTGACCGGAACCGACGGCGGCGTGCACGAGGGAACCAACGTCCTCAACGAAGGCAAGGTAACAGTAACCAACACGCATGTGGTGAAGACAGTCGCTGTCTGGGCGCTGAAGACCTGGATCGACGGAGACAATCAGGACGGCCTGCGCGGCGACGGCGCCGAGTTCACGCTCCACGCCTACGTCCGCGGACTTGAGATCGAAAAGATTGTCGACGCTTCCGGTGAAGAAGTTGAGACGACCTGGACGACCGACAAGAACGGATACCACATCTGGAGCAACCTGCCGGCGTACAGCGGCGAAGACAGGATCACCTACGTCGTGGAGGAGACGCCGCTGGCGGACTACACGACGGAAGTGACGGGCAGCATGGAGACCGGATTCCGGTTCAGGAACACCCACATCCCGGTTGTGACCGATATCCCGGTCACGAAGATCTGGGACGACGGCGACGACTGCTGCAAGAAGCGTCCGTACACGGTAACAGTACAGCTCTACGCGGGCGAAGAGCCCGTCGGAGCGCCGGTCGTGCTCTCCTCGCTGAATCAGTGGAGGTACGTCTGGACCAACCTTCCGGTCTATCAGAACGGAGTGAAGATCACCTACAGAGTGGAGGAGACGGAGATCCCCGACGGCTACGGCAAGCCGGAATACGGCGGCAATGCCGAAGAAGGATTCACGATCACCAACACGATCGAGATGACCCAGATCTCCGGACACAAGATCTGGACCGACAACAACAACGCGGCAGGCGCGAGACCTGAGAAGATTACCATCAGGCTGTTCGCGGACGGCGTGGTTGTGAGAGGTTCCGACAGGGAGGTCACGGCAGGACCGAACGGCGCCTGGACATACACATGGACCAACCTGCCGAGATTCAAGGTCGACGCCGACGGCAACAAGACCGAGATCGTCTACACGATCGTCGAGGATCCGGTGGATGACTACCGCACAAGGTATGTCGAGGGCACCTACGACGTGGAGAACATCTACGACGATGTGACGCCGAGCATTACGCCGAGCATTACGCCGAGCGTGACGCCGAGTGTGACGCCTTCCAAGCCGCCGACCACGACGCCGACCAGGGTACCGGTCAATCCGACCAGACCTACCACAGGCGGAGGCGGCGGAGGATCGACCACGACCACCACGTCGCCGGTGAAGACCGGAGATACGCAGCCGATCGCGCTGTATCTGATCCTTCTTATCGCCGCGGCGATCGCGGTGGAGGAAGTGATCCGGAGAGGCCGCAAGAAGCGCGGATCCGGGAAATAACCGGGAGGACGCGTAAAGGCGGGAGAACCGCCGCGCGAAGCCCCGGGAAGTGACCGGGAGGACGCGTAAAGGCGGGAGAACCGCCGCGCGAAGCCCCGGGAAACAACCGGAGAACGGACGAAACCGGACCAGGTAACAACACAAAGGCGCAGCCGCATCACAGAGCCGAAAGGCCGGGGTGCGGCTGTTCTTTATGCGCGGAGAGCCGCGGGCCCGGCGGCAGAAGCTCTGTGCAGCCGCAGGCCCGGCAGCAGGGCCCTGTGAAGGCGCATATCGGGCGGCAGGGCTCTGTGGAGCCGCAGACCCGGAGGCAGGAGGCCTCCCGGAAGGCGCCCGGCGGGCGGAGCCGGCGCCCCGTGAACGCGTGCTCATATCTGAACAATTTCGGGGAAAATGTCTGATAAAAATCAATAATTGTTTCAAAAAACTGTGTAAATCTGATATAATAATCCCATCATCGTTGATGATCTTTTGTCAAAAAGGAGGATACGGAAATGACAATCAAAAAACTTGCGGCAGTACTGATTACGGCTGGTGCGATGACGATGTCTCTCGGCATGGCGGCCTCCGCGGATGAGATCGCGGTCATGGTCCCCAGCGCTGACCACGGCTGGACCGGCGCGGTCCTGACCTATGCGCAGGAGAAGGCAGAGGAGCTCAACGCGGACGGCGCCTACGAAGTCAAGGTCTACGCGGCGACGGACGTCGAGAATCAGATCCAGCAGGTGGATGACCTCCTCGCAAAGCCGGAAGGCCTCGCGGGCATCGTCATTCTTCCCTATGACAACGGCCTTCAGTCCACACTGGAGAAGATCGCCGTGGCGGGAATCCCGTTCGTACAGTTCGACCGCTGCATCAACAGCGAGATCCTCGACGAGGCGGTCGTCGCCAACGTCAAGGGCGACAACGTCGGTATCGGCTACGAGACAGGCAAGAGACTTCTCGCGGAAGGCCTCGCGAAGGAAGACTACGTCTATGAGATGATCGGCGACAACAGCTCCGTTCCGGAACTTCGTTCCCAGGGCTTCCGTGACGCTCTTACAGAAGCCGGCTGGACCGAGGACGAGATCAACGCGGCTGTCGTCAAGTCCGCCGCCACAGGCTGGAGCCGTGATCAGGGCAAGGAACTCTTCGAGTCCTGGTTCAGCAGCGCGCAGTGCGATCCGTCCAAGAAGATCTGGATCTTCACGCACGACGATGAGATCGCCATGGGCGTCCTCGAATCCCTGAACGGCGCGGCTCTCGACGAGACGAAGAAGGGCGAATTCCTTGAGTCTCTTCAGGCCCTCTGCGCTTCCTCCGGCCTTGCCGAGATGTACGCGGTGCTGAAGGACAAGCATCAGACCATCGCCAGGCCCGACAGCTACGATCTGTTCTCCGTCACCTATGACCCGGCCATGATCAAGGAAGCGGTTGACGTCATGATCAAGAGCCTGAACGGCGAAGAGATCGAAAAGGACTACGTCATTCCGGTTTCCGTCGTCGACAAGGACAACGTGGAAGAGTTCCAGGCGTTCGGCAGCTACGACGAGAAGGAATGATCCCCGGTGACACAGAGCCGGAGCTACCGCGGCTGACGTAAGAAAGCCGCCCGGGAGAGGGCGGTCCGGCACGGTCCCCTCTCCGGGAAAATGATTCAGTCAATACGCAAGGGCAGCAGGTAACTGCTGCCCTTGCATGGAGTCATCACCAAAATACAAAGCGATGGAGGCAGCGGAATTGGAACTGCTTAAAATGGAACACATCCATAAATCGTTCTTCGGGGTCAAGGTTCTGGACGACGTGTCGCTCACCGTCCAGCCCGGAGAGATCCACGCCCTCCTGGGAGAAAACGGAGCCGGGAAGTCCACGCTGATGAACATTCTTTCCGGCGTCTATACCAGGGACCAGGGAACGGTCACCTTCGACGGGAAGGAGCTGCCCAACGGCTCGATCTCCGCGTCCGAGGCCGCCGGGATCGCCTTCGTGCACCAGGAGCTCAACATTTTCAACGACCTGAAGGTGTACGAGAACCTTTTCCTCGGCAAGGAGATCACCGGAATCGGCGGCAGGCTCGACAAGAAAGCCATGATCGCGGAGGCACAGAAGCTGTTCGACGAGATGGGCGTCCCCATCGATCCGATGATGCTGGCCGGAGATCTGGTCACCGGCGCGAAGCAGGTCCTTGAAATCGCGAAGGCGCTGCACTCCCAGGCGAAGCTGATCATTCTCGACGAGCCGACCACGGCCCTCAACAACGCCGAGATCGAGCATTTCTTCGGCCTGATACGAAGTCTGAAAAACAAGGGAACGGCGTTTATCTTCATTTCCCATAAAATGCCGGAAATATTTGCCATCGCGGACGAGTACACGGTGCTGCGGAACGCCAGGTTCATCAGCACGGGAAAGATCGCGGAGACGACCGCGGAGAAGATTACCCGGGACATGGTCGGAGCGTCCTACGCCAACGAGGACGTCTACGAGAAGCGGGAGCTCGGCGGCGTCGTGCTGAGGACCGACGGCCTCAGCGGCCAGGGCTTCAGCGGCGTGACCTTCGAGTGCCGGAAGGGCGAGATCATCGGCTTCACCGGCCTCCAGGGAGCCGGCTGCTCCGAGGTGCTCCAGACACTCTTCGGCGCCCTGCCCATCAGCGGCGGCACGGTGGACATCCTGGGCGAGAGCATGTCGAAGGAGACCATCCACAAGGCGATGCTCCGCGGGGTCGGCATGATCCCCGCGAACCGCAAGGAGAACTCGGTCCTGCCGGATATGAGCCTGCTGGAGAACACCTACATCTCGAGACACACCATCGACACCCGGAACCCGTCAATCAGCAGGAAGAATGAACAGGGCAGGTTTGAACGCTTCAAAAGCGCCCTGAACATCAAGGCGAACCACTCGGAGGACCTGATCGTCAGCCTGTCAGGCGGCAATCAGCAGAAGATCATCCTCGCCAGATGGCTGGATACCGACGCCGGGATCCTGCTCATGGACAACCCGACCCAGGGCATCGACGTCGGCGCGAAGGAGGAGATCTACCGTCTGATCCTGAAGCTCGCCGAGGAGGGCAAGACGATCATCGTGAACACGCTGGAGATTCCCGAGCTGAAGAAGATAGCCGACAGATGCATTGTCTTCTACCACGGAAGGGTGGTGGCGGATCTGCCCCACTCCGAGATAGAAGAAGGAAAAGTGATGATGTATTCGACCGGCGCACTTGGCGGAACGGAGGCCTGACATGTCAAAGAAAGTAAGATATTTCTGGAACAACTTCAATTTCATCGTGGTATTTGTCGTGATCTTCGCGGCGTATCTGATCATCAACGGAAGCGCCACGTCGTGGACGACGATCACGAATATCTTCCTCCACAGCGCCATTCTGGGAACGATCGCTCTGGGGCAGGGCCTCATCGTCCTGACCGGCGACATCGACCTGTCGGTGGGCTCGTCCTTCGTGCTGGCGGGCGGCATTTCCATCGTGGTCTTCAACCACACGAACAGCATCTTTCTGCTGCTCGTGAGCGCCCTGGCCCTCGGCGCGGCTTTCGGCTGCATCAACGGCTTCATGGTCGGACGCCTCAAGATGCCCGCGTTCATCGTCACCCTGGCCACGATGCTGATCTACCGCTCCCTCTCCCAGTACATGATGAACGAGATGGGCGAGACCCGCTACAGGGTCGACGCCAGCGTCTCCCGCTACAAGCCGCTGTTCATGTTCGGAAACGGCAACCTGAAGACCATCCCGCTCCTGGCCATCGTGTGGCTCTGCGTGGCGGCCTTCATGATCTACATGACCACGTCCATGAAGTTCGGCAAGAGGATCTACGCCCTCGGAAGCAACGCCAAGGGCGCGATGCTGGCGGGCATCAACGTCGTCTGGACCAAGATCTCGGTGTTCCTGATCTGCGGCCTGTGCGTGGGACTCGCGACCTTCCTCAAGATCGCCAAGGACACGTCCTTCGACCCCGCCACCTCGGGCAAGAACTATGAGCTCTACTCCATCGCCGCGGTCGTCATCGGCGGCATCAGCATGACGGGCGGCAAGGGCAGGATGCTGGGCATCATCTTCGGCACCATGTCCTTCACCCTGATCGACAAGATCATCACCGCCCTCGGCATGAACGCCCTGCTGAACGACACCGTCAAGGGCGCGATCCTTCTGGCGGCGGTGGGACTGCAGATGCTCCAGAGGAGAAGCAAGGACTGAAGACGTGTTCTTCGGAGCGGACAGAAAGCAAGGCCTGAGGACGTGTTCTTCAGAGCGGACAGAAAGCAAGGCCTGAGGACGTGTTCTTCAGAACTGACAGAAAACAAGGACGGAGGAGGCGCTCCTCAGAACGAAAAAGCGGAATACGGGTCCGGCTGTCCGGGAGGGCGGCCGGACCTTTTCTGCGCGCCGCGGGCTCCTGTGACGTTTATGCTTTTCGCGCGGTTCTTTTTGGTATAAAATCAATGTGTGTCCGGCCTGCCGGCCCGGCGCGGACGGAACCGGTGTTACACCGGTGTAACATTCTCGTCCCGCCCGGACTGGTGTCCGGCGCGGACAGGCGCCCGGCATTTCCGCCGGACGCGGTGGTTTAAAGGTGTTTCAAAAATGGAGGAAGAGAAGCATGACAGAATGGGAGGCCGTCGAGAAGCGGATTTCCTGCCGCGCCTTTGAGGACCGGATGCCCGGTCCGGAGATTCTGGCGCAGCTGGAAGCCTGTGTCGGAGAACTGAACCGCGAGTCGGGACTCCGTTTTCAGCTGATTGTATCCGGGGATGGCAGCCGGCCTGCCGTCCGCATGTCGCCCGCGATGTTCAGCGGACCCGTCTACGTCTGCGCGGCCCTGGTCGCCGGGGACAGCCCCGCGGAGTCGGAGAAGCTGGGCTATTACGGCGAGAAGCTGGTGCTCCGCGCCGTGGAGCTCGGGCTTGGGACCTGCTGGGTGGCCAGCACCTACGACGCCGCCTCGATCCATCCGGACATCGCGGAGGGGGAGCGGCTGTGGGACGTGATCCCGATGGGATACGCGCCGGCGAAGCTTCCCATGAAGCAGTCGATGACGCGGGCGATGATCCGGAAGAGGGACAGAAAGACAGAGACGTTCCTCGACGAGGCGTCGGACGTGACCTTCGCGGAGGCGCCGGACTGGGTCCGGCGGGGCATCGAGGCCGTGCGGCTGGGACCCTCCGCGGTGAACCAGCAGCCGGTCAACATTCTGGTGAAGAACGGCGAGGCCTCGATGGTCATCTGTAAGAAGGGAAACGGCCTGGAGTACAACGACATGGGCATCGCGAAGCGGCAGTTCGAGATCGGCGCGGCGGACGCGGGGGTCCGCGGCCGCTTCGAGTGGGGAAACGGCGGCCGCTTCGTCAGGGAAGTGTAAGGAAAAGGAGGAAGAAGGATGATGAACCTCAGGAAAATGGCGGCCGCGCTGACGGCTGCGGCAGTGATCACAGCCATGGGCGCCGTTCCGGCCGCCGCGGAGTCCGCCGCGGAGGTGGAGACCGGCTCCGAAGAGATGATGCTCACCGGCGGTTGGGAAATACCCGGAGACAACGCCGTGACGGAGGAGGCGGCCCTCGCCCTGGAGAAGGCGCTCGGAGAAGACGGCGCGGAGGATATGAGGCCGGTCGCCCTTCTGGGCACCCAGATCGTCGCGGGCGTCAACTACTGCCTGCTCTGCCGGTCAGGCGCCGACGCGGGTTCCGCCCTCCCGGGCTATGAGATCGTGTACGTGTACGCGGATCTTACGGGCGGCGCCTCGATCCTCGAGACCCACCGCCTCCCGATCGGCATCGGGTTTGAGATTTCCGGAAACGAGCAGGCCGCCAAGGCGGAGTGACGCCGTCGGAGCAGTGTCCGCGGAGCAACATCGGCGGGACAGCGCCGCCGGAGCAGTGCCGGCGGAGTGACATGGGCAAAAAGACACAGGAGAAAAGACAGTAATGGAACAGTACAAGATCAATACGAAATGCGTACAGGCGGGCTACACACCGGGCAACGGAGAGCCCCGTCAGATTCCCATCATCCAGTCCACCACCTTCAAATACGACACCAGCGAGGCGATGGGGAAGCTCTTCGATCTGGAGGCGAGCGGCTATTTCTACACGAGACTCCAGAATCCCACAAATGACTACGTCGCCGCGAAGATCGCCGCCCTGGAGGGGGGCTCGGCGGGCATGCTGACGTCCTCGGGACAGGCCGCGAACTTCTTCGCCCTCTTCAACATCTGCGAGTGCGGCAGCCACATCGTTTCGTCCTCGACCATCTACGGCGGCACCTTCAACCTCATCAGCGTCACCATGCGCTAGATGGGGATCACGGCCACCTTCGTCTCCCCCGACTGCACGGAGGAGGAGCTGGAAGCGGCGTTTCAGGACAATACCCGGGCCGTTTTCGGCGAGACCATCGCCAATCCGGCCCTGACGGTGCTGGACATCGAGAAATTCGCGAAGGCCGCCCACCGGCACGGCGTGCCCCTCATCGTGGACAACACCTTCCCGACGCCGGTTCACTGCCGGCCCATCGAGTGGGGCGCCGATATCGTGACCCATTCCACGACCAAGTACATGGACGGCCACGGCGCGGCCGTGGGCGGCGCCATCGTCGACAGCGGGAAGTTCGACTGGATGGCCCACGCGGACAAATTCCCCGGCCTCTGCACGCCGGACGACTCCTACCACGGGATCACCTACGCGGAGAAGTTCGGGAAGGAGGGGGCGTTCATCACCAAGTGCACCGCGCAGCTGATGCGCGACTTCGGCAGCATCCAGTCGCCCCAGAACGCGTTCCTGCTCAACCTGGGCCTGGAGTCCCTCCATGTGCGCATGCCGCGCCACGTGGAGAACGCCCAGGCGGTGGCCGAGTTCCTCGAGAAGCAGCCCCAGGTCAGCTACGTCAACTATTCCGGACTTCCGGGAAGCCCCTACTACGAGACCGCGCGGAAGTACCTGCCGGACGGCGGCTGCGGCGTGGTCGGCTTCGAGCTGAAGGGCGGCCGGAAGGCGGCCGAAGCGTTCATGAAGAATCTGCGCCTCGCGGCCATCGAAACCCACGTCGCGGACGCCCGCACCTGCTGCCTCAACCCGGCGACCTCGACCCACCGCCAGATGAACGACGAGCAGCTGGCGGCGGCCGGCGTTCCCGCGGGGCTTGTGCGCATGTCCTGCGGACTGGAGGACAAGGAGGATCTGATCGCGGATCTCCGCCAGGCCCTCGAGGCGATCGGAGAGTGAGGACAAAGGGGAAGGCATGAAGAAAGCAGTACTGATCGATTATACCGGGACCGTCATCGAGCAGGCGGGCCCGGAGATCGAGGAGATGATTTACCGGGTCAGCCGGCATTCCGATTTCAGCTCCGCGAAGGAGGCCCTCGGCTTCTGGTTCACAAATCTGGCGAAGCTGGAGCGGGAGTGCCGCGGAGAAAAGTTCGCCGACGAGGACGAGCTGTGCCTGCGCCTTCTCGCCCTCTGCGAGGAGCAGCACGGGCTCCGCGACAATCACGAGGAGCTGCATCTTCTCAATCAGGGGCTGTGGAGAAACGGCCCTCTGTATCCGGACGCGGCGGAGTTCTTTGAGAAATGCCCGCTTCCGGTCTGCGTCATCACCAACAACGCGGCGTCCTACGTCGAGGAGAATCTGGGCAGGTACGGGATCCGGCCCTTCGCCGTCGTGAGCGCGGAGGAAGCGAGGGCCTATAAGCCCGCTCCGGAGATCTTTGAGCTTGCCCTGCGCAGGGCGGGCGTCAGCGCCTCCGAGGCGGTGCATATCGGGGATTCCTACAGCGCGGACGTCCTCGGCGCCCGGGGCGCCGGCATCGACGCGATCCTCCTGGACCGCGGGGGCCGGGCGAAGGACGCGGACTGCGCCGTGGCGTCCTCCCTGGCGGAGGCGGCGGAGATGATCCTGAGGGGATGAGACGTTCCCTGAAAAATCTGAAACAGAAGCCGCATAGGAAGGGCGGAAAGCTGAAAAACAGTCAACGGAAAACCCTGCATATAAGCCGCTTCTGATGGCAGGACAGTTGGCAGACAAAAGAAAAAGCAGCATACAGCAGCCAAAAGAGGTTGTCCATCGGGCAATCTCTTTTCGTTTTGACTGGGGATATTCTGATGGAAGGCATGAATGCCGGGCTTTTTTATTCCTCAGGAATTCTCTATGGCAGGTATCCCATTCTTTTAAAAATGGTCAAAAAAAGGCCTTCGCGGACGGAGAACCTGTCAATAGTGATGAAATATCGCCCGGGACCGCGCCGGACGTGCATTTCCGATGGAAAAGGTATATAATGCTGAACGGCGTAAATTCAGGCAGGAGGTAGGATTGTCATGCAGCCACTTATCGCAACTTCGATCACCTTATTTGCCGGACTGATGATGACGCGCGTCTTCAAGGCGCTGCATCTCAACTTTCCGGACGTCACCGCGTTTCTGATCGCGGGACTGCTTCTCGGACCCTACGCCCTGGGCAGTGTGATCGGACACGGCGTCGGGTACGCGTCCTTTGAGGAGGTGGAGGCCATGGGCGTTCTGACGAGCGCCGCGCTGGGCTTCATCGCGTTCTCCATCGGAAGCGAGTTCCGGCTCTCGTCTCTTAAGGAGATCGGCCGGGCGGCGGTGGTGATCGGCATCCTTCAGGCGCTCTGCGCGGCGGTTCTCGTGGATATCGCGATGATCGCGCTGCATTTCATTCTCGGACCCAAAGCCATGCCGCTTCCGGCGGCGATCACCCTCGGCGCCATCGCCTCCGCGACGGCACCCGCCGCGACCCTCATGGTCGTGCGCCAGTACAAGGCCAAAGGCCCCGTCACGTCGCTGCTTCTTCCCATCGTCGCCCTGGACGACGCGGTGGGACTGGTCGTCTTCGCCGTCTCCTTCGGCATCGCGCGGGCGCTTTTGAGCGGCACGGTCGACATGATCACGATCCTCGTCAACCCTCTGCTGGAGATCCTTTTCTCCATCCTGCTGGGCGCGGCGATGGGCATGCTGCTCTCCGTGATCGAAAAACTTTTCTACTCCAACTCGAACCGCGTGGCGATGACCATCTCCTTTGTATTCCTGACCATCGCCCTCTCCTCGATGGAGTTCCAGATCGGCGAGGTCAAGATCTCCTTCTCGTCCCTGCTCGTCTGCATGATGCTGGGGACGGTGTTCTGCAACATGAGCAAATTCTCAAACGACATTTTCACGAGGGCGGACAAGTGGACGACGCCCCTCTACGCGGTCTTCTTCGTGCTGAGCGGCGCGGAGCTCGACCTGGGCGTGTTCCGCTACAGGTCGGTCGTCATCATCGGCCTGGTCTACATCCTCGTCCGTGCTCTGGGCAAATACGTCGGCGCCCGTTACAGCAGCAAAATGGTGCACTGCTCGCCGACCATCGTGAAATATCTGGGCATCACCCTGTTTCCCCAGGCCGGCGTGGCGCTGGGAATGGTCCGGTCCGCCGCGGCCCTGGGAGGCGACGAGGCGGCCCTGATCCGGAATATCATCCTCTTCAGCGTCCTGGTCTACGAGCTGGTCGGACCTTCCCTCACCAGGATGGCGCTCACCGCGGCGGGCGAGATCGAGCCCACCCCGGAGGAGAAGAAGACGCGGCACAGATTCGCCACGTGAGGCGCGGCGGTCTGACCGCAGAGAACGTCTGACGCCGGTTGTGACGCCATACGGACAAGAAAGCCGCGCGGAGACAAACAGGACCGAGTGAACTTTGAATAGACAGCCGGCGCATTCTCGTGACTTCCGTTGTGAGTAAGCCGGCAAAAAAAGCAGCGCTTCCCGCGCTGCTTTTTTGTATTGGCTGCCTTTTTCATTGGCGGGCGCGTCATGTCACAAGAAGCAGTATCCAGGTAATGGTGGCTCCGCAGACAAACCCGCCTGCGTGGGCCATCATATTGATCTGACGGTTCGCCAGGCCGTAGGCCGCGTTGATGAGCAGCGTGTACAGGATCCCGGATCCCGAGGCCGTGGTTCTCACCTCGGGCGAGAGGGTCAGCACAAGCCAGGCGCCCAGGAGACCGAAGACGGCGCCCGACGCCCCCGCGGAGACCGCGTACCGGCCGGTCTTCTGATCCTTCAGGTACGTCGCCACGTTGCCCGCGACGCCGGAGGCGAGGTAGAGAAGAAGGAACAGGCTCACCCCAAAGAACCTCTCGAGGGCCGGGGCGAGGTTGTAGAGGGAATACATGTTGCAGGCGATGTGAAACGGACCGAAGTGAAGGAACATCGCGGTGAAGAGCCGGTACCACTGTCCGTTCTGTACGTCCGGGTAGTAGTAGGCACCGAATTTCCGCGCGACGGAGATCTTCGTGCTGCCCCCGGCGATGGTCTCGGCGGCGAACAGGATCCCGTTCACGGCGATCAGAATGAGCGTGACGACGGCGTCGGTTCTCATGGCGGTCCTCTCTTTTTTCGAAGCCGGCGAAGCGGCGCCGGCGCGGTGATCTTTTGGTGGTTCCGGAAAGGGAAAGGGCCCTGGTTCCGCGGAGGCTCCGGGTCAGGCGAGCTCCGGCGGGAAGCCCTCCAGCTCTTCCTCCGTCGTCGCCCAGCTGGTCGCCGCCCGGAGAATGGTGTGCGACTCGTCCGGCTTCTCCCAGAAATCGGCCGCGACCTGTTCCGAAAAGATCCGGAGCTGATCGTCGTCGAGAAGCACGAACACCTGGTTGGTCGGGGTGTCGAAGGCCAGCCGGTAGCCCGCCCCCTTCAGCCGCGCGCGCATCCTGTCGGCGAGGCTTACCGCGGATTTCCCGATCCTGAGATACAGGCCGTCCGTAAACAGGGCGTCGAACTGGATGCCGAGCATCCTTCCCTTCGCCAGAAGGGCGCCCTGCTGCTTCATGATCGTGAAAAAGTGCGGGGAGAGCGCCGGATCCGGGAGGACTACCGCCTCGCCGAAGAGGGCCCCGCACTTGGTGCCCCCGATGTAGAAGGCGCTGCAAAGCCGGGCGAGATCCGGCAGGGTGACGTCGTTCTCCTCACAGGCGAGGGCGTAGGCGAGGCGCGCGCCGTCGACGTAGAGCAGAAGGCCGAATTCCCGGCAGACGCCGCTGATGTCCGTCAGCTCGCGGAGGCTGTAGAGGGTGCCGTACTCGGTGGGCTGGGAGAGATAGACCATGCCCGGCGCCACCATGTGATCCCGGTTCTCGTCCTCCCGGAAGCGTTCGCAGAAGGCGCGGACGGTCTCCGCGCTGATCTTCCCGCAGACGTGCGGGACCGGGAGCACCTTGTGCCCCCGAAGCTCGATCGCGCCCGCCTCGTGGAGGGCGATATGGCCGGTCTCCGCCGCGATGACGCCCTGCCAGCTCTGCAGCAGCGCGCTGATCACCACGGCGTTGGTCTGGGTGCCGCCGACGAGAAAGTGCACCGCCGCGCCGGGGCACCCGCAGGCCTCCCGGATCTTCGCCCTGGCGGACTCACAGTACTCGTCGGTGCCGTAACCGGGCGTTTTCGTCAGGTTTGTCTCCGCCAGGCGGCGCAGGATCTCCGGATGGGCTCCTTCCTGGTAGTCGGATGTCAATGAAAGCATGGACCGCGTTCCTCCTCAAAGAAATCTTCTCTGATAAGATAAACACGAAAACGGCAGAAGTACAAGTGAGATCTCCGCAAATTCGGGGAAATCCCCGGGGCTTCGCGGGCGGCCGGGGCGGGACCGCGCCGCGCCGCAGGGCCGGGTTGGAGGTTGACAGGCGGATTTTTCCTTCATAAACTGATAGCAGGAAAAATCTGTTGATCCCCCACACGGAAATAACGGAGGCGGCTATGTCCAAAAAACTGGGAAATATGGTGAAGGAAGCTAGAAACGCGAAGGGATACACGCAGGCCGAGCTGGCGGAAATGGTGGAAGGCCTCTCCGCCTCGGAGCTTGGCAGGATCGAGAAGGGGGAGAAGACGCCCGAGGAGCAGGTGCTCCGGCAGATGGCCAAGGCCCTGGGCGTCACCCAGACGTCCCTCATCAGCGCCGCGGGAAGCGCCCTGAAGAAGACCGCGTCCTCGTCCGGCGCCTCCGCTTCGAAGAAGACGGCCTCCGCGAAGACGACGGCGGAGAAGAAGACGGCCTCCGCCAAAACCACGGCGGCGAAAAAGACCGCTTCCGCGAAGACGACGGCGAAAAAGACGACCTCCGCCAAAACCACGGCGGCGAAGAAGACCGCCTCCTCAAAGACGGCCGCCTCCCAGGAGCTGAAGCTGACCGCGTCGGAGAAGAAGCTGGTCCAGTATTACAGAAAGGCCGATTCCGACACGAAGAAGACGGCGCTCAACCTTCTCTCGGGGGAGAGCAGCGCCATCGAGCTGATCGCCGCCTACCTCGCCGCGAAGACCCGGGAGGACGGATCTTCCAGGCCGTCCGAGGCGGGAGGCCTCCTCGGGGCGCTCCTTTCCGGGAAGACGGAGCAGTCCGCCCCGAAGGACGACAGCCCGCTCTCCGCGATCCTTGACCTGATGGGCAAGCTCGGGCGCTGAGGACCTAAGAGACATGGGACGAAGCGGAACGCGGACGTCCGCTTTTCAAGAGACGAGAGGAGAATGGAAGAAATGAGCCTTCGCGAGCTTCTGAACAGGGATGAGGTCACCATTTCGTTTGAGGTATTTCCTCCGAAGACCGGCGACCGGTTTGACCAGGTGCTGGCTACGGCGAGAAAGATCGCCGCACTCGGCCCGGATTTCATGAGCGTCACCTACGGCGCGGGCGGAGGAACCAGCGCGTTCACGGCGGACATCGCCGGGGATCTGCAGAAGACCTACGGCGTCCCGATGCTCGCCCACCTGACCTGCGTCTCCTCGACGAGGGAGTACGTCGCGCGGACCGTCGAGGCGTACAAGGAGCACGGCATCACCAACATCATGGCCCTCCGGGGCGACATTCCCAGGGACGGCAGGATCTGCGACGACTATCATCACGCCGCGGAGCTGATCCACGAGCTTCGGGAAATGGGCGATTTCTGCATCGGCGGCGCCTGCTACCCCGAGGGGCACGTCGAGTGCGAGCACAAGGCGGACGACATCCGCTTCCTGCGGGAGAAGGTGGACGCGGGCTGCGACTTCCTGACGTCCCAGATGTTCTTCGACAACAACATCTTCTACAACTTCCTCTACCGCGCGCGGGAGGCGGGCATCACGGTGCCGGTCCTCCCCGGGATCATGCCCATCACCAACAGGAAGCAGCTGGCCAGGTCGGTGGCGATGTCCGGAACCGTGGTTCCCGCCAGGTTCTACGCCATCGTGGACCGCTTCGGCGACAGCCCGGCGGCGATGGAGCAGGCCGGCGTCGTCTACGCGGCGGGGCAGATCATCGACCTCATCGCCAACGGCGTGCGCCACATTCATGTCTATTCGATGAACAAGCCGCAGGTCGCCGAGGGGATCCTGAAGAATCTCTCCGAGGTGATCGGATGGAGAAACGAAGCGGGAGCCGGAGAGCAGAACTGAGAGCAGACCAGAGAGAATACCGGAGAGTGATATGAGGCTTGAGTACGGCGGAACCACGGGGTTTCCGATGCCCGACCCGGACAGGTCGGAGGTGTACCGCTACCTCGGCTACGGCAGAAGCGTGCCGGACGAGGCGGTGCGGGACGCCGTCGAGCGGTGCGTCGCGGAGCTCTCCGCGGCGGTGAGGCCGTGCGCGGTCTGGGAGGAATACCCGCTTGTGACGGAAGGCCCGGACCGGATCCGGTTCGGAGAGAAGGAAATCCGGAGCCGGCATCTGGGCAGAAATCTCGCCGGGTGCGGGAGGATCGCGGTTCTGGCGGCCACCCTCGGCGTCGGTCCGGACCGGCTGATCGCCAGGGCGGCCGTCTCCCGCGTCAGCGGGATGGTCATCCTCCAGGCGGCCTCGGCGGCCATGATCGAGACCTGGTGCGACAGGATCAACGAGGAGATCCGCGCCGGCGCGGCGGCGGAGGGGCTTTCCTGCAGACCCCGGTTTTCGCCCGGGTACGGGGACTTTCCGCTGGAGTTCCAGAGAGACCTTCTGGGCCTTCTGGACGCCTCCAAGAGGATCGGCGTGACCCTCACGGAGTCGTATCTCATGGCGCCGTCGAAATCGGTGACGGCGGTGATCGGGGAGTCCCCGGAGCCGGGGAACTGTCCGCGAAGCGGCTGCGAAAGCTGCGGGATGAAGAACTGCGCGTACCGCCGAAGCCCGGCGGAGTGAAAGGCCGCGCCTCGCGCAAAGGCCGGCGGGCCGGAAGAACGCACTTCGCGCAAAGACCGGCGGGCCGGAAGACCGTACTTCGCCTAAAGACCGGCGCGGCGGAAGAACGCGCCCGGCGGGAACCGGCGGAATAGAAGAAAAGGCAGAATTATGAAGAAAGCATTTACCGAGGTCCTCGGACGCGGGAGACTTTACTGCGACGGCGGCTCGGGCTCGCTCCTCCAGGCGAGGGGCCTTAAGCCCGGCGAGCTGCCGGAGCGGTGGAACCTGACGAGGCGCGAGGACATCGTTCAGCTGGCGGAGGGCTACCTCCGCGCGGGCAGCGATATCGTCAATACCAACACCTTCGGGGCCAATGCCCTGAAATATCCCGGCGAGGTCGGAAGCATCGTCCGGGCGGCCGTCGACTGCGTGCGGGAGGCCCAGAGGCGGTGCGGACGCGAGGAGGACAGCTACGTCGCCCTCGACATCGGTCCCACCGGCAGGCTGCTTCAGCCGATGGGGGACCTGGCCTTTGAGGAGGCGGTGTCGCTCTTCGGCGAGATCGCCCGGGCCGGCGCCGAAGCGGGCGCGGATCTGGTGCTGATCGAGACCATGAGCGACAGCTATGAGGTCAAGGCGGCGGTCCTGGGCGTGAAGGAGGCCTGCGGCCTGCCCGTCTGCGTGACCATGACCTACGACGCGGGCGGGAAGCTTCTGACCGGCGGCACGGTGGAGTCGACCACCGCGATGCTGGAGGGGCTGGGCGTCAGCGCCGTCGGGATCAACTGCGGCCTCGGACCGTCCCAGATGATCTCACTGGCCGGACGGCTCCTCGAGGCGGCCTCCGTTCCCGTGATCGTCAATCCCAACGCGGGCCTGCCCCGGGTCGAGGACGGCCGGACGGTCTATGACGTGGGACCGGAGGAATTCTCCCGGGAGATGGAGAAGATCGCGTCCCTCGGCGCCCACGTCCTGGGCGGCTGCTGCGGGACGACGCCCGCCCACATCGAGGCGCTGATCCGGGCGACCCGCCGTCTCCCGTTCCGGGCGCCGACGGAGAAGAACCGCACGGTGGTGACGTCATTTTCGAAGACGGTCGAGATCGGGCGGCGCCCGGTCCTGATCGGGGAGAGGATCAACCCGACGGGGAAGAAGCGCTTCCAGCAGGCCCTCCGGGAGGGAAATATCGACTACATCCTGGGACAGGCCATCGAGCAGGAGGACTCCGGCGCGGACATTCTCGACGTCAACGTGGGGCTGCCCGACATCGACGAGCCGGCGATGATGGAAAACGTGGTGACCCGCCTCCAGGCGGTCACGGCCCTGCCGCTTCAGATCGACACCTCGGACCCGGCTGCCCTCGAGCGGGGGCTCCGCCTCTACAACGGAAAGCCGATGGTCAACTCGGTAAACGGCAAGGCGGAGAGCATCGAGGCGGTCATGCCCATCGTCAGAAAGTACGGCGGCGTGCTGGTGGGACTTGCCCTCGACGAGAGCGGCATCCCGGAGACGGCGGAGGGACGCCTCGCGGTCGCGGACCGCATCTACGAGGCGGCGGACCGCTGCGGCATTCCCCGAAAGGACATCGTCATCGACGGACTCGCCCTGACGGTTTCCTCCGACAGCGGGTCGGCCCTGGTGACCCTCGAAACATTGCGGAAGATCCGGGATTTAAGGCAGGGCCATTCGATTCTGGGCGTCTCCAACATTTCCTTCGGCCTTCCGAGGCGGGAGGTGATCAACAGCACGTTTTTCACGATGGCGATGCTGTCGGGCCTGTCCTGCGCCATCATCAACCCGAACAACGAGGCCATGATGCGGGCCTACCGGGCCTATCTGGCCCTCTCCGACATGGATCCCCAGTGCATGGGCTACATCGAAGCCAGCGCCCTGTGGAGCGCGGAGAACGGCCCTTCGGGCGGGAAGGGACCAGCGGCCGGACCGGAGTCCCCGGGGGGCTTCGGAGGAGGCGCGGGAAAGGCCGGGCACAACGGCAATGACGGAAATGCCGGAGAAGCCGGGGGCGCCGGAGAGACCGGAAATGCGGGAAGACCCCAGGGATCCGCCGGCCCGGCCGGGGGCCTGACGCTGGCGGACTGCGTCATCCGCGGCCTGAAGGAGCGCGCCGCGAAGGCGGCGGAGGCCGAGCTTTCGTCGCGGGAGGCGGCGGACGTCATCGACCGCGACCTCATTCCCGCCCTCGACGTCGTCGGGCGCGGCTTCGAGAAGGGAACCGTCTTCCTGCCGCAGCTGCTGATGAGCGCCGAGGCGGCCCAGGCCGCGTTTCAGGTCATCAAGGAAAAGCTGAGCGGCAGGCCCTCCGCGGTGAAGGGAACGGTGATCCTGGCGACCGTGAAGAACGACATCCACGACATCGGCAAGAACATCGTGAAGGTCATGCTGGAGAACTACGGCTATCAGGTCGTGGATCTCGGCAAGGACGTGCCGCCGGAGCTCATCGTGAAGACCGCGGTGGAGAGGGATCTCCGCCTGGTGGGACTGTCCGCCCTCATGACGACCACGGTCCCCAGCATGGAGGAGACGATCCGCCAGCTGCGCGCGGCCAAGCCCGACGTCAAGGTGGTGGTCGGCGGCGCGGTCATGACGCAGGAATACGCCGACCGGATCGGCGCGGACGCCTACGCGAAGGACGCCATGGAGACGGTGCGCTACGCGGACAGGGTCTTCGGAGAGCTCAAGGCAGACGAAGAAAGAAAAGAATAAATCCCAGGCGGGACAGAAGGAGAAAGAAGAATCATGCCGGAATTTAAAACCGATATAGAGATCGCCCAGACGACGGAAATGCTGCCGGTCACCGAGATCGCGCAGGCAGCGGGAGTGGAGGAGAAATACCTGGAGCAGTACGGCAGGTACAAGGCCAAGGTGGACTTCGGTATACTCCATGACGTCGGCCGGGAGAACGGAAAGCTCATCCTCGTCACGGCCATCAACCCGACGCCGGCCGGCGAGGGCAAGACCACCACGACCGTGGGGCTTGCGGACGGGATGAAGCGGCTCGGAAAGAACGTCATGGTGGCCCTGCGCGAGCCCTCCCTGGGCCCCGTGTTCGGGATCAAGGGCGGCGCCGCGGGCGGCGGATACGCCCAGGTGGTCCCGATGGAGGACATCAACCTCCATTTCACGGGGGACTTCCACGCCGTGGGCGCCGCGAACAACCTGCTGGCGGCCATGATCGACAACCACATCTACCAGGGGAACGCCCTGGGCATCGATCCCCGCAAGATCACCTGGCGGCGCTGTGTCGACATGAACGACCGCCAGCTGAGAAATGTGGTGGACGGCCTTGGCGGCCGCGTCAACGGCGTCCCGCGGGAGGATGGCTTCGACATCACCGTGGCCTCCGAGATCATGGCGGTGCTCTGCCTGGCGTCCGACATCGCGGACCTCAAGGAGCGCCTCGCCCGGATCGTCATCGGCTATACCTACGGAAAGCCGTCGGAGCAGAAGCCGGTCACGGCGGGGAACCTCCACGCGGAGGGGGCGATGGCGGCCCTTCTCAAGGACGCCCTGAAGCCGAATCTCGTCCAGACCCTCGAGCACACGCCGGCCTTCGTCCACGGCGGTCCCTTCGCGAATATCGCCCACGGCTGCAATTCCGTGACCGCCACGAGGATCGCCCTGAAGCTGGCGGACTACACCGTCACGGAGGCAGGCTTCGGCGCTGATCTGGGCGCGGAGAAGTTCATCGACATCAAGTGCCGCATGGCGGGCCTTAAGCCCTCCTGCGTGGTCCTGGTGGCCACCGCCCGCGCCCTCAAGTACAACGGCGGCGTGCCGAAGACGGAGACCGGCGCGGAGAACCTGGAGGCCCTTGAGAAGGGCATGCCCAATCTTCTGAAGCACATCGCCAACATCCGGACCGTGTTCGGGCTGCCCTGCGTGGTCGCCGTCAACCGCTTCCCGCAGGACACCGAGGCCGAGCTGGATCTCATCCGCGAAAAATGCACGGAGGCGGGCGTCAGGGCCGTGCTGTCCGAGGTCTGGGCAAAGGGCGGCGAAGGCGGCCGGGAGCTGGCGGAAGAGGTGATCCGCCTCTGCGAGGAGCCGTCCCGTTTTTCCTTCGCCTATGACCTGGACCAGCCCGTCAGGAAGAAGATCGAAGACATCGTGACCAGGGTCTACGGAGGAGAAGGCGCCGTCTTCACGGCGGAGGCGGAGAAGCAGATCCGCCAGCTGGAGGACCTGGGCTTCGGCGGACTGCCGGTCTGCATGGCGAAGACTCAGTATTCCCTGACCGACGATCCCGCGCGGCTCGGCGCCCCGAAGGATTTCAAGGTCACCGTGCGGAACGTCCGGGTGTCCGCGGGAGCGGGCTTCCTGGTGGCGCTGACCGGCGACATCATGACGATGCCCGGCCTGCCGAAGGCCCCGGCGGCGGAGAGGATCGACGTCGACGCGGACGGGCGCATCACCGGACTTTTCTGAAACGGAGCGGAAGGCGAAGGACCGTTTTGCGATGAAGGAGCGGAAGTATGTTCCCGAATACGAAAGCAGGAGGGTACTGCTCTGTATGAGTCCATCTAAGAATTTGCCCGGGGCAAATCCTAAGATGGACCGGCAATACTTCGCATCCGAAAACAGTAAGTCACATTTGGAATCGGTATTCCGGAAGGAGGAAGACCCTTTATGGAAGATTTTACGATGAGCTCCTGCCGCGACTTCGTGACCGTGCTCGCCTCTTCCGAGCCGGTGCCGGGCGGGGGAGGCGCCGCCGCGCTGGCCGGCGCCGTCGGCTGCGCCCTCGGCAATATGGTCGGAAGCCTGACGGCGGGCAAGAAGCGGTACGCCGGCGTCGAGGCGGAGATCCTGGCGCTCAAGGAGAAGTGCGACCGGCTCCAGGAGGAGCTGCTCGACCAGGTGGCGGCGGACGCGGAGGGCTTCGCCCCTCTGGCCAAGGCCTACGGCCTGCCGAAGGACGATCCCCAAAGGGAGGAGATTCTCGAGAAGGCCTCCGTCGAGGCCTGCGCCGTTCCCATCCGCATCATGGAGCTGTGCTGCGAGGCCCTCACGGCCGTGAAGACCTTCTCCGAGAAGGGATCCAGGCTCGCCCTGTCCGACGCGGGCTGCGGGGCGGTGATCCTCAAGGCCGCGCTGCAGGCGGCCTCCCTCAACGTCTATATCAACACGAAAACACTCAGGAACCGCGGGGAGGCGGAGCGGCTGAACGGCCTGTGCGCCGGGATGCTCGAGGAATATACCGCCCTCGCCGACGGGATTTACACAGCGGTGCGGGACAGCCTGCTGCCCGCGGGGACACACTGATCTTAGGAAGGACATTTGGGAGAAGCTATGGCAAAACACCTGCTTGGCAAGGAAGTAAACGAGGCGCTCGTCGGAAAGCTGCGGCAGAGGACGGAAGAGCTCAGACAGAAGGGCGTCGCGCCGAAGCTGGCGATCGTCCGCTGCGGGGAGAAACCTTCGGATATCTCCTATGAGAAGGGCGCGACGAAGAAGGCGGAGACGGTCGGCGTGGAGACGATGAGCGTCGTTCTCCCCGGGGACGTCACGAAGGAGGAACTGATCGGCGTCATCGACGGGCTGAACCGCGACGACAGCGTCCACGGAGTCCTGCTTTTCCGGCCCCTTCCGAAGCATCTCAAGCCCTATGACAGGGAGATCTGCAATCATCTGCGCGCCGCCAAGGACGTCGACGGCATGACGGACCTGAGCAACGCGGGCGTCTACGAGGACCGGGAGATCGGCTTCCCTCCGTGCACCGCCCGGGCCTGCCTGGAGATCCTCGATTTCTACGGAATCGACCCGGAGGGGAGAAATGTGGTCGTGATCGGCCGCTCCCTGGTCATCGGGAAACCCGTCGCCATGCTTCTCATGGCGAGAAACGCCACCGTGACCGTGTGCCACACGAGGACCGCCGACGTGCCGGGCATCGCGAGAAAAGCGGACATCCTCGTCACCTCGGCCGGCTGCCTCGGGGTCGTCACGAAGGACTACGTAAGGCCGGGCCAGGTCGTGATCGACGTGTCGGTCAACTGGGATCCGGCGAAAAAGGACTGGGCGGGGGGCATCGCCGGCGACGCCGTCTTTGAGGAGGTCGAGCCGGTCGTCGGCGCCATTACGCCCGTCCCCGGCGGCGTCGGCGCCGTGACCACGACGGTCCTGATCGGACACGTGATCACCGCGGCGGAGCGGCTCTCCTCGAGGAAAAAGTGAGCCTTCTTCGGGACGGACGAAAGAAAGTAGAAGGGAGAGGAAAACCCTGTGAAGGATAAAAGAAACGCGGAATACGAGCGGCTGAAGCGCTGCGCCGACGCGGTGGCCCCGCGTCTGTCGGCGAAGCCGGAGATCGGCATCGTCCTCGGGTCGGGGCTGGGAGGCTTCGGAGAACAGGCCGAGATCCGGGAGATCGTGAATTACGCCGAGATCGAGGGGTTCCCGGTCTCCACGGTGAAGGGACACAGCGGACGCTACCTCTTCGGCACCCTCCGCGGCAGAGAGGTCGTCATGATGCAGGGACGGGTCCACTACTACGAGGGCTACGACATGAACAGCGTCGTCCTGCCGGTCCGCCTGATGGGCATGCTGGGCGCGGAGAAGGTCATCCTGACCAACGCCGCCGGCGGCATCAATCCGGATTTTCATCCGGGGACGCTGATGCTGATCACGGACCACATCTCGATGTTCGTCCCCAGCCCTCTCCGCGGGGCCAATATCGACGAGCTGGGGACCAGGTTCCCCGACATGAGCGCCGTCTACGGGGAGGATCTCCGGGAGACGGTCCGAAACACGGCGGCGGAGCTGGGGATCGAGATCAGCGAGGGCGTCTACGTGCAGCACCCGGGGCCGAATTTCGAGACCCCGGCGGAGATCCGGGCCTACCGCTCCCTGGGAGCGGACGCGGTCGGGATGAGCACCGCCTGCGAGGCGATGGCTCTGCGCCACATGGGCATCGGGGTGTGCGGCATTTCCTGTATCACGAACATGGCGGCCGGCATGAGCAGCACCCCGCTCACCCACGAGGAGGTGCAGAAGACGGCGGACCGCGTGTCCGCGGCCTTCCGGAAGCTGCTTGCGGGCGTCGTCGAGAGGATCTGAAACCGCGGACGGGCGGCTCACGGACACCGCCGTAAGGATCTGAAACAGCAGACGGGCGGCTCACGGACACCGCCGTAAGGATCTGAAAGTGCAGACGGGCGGCACAAGGGCGCCTTCGTAAGGATCTGAAACCGCGGACGGGCGGACAGGAGACAGGGTATGGACAACAGACAGAACAAAAACCGGTATCTCTCCTCGCAGACGATGGTGATGCAGGAGATCCGGAACGTGCTCTTCATCGCCGCCGGGGCGGTTTCGACCACCTTCTGCGCGATCGCCGCGGCCGGAGGCATCCTGGACAGCGCGGAGGGACTCAGGAGCGGGCTGCCCGTCTACTTCGGGCTTCTCGTCCCGTCGCTCCTTCTCCTCATTTTCGGGCTGAGGGGACGGCGCCTCACGGGCGCGGCCAGACGGTACGAGAGTATCTTCGAGGGAGACACGAACGGCGTGCTGACGGCGGAGGAGCTGTCGGCCCGGATGGGGAAGGACGCGGCCTCCGTCATGGATGAGCTGGACCTTCTCTTCCGCAAGGGATATTTCCGGGGATGCACGTTGAGCCGTCAGGGGCCGCAGTGCGTGTACCTTCAGGACGAGAGAGCGGCCGGGAGCGGACTGGGCTTCGTCGCCGTGACCTGCCCGAAGTGCGGCGGCACCGGGCGTTTCCGCGCCGGGACCGTGGGAATCTGCGAGTACTGCGGAAACGCGGTCTCCGCTATCAGCACAGAGGACGCGGACAGCCGTCCCCGTCAGAAATCATGAAAAGAAAACGGGTCTTTCCTACGGAGCTGGCCTACGCGGCCGGCCTTCTTCTGCTGGCCTTCGGAACGGCGCTGATGGAGAGGGCGGATTTCGGCCTCTCGACCATCGTCGCGCCGGCGTACCTCCTGCACCTTCGGATAGGGCAGACGCATCCGGCGTTTACCTTTGGCGCGGCGGAATACTGCACCCAGGCGACGCTTCTTGTCCTGCTCGCGGCGGTGACGCGGCGCTTCCGCCTGTCCTATCTCTTCTCGTTTATCACCGCGCTTATCTACGGCTTTGTCCTGGATCTCATGATGGAGCTGGCCGGAAGGATACCGGCCGGCGGCCTCCCGGGCAGGGCCGTCTTCTACGTCTGCGGGCTTGTCGTCTGCGCGGCGGGCGTCGCCCTGCTGTTCCGCACCTATCTATCTCCCGAGGCCTACGAGCTTTTTGTCAAAGAAATCTCCTCGGTGTACGGCTTTGATATCAGCCGGGTGAAGACCGTCTACGACTGCTGCAGCTGCACCGTCGCGGTCGTCCTGTCCTTCGCGTTTTTCGGGTTCGGACATTTTGAGGGAATCAAGGCGGGCACGGTCCTCTGCGCGCTGGTCAACGGCACCCTGATCGGGGTGATCAGCCGCTTCTTCGACCGCGTCTTCGCATTCAGGGACGCCCTAGGACTGAGGCGGTTCTTTGAGAAGCTGTGAGAGCGGGTGACGGCGGACACAGGCGCCGCGGCAGAACCCGCGGAGCGGAAGGACAGCCGGGACAGAAGGACAGACGAAGCGGAAGAACTGCCGGGACAGAAGGGCAGACGGACCGTAAGAACAGACGGAGCAGAAGGACTGCCGGGACAGAAAGACTGCCGGGACAGAAAGACTGCCGGGACAGAAGGACAGACGAAGCGGAAGGACAGACGGAGCAGAAGGACTTGCGGGAAATGGACGGAAAGGACGGAGCAGCCATGGCCGGGAGCGGAAAGACAGCGTTCTACAAGATGGAAATATTTATCCCGGAGACCCATTTCCGGGCTCTTCAGGAGGTCCTCCGGGACGAGGACGCCGGCCATATCGGCCGGTACGACTGCTGCCTTTCGCACAGCCATGTGACCGGCTCGTGGCGTCCGCTTCCCGGGACCGACCCGTATCTGGGGCAGGAAGGGGAGATCGCCGAGGAGCCGGAGCTCAAGGTGGAGGTGACGGTCAGGGCGGACCAGCTCCGTTCCGTGACGGAGGCCGTTCTTGGGATCCATCCCTACGAGGAGCCCGTGATCAACATCATCGCCCTCGCGGGCACGGCGTTCAGCCTCCCGGAGGACGTGTGAGGCGGTTCGGCCTCAGCCTTCTGAAGACGCCTGTCTCCCGCGGGAAAGCGCTGCGGGCCTCCGCTTACCGGCGGAAATCTGGAGATTCATGTGACGCGGCCGCCCCTCCCGCGGTCAGTGGAGATAGAAAGTCAGAAAGAAAACGTCCGGCCTTTCCCCGCGGCGATGTTCCGCGGGAAGCCGGAGAAAGCCCGTGTGAATGGAGGGAAAAAACATGAGCAGAAGAAAAAGGATCCTGGCAGCGGTTCTTGCGGCGGCGCTGACCCTGTCGCCTGCGGCGGCTTTCGCGGAGGAGCCGGAAGGCGCCCTTTCCGGCCACTCGTCCCTGGCGGAGGCCGGCGCGCCTGTTGAGGAGAGTGTGTCCGTGGCCGAGGAGGGCCTTTTCGCCGGGACGGACATCGACGGGGCGGAAGAAAGCCTGTCCGGGGCGGAGAGCGCGGAGGAGGCTGCCTCCGGGGAGGAAGAAGCCGACGTTACCGTCTCCCGCATCCGCTTCGCCGGGAGCAAGGAGGAGGTCTTCGAGGCCCTGAAGTCCGTTGCCGACAGACTCTACTACTACGACTATGAGGTGCTGGACGACGCCGTCGCCTACGAGGAGGACGCGGCCGCTGACACGGGTATCTCCTCGTCCGCCATGACGACCGGCGTGCCGAAGGCCGAGGCGGGCTTCGGCCAGGCGGCGGATTATTCGGACACCAACGTCCGGACCGAGGGCGTGGACGAGGCCGACATCGTCAAGACGGACGGGACGTACATCTGCGTCCTCCGAAAGCGCCAGGATCTCTGCATTCTCGAGGCGACGGACGACGGTCCGGTGCTCCGCTCGACGATTCACGTCTGCGACGGGCAGCAGGGCTGGCTGAGAACCGGCGCGGTGGAATTTTTCATGAACGGCAGCCTTCTCCACGTGCTCAGCTCCGAGGCCGGGGAGGCGGAGGACATGGACTACACCTATTACAATCCGTCCGCCTTCGTCACGAGGCTCCGCACCTACGATATCTCGGACCCGGTCAATCCGGTGCTCACCGGAACGCTGGAGCAGGACGGCGTCTACCAGCAGGCGAGGATGAAGGACGGCATGCTCTACATTTTCACCGACTGGTCGCCGAGGCTCTCCGACACGATGGAGGAGAGCGCGGTCCTGCCGATGATCGGAGGAGAAGAGGCGGCGCCGGACCACGTCTGCATCCCCGACATCATGACCGCCATGGACTATCTCGTCGCCGTGTCCGTCGACCCGAAGCAGCCCTCGAAGGCCGTGGACTACAAGGCCCTGATCTCCGGGGCGCAGCAGCTCTACGTCAGCACGGAGGGGATCTACGCGGTCAACGTGGACTACAACGAGTACCGTTCGAAGACGGAGATCGTCAAATTCACCTACGACGGCGGGAACATCGCCGGCAGGGCGGCGGCGAGACTCCGGGGGACGGTGGACGACACCTTCTCCATCGATGAGTACAACGGGTATCTGCGCGTGCTGACGACCTATACGGGGTCCCTGAAGGGCGAATTCCTGGAGGCCCTCAGCGACCTGTTCGGCTTCGACTACTACGACGAGGACCGCTGGCTGCGCCACAACGCGATCTACATTCTCGACGAGGGCATGAACCGCGTCGGCAGCCTCATGGACCTCGCGGAGGGAGAGGAGATCAAATCGGCGAGATACTTCGGCGACATCGCCTACTTCGTCACCTTCCGCAACACGGACCCGCTCTTCACCGCGGATCTTGGCAATCCGGCCGCGCCGAGGATCATCGGGGAGACGAAGCTTCCCGGCTTCTCCGAGTACCTGCATCCCTTCGGGGACGGCCTGATGCTCGGACTCGGCTACGACGCGGACGAGGACACCGGTTCCGTCACGGGCCTCAAGATTTCCCTGTTTGATTTCTCTGATCCGACGGACGTCACGGAGACGGCCAGAACCGTCATCCCGAATATCACCTGGTGCCCGGCGATCGAGAACTACAAGGCCATCTTCGCCGACGCCGGAAAGAAGCTTCTGGGCTTCTGCTGCGAGGACCGGTACCTGGTGTACCGCATGGAGGACGACGGCTCCTTCGAGCGGGTGCTGCTCTACGATCTCTTTGAGGACTCCCTGCAGGGAAGCGAGAGCTTCGAAACGATGAGAGGCCTCTACATCGGCAGCGATTTCTATCTGGCGGGAGGCTCCTTTGTGGCGAAGTTCGACATGGAGGACGGCTTTGCGAAGGAAAAAGTGGTGAGACTGGCCTGAGCGGCCGGAGGTGAGACAGCCGTTTCTGTGCGGATGGCATGGGAAACAGAGACGGCTGATCTCAAAAAAGAACAGACAGGTGCCCCCGGGGCGTACCGCGCGACAGGCGGTGCGTTCCGGGGGCCTTTCTGTGTCCGGGAGACGCCGGTTCTTTCAGATGGAGCGTCTCTCCCGGGCGGCGGTTTCCGCAAGGCCGGGACTTCCTTGGAGCGCGGAGGTCTCCCGGGTATTGTTGGGAAGGGAGAACTCCTGCAGCTCGCTGATAAAGATCTTCTCGATCTTGGAGAGATGCTTGTCCTTCTTGTAGATCGCCGCGAAATTCTTTTTCACGGGCGGATCCCCGACGACGAAGAGCATCAGGTCCTTTTTCGGGAAAAACTTGCTGTAGATACCGAACTCCGGGACGAATGCGAAGCCGAGGCCGCAGGCCGCCAGGTTGATGGCGGTGGAGACGTTGTCCGTGGTGTAGATGGCCTTGGGCTGCATCTCGTTTTCCTGGAAGAGCTCGTTGACGATGTTGGTGATATACTGGCCGGGCTTGTTGAGGATGAAGGGCTGCTGGAGAAAATCCTTGATGTAGATGTGCGGGTATCCGTCGATGTACAAGCAGGAGGGCAGAATCTGCCGGATGAAGGAATCGTCTTTCTGTCCTGCCAGCAGAATGTATTCGTTCTTGATGATGGCGTAGTCTCCGCCTCAAAATTGCTGCAGCAGAGGCGCCGCATCTGGTATAATGAGAAAAAGCGGCGGAGCGCCGCGGTTCAGGGACATACGGCGAGGCGGAACGCGGCGGTCCGCCTTGCCGGTCAGACGGGAGCGGAGAGAGTGACAGGAGTGCTGAGATGACGGAGAGAGTGGTTCTGACGGCGGCGGGGGCGCTGACGCTCCTTTACGGCTTTCTGGTATTCCGGATCGGCTCGGGGAGCCGTTTCTGGATGGTCTGGGCGGCGGCCGGCGCGGCGCTGCTGCTTCTCGGGCGCCTGTTTCCCCGGCTCCCGGAGACGCATCCCCGCGTCCTGCTTCTGCTCCGGATCGGGGCCGCCGCGGCAGCGGCGGTGCTCGTGTTTCTGATCGTTCTCATCGCCGGAGCGGCCCGCGCCGCCGCGCCCGGGGATCTGGACTGCCTCGTCGTCCTGGGAGCCCAGGTGAGGGAGGACGGTCCCGCCGTCGTCCTCCGGTACAGGCTGGACCGGGCGGCGGAGTACCTGGCGGAACATCCCCGGACCTTCTGCGTCGTCTCCGGAGGACAGGGCTCCAACGAACCCCGTCCGGAGGCGGACGTCATGCGGGACTACCTGATCGGGAAGGGGATCGGGGAGGACCGGATCCGGGTCGAGAGGAAGTCGCGGAACACGGCGGAGAACATCCGGCTGAGCCGGGCGCTTCTCGGAGGGGACGACCGGAAGACCGGCATCGTCACCAACGATTTCCACGTCTTCAGGGCGGTCCGGATCGCGAAGCGGCAGGGGCTTCGGCAGGTATGCGGCGTGCCCGCGGGGTCCACGCCCCTCTACCTTCCCAACAACGTTCTTCGGGAGTGTCTCGGAATACTCAAGGATCTGGCCGCCGGAAACCTGCG
>CACYDL010000014.1 GCA_902773195.1 uncultured Lachnospiraceae bacterium
CCGCCTCTCTGGTAACAGAAGAGGGTCAATGCAAGCCCCATCCGGAGCAAGGCTGAAACGGAGCGATACGGCGGCCCGCCGTGTTCCAGGTAAGCCGCTTGATCCGCCCGGCGACGGGCGGGCTAGACAGATGACCGTACACGACAGAACCCGGCTTATCGTTCTGCCCCGCTTCTTTTTATTATCCGGATTTCTTTGATTTCTATCAGTTCTCTTTTCTTTTATTGCTTATATTTCTTTTATTTCTTGAGAACGCCGTCCCACTTCTCCTCGCAGTATTTGCAGCGGTAGAGCTCTTTTGTCTCGTCGGCCAGCACGAAGATCTGGTCCAGTCCCTGCTCGATCGACGTGATGCAGCGGGGATTTTTGCAGCTGATGACGTTGGTCACCTGCTGCGGGAGGGACAGCCGCTTCTTCTCGATGATTTTGTTGTCCTTGATGACGTTGACCGTGATGTTGTGGTCGATAAAGCCGAGTACGTCGAGATCAAGGAAGTCGATGGGGCAGTCGACCTTGATGATGTCCTTCCGGCCCATCTTGCTGGAGGTGGCGTTCTTGATGATCGCGACCGTGCAGTCCAGCTTTCCGAGCTTGAGGTAGCGGTAGATCGTCATGGCGTGTCCCGCCTGGATGTGGTCCAGCACGAAGCCCTCCCTGAGCGCCCCGATGCTGAGAACGTTGCCTTCTCTTTTAGATCCGCTGTTCATTTCCATCAGTTCGTCACCTCGATTCCAAGAAGAGTAAGTATCAGGGCCATGCGGGCGTAGACGCCGTACTGCACCTGCCGGAAGTAGCACGCCCTCGGATCCGAGTCCACTTCGACGGCGATCTCGTTGACACGGGGCAGGGGATGAAGAACGATCATGTCCTTCGGCGCCAGGGTCATCTTCTCCCGGTCAAGGATGTAGAAGTCCTTCATGCGGACGTAATCCGCCTCGTTGAAGAAACGCTCTTTCTGGACGCGCGTCATGTAGAGGACGTCGAGCCCTTCCATCGTGGAGCGGTCCAGCTTTACGACCTCCTCGAAGGGGATATTCCTGGCCTTCAGGGCCTCCCGCACATAACTGGGGACCCGGAGCTCCTCGGGGGAGATGAGCGTGAATGTGATGTCGTCGTAACGGGAAAGCGAAGAGATGAGTGAGTGAACGGTGCGGCCGAACTTGAGATCGCCGCACAGGCCGATCTTCAGGTGATTGAGACGGCCTTTGATGGAACGGATCGTCATGACGTCCGTCAGGGTCTGGGTCGGATGCTGATGTCCGCCGTCCCCCGCGTTGATGACGGGGATGCCCGAATAAATGGAAGCCACCAGCGGGGCGCCCTCCTTCGGGTGCCTCATGGCGCAGATGTCGGCGTAGCATGAGATGATGCGGATCGTATCCGCGACGGATTCGCCCTTGGTGGCAGAGGAGGAGTCGCTGCTGTGAAAGCCCAGGACCTTGCCTCCGAGGTTCATCATGGCCGCTTCGAAACTCAGCCGCGTGCGGGTGCTTGGTTCATAGAAAAGGGTGGCGATTCTCTTTCCTTCGCAGGCCCGGCTGTATTTGCCGGGGTTTTTCTCGATGTCGGATGCGAGGTCAAGAAGCTTTTCTGTCTCTTCCACGGAGAAGTCCAGGGGACTCATCAGGTGTCTCGGTGCCATTGTACCTCCTTCGTCTTCAGACCGCTGCGGGTCAAAAACCGGACGCGGCAATTGTCTTCGTCTATGAGATAATAATATAATCATGTGGCGAAATCAAGCCGGATTCTGCTAAAATGAGAACACGGCGCGAGGGGCGGGGAGGGTCCCTCCGGCCCCGGAAACGGGGAACGGCGGGCGCGGTTCCGCCGGCCCGCGCCGGAAGCCGATATTGTTTTACAACAGAGGAGAAAGAACTTATAATATGTCTGAGAAGGATATGACGGGCCTGCGCGCCGAGATCGACCGCATCGACGCGGAGATCCAGAGGCTTTTTGAGGAGAGAATGGACGTCTCCGCCGCCATCGGAGCATACAAGGCGGCAAGGGGCATCCCCGTCTATGACGGGGAGCGGGAGAAACAGAAAATCGGGGAACTCAGGAGACGCGCCTCCGGGGACTTCAGGGCGGACGGGATCGAACGCCTGTACAGGACGATTTTTGAAATCAGCCGCGACTGCCAGAACGGTACCGCGGCAAAGAGCGGAGGAACAGACTGACATGGCCGGAAATGTCACCACATTTGCCGCGATCGACATCGGCTCCTACAACGTGTCGATCGAAATATTCGAGCTGACCAGGAAGAACGGACTCCGGTCCCTCACCCGCGTCAGGCAGGGGCTCGAGCTGGGGCGGGACACCTTTGCCCTGAAGAAGATCACGATGGAGCGTCTTGAGGAGCTTACCAGGATCCTCCAGGACTATCAGCGGATCATGAAGGAGTACGGCGTCACCGGCTACAGGGCCTGCGCCAAATCCGCCTTCAGGGAGGCGGACAACCGCTACCTGGCCGTCGACCACATCCGCCGGGCCACCGGGATCGAGATCGACGTCCTGTCCAATTCGGAGCAGCGGTTCCTGGGATACAAGTCCATCGCCTCCCGGGGCGAGGAGTTCCTGAAGTACATCGAAAAGGGCACCGCCATCGTCGACGTGGGAGGGGGCAGCATCCAGATCTCTCTCTTCGACAAGGACGCCCTGGTGACGACCCAGAACATTCTTCTGGGCTCCCTCCGGGTGAGGGAGCGCCTGTCGTCCTTCGACCATGAGACCGTCCATTACGACCGTCTCGTGGACCAGCTGATCCACAGGGACATCTCCAATTTCAAGAAGATGTACCTCAAAAACAGGAAGATTGAGAACATCATCCTCGTGGGCGATTATTTCACCAATCTGATCTTCCAGAACCGCAGCGACCAGAACATGACGGAGAGCCGGGACACGTTCATGAAGTGGTACGACCACGTAGTGAGCAGCGCCCCGCGCGACGTCGCCGAGGAGCTGGGCATCTCGTCCGAGATGTCCTCCGTGCTCATCCCGATGGCCGTTCTCTACAGGAAGCTGATCGACGTGCTGCAGGTGGAGACCATCTGGCTCCCCGGCATCCAGCTCACGGACGGCATCGCCTACGACTACGCGGAGAAAAAGAAGATCATCAGGCCGACCCACGACTTCGACCGGGATATCCTGATGGCGGCGAAGAACATGGCGAGAAGATACGCGGGAAACAAGGCGCACAACGAGTCCCTCGTGAAAGCCGCCGACACAATCTTCCAGACCGTAAAGAAGTACGCGGGACTGGACGCGAGGGCGTCTCTCCTTCTCAAGGTCGCGTGCTTCCTGCACGACTGCGGCAAATACGTCAGCCTGGTCCACGTCGCCGAGTGCTCCTACTATATCATCATGTCGACGGAGATCATCGGCATCTCCGAGAGGGAGAGGCGGCTGATCGCGAACATCGTGCGGTACAACACTCACGAGTTCTCGAGCTATCAGGACGTCAGAAAGAGCGAGTATCTCACCCAGGAGGATTATCTGCTCGTGGCCCAGCTGGCCGCGATCCTGAGGCTGGCCAACTCCCTCGACCAGAGCCACATGCAGAAGGTCGGGGAGATGACGGCGGTGAGGAAGGACAGGGAACTTGTGATCACGGTCAGCACCGATGAGGACTACACGCTGGAGAGAGGCATTTTCAGGGAAAACGTCGATTTCTTCGAGGAGATCTTCAACATCAGACCGGTTCTCAGAATGAAGGGCGGAAGGTAATAAGATGGCAGGCAAAAACAGAGAAAAAAACATTCAGGAGACCGCGGAGCCCCTGCAGGCTCCCGCGCCGGATTTCGGAGCCTATGAGAACTTCTGCAACCGCGAGCAGTCCTGGCTGCTGTTCAACAGCCGCTGCCTCAGCGAAGCGAGGGACACGAAAATCGTGCCGCTCTTCGAGAGACTGAAATTTCTGTCGATCACCCAGTCGAATCTCGACGAATTCTTCATGGTCCGGATCGCCTCCCTCAAGGATCAGCTGCACGCGGGCTACCAGGGCGTCGACATCGCCGGGCTGACGCCTGCCATGCAGCTGGAGGCGCTCTCCGCGCAGGTTCACGAATTCGTCGGTCTCCAGTACAGCACGTTCAACAGATCTCTCCTTCCGGCGCTGGAGAAGGCGGGACTGGTCGTCATCACCGATTACCGGGAGCTGACGGAGGATCAGAGCCGGTTCCTCGACCGGTACTTCGAGGAGGAGATCTATCCGGTCCTGACCCCGATGGCGATGGATTCCTCGAGGCCGTTCCCCCTGGTCAGGAACAAATCCCTGAATATCGGCGCCCTGATCTCCGACAAGAGCGGTGGGGGACTCGGGAAGAAAGGGAAGAAAAAGAAGGGGAAGGAGACGCTTGAATTCGCCACCGTGCAGGTCCCCTCGGTCCTTCCCAGGATCATCGAGATACCCGACGGGGAGGAGACGGTCACGACCGTCATCCTTCTGGAGGAAGTGATCAAAAAGTACATCGGGGTGCTCTTCCAGCACTACGACGTCGTCTGCTGCGCGGCGTACCGCGTCATGAGGAACGCCGATCTCACCATCGACGAGGACGAGGCGGAGGACCTGCTGATCGAGATCCAGAAGCAGATCAAGAAGCGCCAGTGGGGCGAGGTGATCCGGCTCGAGGTCGAGGAGGACATCGACAAGAGGCTCCTGAGCATTCTGGTCAAGGAATTCGGCATCGCCGACGAGGATCTCTACTCCATCGCCGGGCCGCTGGATCTCACCTTCTGCATGAAGCTCTACGGCCTCGAGGGGTTCGATAAGTACAAGGAGGCGCCCTACACGCCGGCGCCGGTCAGGGAATTCGCGGAGGCCGACGGCGTGTTCGACGCGATCCGCCGGCAGGACATTCTGGTCCATCATCCCTACATGACCTTCGACCCGGTGGTGAATTTCGTGCAGAGCGCGGCGAAGGACCCGGACGTTCTCGCCATCAAGCAGACTCTCTACCGCGTGAGCGGCCACTCCCCGATCATCGCCGCCCTGGCCCAGGCCGCCGACAACGGCAAGCAGGTCACCGTGCTGGTGGAGCTGAAGGCGAGATTCGACGAGGAACACAACATCGCCTGGGCGAAGATGCTTGAAAAAGCCGGCGTACACGTCATCTACGGCCTTCTGGGCCTCAAGGTGCACAGCAAGATCACGATGGTCATCCGCCGCGAGGAGGACGGAATCCGCCGCTACGTCCATCTGGGGACCGGCAACTACAACGATTCCACGGCCAGGCTCTACACGGACCTGGGACTCTTTACCTGCGACGAGGCCATCGGACAGGACGCGACCGCCGTATTCAACATGCTTTCCGGCTACTCGGAGCCCGAGAGATGGTACAAGCTCATGGTGGCGCCCATCTGGCTCAAGAATGACTTCCTCAAGCTCATCCGCCGGGAGGCCGAGAACGCCGCCGCCGGCCGTCCGGCCTTCATCCGGGCGAAGATGAACTCCATCTGCGATCCGGTGATCATCCGGGCGCTCTACGAGGCCTCCGCGGCGGGCGTACAGATCGACCTCCTCGTGAGGGGCATCTGCTGCCTGAGAACGGGAATCCCGGGCGTATCGGAGAATATCCGCGTGCGCTCCATCGTCGGAAATTTCCTGGAGCACTCCCGGATCTTCTGGTTCCACAACAACGGGGAGGACGAGGTCTTCATGGGCTCCGCCGACTGGATGCCCAGAAATCTGGACCGCCGCGTGGAGATCGTGTTCCCCGTGGAGAGCGACGCCCTCAGGGCGGAGGTGTGCCACATTCTCACGACGGAATTCGAGGACAACGTGAAGGCGCATATCCTTCAGCCGGACGGAAGCTATGAGAAGATCGACAAGAGGGGAAAGACCCTCGTGAATTCCCAGGCGCAGTTCTGCGCCGAAGCGTGGAAGAAGGTTCCGAAAAAACCGAATCCCGTGGAGGAAAGGCGCTTTACTCCCGCCCAGCCTCTGACGGAAGAACAGGGGAGAGGGTAAGAGAATGGCACAGGATTATACGGCCGGGGACGGAACCGGTTTCGTGCTCCACGGAGCGGTGGTTTACAGCCGGGACACCGGGACCCTGAATGCGTACGACGACGCGTACGTGGTCTGCGTCGACGGGCTCTGCCGGGGCGTCTTTGAATCGCTGCCTCCCGCGTACGCGAACCTCCCGGTGGAGGACTTCTGGGACAAGCTCATCATTCCCGGGCTTTCGGATCTTCATGTCCACGCGCCCCAGTACCAGTACCGCGGACTCGGGATGGACATGGAGCTCCTTCAGTGGCTCGACAAGATGGCCTTCCCCGAGGAGAAGAAATACGGACGCCGGCAGTACGCCGAGAGGGCCTACGATCTCTTCGTGGAGGACCTCTATGTGGGCCCCACGACCCGGGCCTCGATCTTTGCCACGAGGCACGTCGGGGCGACCATGATCCTGATGGACATGCTGGAGGAGACGGGGCTGGTCACCTGCGTGGGCAAGGTCAATATGGACCGCAGCGTCCCGGACTATTACGTCGAGACGACGGAGAAATCCCTGGAAAGCACCGCGAACTGGCTGGACCGGGTCTCGGAGCGCCATTACGAAAACACCTTGCCGATCCTGACGCCGCGGTTCACTGTCTCCTGCACCCGGGAGCTTCTGGACGGGCTGGGGAAGCTGGCCCGGGAGAGGAAGCTGCCGGTCCAGTCCCATCTCTCCGAGAATCTCGACGAGATCATGATGGTGGGCGTGCTGGAGCCGGACGTCTCCTTCTACGGGGAGACCTATGACAGGAGCGGCCTCTTCGGGACTTCGGGTCCTGCGGTCATGGCCCACTGCGTGTGGTCCTCGCCCGAGGAGGTGGAGCTGATGAAGCGGAACGGCGTCTTCATCGCCCATTGCCCGGACTCGAACATGAACGTGATGTCGGGCGCCGCCCCGGTGAGGAGCTATCTGGACGCGGGCATGAGAATCGGACTGGGAAGCGACGTCGCGGGCGGCGCCAGCACATCCCTTTTCCGCGCCATGCGGGACGCGGTGATCACCTCGAAGATGCGCTGGAGACTCTGTGACCAGACGCTCAAACCGCTCACCTTCCCCGAGGTCTTCTACATGGCCACGAAGGGCGGAGGCGCGTTCTTCGGCAAGGTCGGAAGCTTTGAGGAGGGCTATGAGTTTGACGCGGTCGTCATCGACGACAGCACGATCCCGACGATGCGGCACCTGACGGCCGCCGAGAGGGCGGAGCGCCTGGCCTATCTGGCGGACGACCGCCATGTGGTGGGAAAGTATGTGCGGGGCAGAAAGCTCTACTGAATGAGGAAGCGGACATGGAATTTGTGAAACGGGAAAGAAAGACAGAGAAGAAGGAAAAGGTGGACATCGCCCAGCGGCTGCTGAGCTGGCCCGACTGCTATTACCGCGAGAGCAGCGCCGCCGTGCGGAAGGAGCTGCTCGACGAGGCGGACAGACAGGGCCTGACGCCGGAGGACAATGTCTTCCGGAGAAAGCTGTACGAGCTCCGCTACGACAGCCGCAGGGGGCCGGACGGGGATCCCATCGACAATTTCATGAAGGCGTGGATGGAGCTTCGGTTCCTCGGCGACAGCGCCGACAGGCTGTTTTCCGGAAGAAACGCGAAAAAATTCGAGAAGGTCATGGCCGGCATCGGCTTTGATCCGGGCCTTGGCCGGAACGAGCTTGGCGTCCTGTACCAGGAGATCCGCCATCTGGGGCTTCTCTACATTTCCCTCTGCCAGGCGGACAAGAATTACAACTCCCTGATCTTCGGCTTCGGCACCATCTCGGAGGACCGGCAGGCGCGGAAGATCGCGGCGGAGTTCAGGAGAGTCGCGGAAGAGATCCCGGAAAAATACGGCATGAAGGAGAAGTACGGGCTGTTTACGAGGGCCCTGACCGAAGCCTACGGCGAAATGTTTCCCGACTACGCCGGCGAGGTCGGCTGACGGGGCGGCGCGGAACAACCGCCGGCTGCTTCGTGACGGCGGCAGCTCCGGAACCGCCGCGCGACGGCGGCGCCTGAAACAGCGCGCGACGGCGGGAAATCCCGGCATGCCGCGCGAAAGGGGCGGAGCCTTAACAGCGCGTGACGGAGGCGCCTGAAACAGCGCGTGGCGGCGGAAAATCCCGGCATGCCGCGCGAAAGCGGCAAATCCAAAAATCACCGCGTGATAATTGACAATAGGATCAAATATCAATAAAATAAGGTGGTAATGATGAGGCGCCCTTCACCGGACGCACGCTTATTTCTTCATTCTAAGGAGGATAAAAATGAGGAAGAATGTATTCGCTGTCGTAACATCTGCGGTTATGGCTGTCAGTATGATGGCGTGTGGCAGCAGCGTCTTCGCGGACGCCGCTGATCCTGCTTCCGTCAAGGTCGGCCTGATCTGCGTCGAGGACGAGAACTCCGGCTATGACGCGTCCCATATCGACGGTCTGACGGCTGCCTGCGAGGCGCTCGGTATCGACACCGCCTCCCAGCTCATCGTCAAGAAGGACATTCCGGAAGACGAGACCTGCTACGACCAGGCGGTCGATCTCGCCGAAGAAGGCTGCAGCATCATCTTCTCGGATTCCTACGGACATCAGAGCTACATGCTCGAGGCCGCTTCCGAGTACGAAGACGTCGTCTTCGTCTCCTGCACCGGCGACATGGCTGCCGGCTCCGGCCTTGACAACTACAAGAACATCTTCCCGCACACCTTTGAATCCCGCTATGTCTCGGGCGTCGTCGCCGGCATGAAGCTGGCGGAGATGATCGAGGCCGATCCGGAGCTTGATCCGTACGTCGGCTATGTCGGCGCCTATCCGTACGCGGAAGTGGTATCCGGCGAGACTGCCTTCTTCCTCGGCGTCCGCTCGATCGTTCCGGAGGCGCACATGGACGTTCAGTACACGAACTCCTGGTATGATCCGACCGCGGAAGGCGCGGCCGCCGAAGCCCTCATGTCCAAGGGCTGCTGCATCATCAGCCAGCACGCCGACTCCACGGGCGCTCCGTCCGCGGTACAGGCTGCCTTCGAGAAGGGCAAGCAGGTCTACTGCGTCGGCTACAACATCGATATGAGAAGCGTCGCTCCGGACGTCGCCCTGACATCCGCCCAGAACAACTGGTCCGTTCTGTACCAGCACATGCTTGAGTGCTTCCTGAACGGCGAGGAGGTTCCGGTGGACTTCTCCGCGGGCATCAACGAAGACGCGGTCATGATCTCCGAGCTCGGCAGCTCTGTCGCCGAGGGAACGGCCGAGAAGGTCGAGGAGACCTGGGCCGGCCTCAAGGACGGCTCCATCCAGGTCTTCGATACCGCCACGTTCACCTGCCAGCCGACGGAAGACGGCTCCTACGTCGTCGATGAGAACGGCGTCGTCACCTCCGCTTTCGGACTTGACGCCGACGGAGACTTCGTCAACGACAACGGCGAAGCCATCGAGAACGGCGCATTCGTCGAGTCCCAGCTTCGCAGCGCCCCGTATTTCTCGCTGCGCATCGACGGCATCACCGAACTGAACTGAACATAACCTTTGGTGGGGGAAGGGCTGCCAGTACGGCGGCCCTTTCGTCGTCTTCCGAGTACCAGACGCGTGCGGGACGACCGGTTCCGGACGCATTCCGAAAGCGAGGTAGAGAAGATTGGATAATACACCGGCCGTTGAGTTGATTAACGTAACCAAACGTTTCGGCACCAAGGTCCTGGCCAACGACCATGTCAACCTCGAGATCCGGCGGGGGGAGATCCTTTCGCTGCTCGGGGAGAACGGGAGCGGTAAGACTACTCTGATGAATATGCTGTCCGGGATTTACTTTCCGGACGAGGGACAGATCCGGGTAAACGGCCGTCCGGTCAGGATTTCGTCCCCGCATGACGCCTACGAGTGCGGGATCGGAATGGTTCATCAGCATTTCAAGCTGGTGGACGTCTTTACCGCGGCGGAGAACGTCACCCTCGGAACGAAGGACACCAAACTGGATCTTCGGTCCGTCTCGGCCAGAATCAGGGAGATCTGCGACCGGTACGGCTTCGTCATCGATCCCTCCAAGAAGGTCTACGACATGTCGGTCTCCGAGAAGCAGACGGTGGAGATCATCAAGGTTCTCTACCGCGGCGCCGAGATCCTGATTCTCGACGAGCCCACCGCGGTTCTGACGCCCCAGGAGACGGACCGTCTCTTCGAGGTGATGAGGAATATGAAGAAGGACGGGAAGTCCATGATCATCATCACTCACAAGCTGCACGAGGTGATGGAGGTCTCGGACCGCGTCGCGGTACTCAGAAAAGGAAAATATGTCGGCGATATCGAGACGGCCAAAACGAATCCGGCGCAGCTGACGGAGATGATGGTCGGCAAGTCGGTGGCCCTCAACATCAGCCGGCCGAAATATGAGAATCCCGAGCCGAAGCTCATCGTGAAGAATCTGACGGCCCTGGATCCGCTGGGGATCAAGAGGCTCGACAACGTCTCCTTCACCGCCTACGGCGGAGAGATCCTGGGGATCGCCGGCATCGCCGGCTCCGGGCAGAAGGAGCTGCTGGAGGCCATCGCCGGACTTCAGCCGGTGGAGCAGGGCGGATCCGTCGTCTTCCGCTCGGGAGGCACGGACAAGGAGCTGATCGGCCTGACGCCCATGCAGATCAGAAGAAGCGGCGTCGGTCTCGCGTTTGTTCCGGAGGACCGTCTCGGCATGGGACTCGTCGGCGAGATGGGCATGACGGACAACATGCTTCTTCGGAGCTACCGGAAGGGAAAAGGGCTGTCGGTCGACCGCAAGGGACCGAAGCAGCTCGCCGACAAGGTGAAGGAGAACCTGGAGGTGGTGACCCCGGGCACCGAGTACCCCGTGAGGGCGCTCTCCGGCGGAAACGTCCAGAAGGTCCTCGTCGGCAGGGAGATCGCCCAGGCGCCCGAGGTCATGCTGGCGGCCTACGCCGTGCGCGGTCTTGACATCAACACGTCCTATCTGATCTACGATCTGCTGAACGAGCAGAAGATGACGGGCATCGCCGTGATCTACGTCGGAGAGGATCTCGACGTCCTGCTGGAGCTGGCGGACCGGATCCTGGTGCTCTGCGGCGGACAGGTCAGCGGGATCGTCGAGACGGAGAAGACCACCAAGGAAGAGGTCGGGCTTCTCATGACGAAATTCAGGAAGGAGGGATGAGGATGAGCAGACAGATAAAAGACCGCGAGCCGCTTCTCCGTATCGCCAGAAGAGACCGCCTGCCGCAGTTCAGGCGCTATATGATCCGCGTCGCCGCGGTTCTGTGTTCACTGATCGTGAGCGGTCTGTTTATATTCGCCGTGACAAAGCTCAATCCGCTTAAGGTCTACACGTCCCTCTTCCAGGGGGCCTTCGGGACGAAGAGGAGGATCTGGGTCACCATCAGGGACACCATGATGCTCCTGTGCATCTCCCTCGGCCTGGCCCCGGCCTTTAAGATGAGATTCTGGAATATCGGGGCGGAGGGCCAGGTCCTGATCGGCGGCATCGTGACCGCCGGCATGATGCGCGCCCTCGGCACCTCTCTGCCGACGCCCCTGCTGCTGATCCTCATGGCGGCCGCCAGCTTTGCCGGAGGCGCCCTCTGGGGAGCGATTCCGGGCTTCTTCAAGGCGTACTGGAACGCCAACGAGACGCTGTTCACCCTGATGATGAACTACGTGGCGATTCAGCTCACCAGCTACTGCGTCGCTCTCTGGGAGAATCCCTTCGGATCGAATTCCGTGGGCATTATCAACCAGAAGACCAAGGCGGGGTGGTTCCCGCAGCTTTTCGGGCAGCAGAATACGCTCAACGTCATCATCGTCGTCGCTCTGACGTTCATCATGTTCGCGTACCTCAGGTACTCCAAGCACGGCTACGAGATCGCCTACGTGGGCCAGAGTGTGAACACGGCCCGCTACGCCGGCATCAACGTCAGGGCCGTGACGGTCCGCACGGTCGCCTTCTCCGGCGCCATCTGCGGAATCGCCGGCTTTATCGCCGTGTCGGGCGCTTCCCACACGATTTCGACCTCCACCGCCGGAGGACAGGGCTTCACCGCGATTATCGTCGCGTGGCTCGCCCAGTTCAACTCCTTCGTGATGGTGCTGATTTCGCTTCTTCTGGTGACGCTGCAGAAGGGCGCCGTTCAGATCGCTTCCCAGTTCAAACTGAACGACTACGCGTCCAACGTCATCACGGGCATCATTCTCTTCTTCATTCTCGGCAGCGAGTTCTTTATCAATTACCGCATTGTCTTCCGCGGCAGGAAAGGAGGAAAGGCCTGATGCTTACCACAGTTCAGATATCGCAGCTCCTTCAGTCGGCGATCGTGTTCGGAACGGTCATCATGTACGGCGCCCTGGGAGAGATCCTGACGCAGAAGTCCGGCAACCTCAACCTGGGCGTCCCGGGCATCATGTACCTGGGCGGCATCGCCGGGCTGGCCACCGCCTACGGCTATGAGATCCTGAACCCGAATCCCTCGGGAGCGGTGGCGCTCATACTGTCCTTCGCCGCCGCGTTTCTCGCGTCGGCGCTGGCCGGGCTCCTCTACAGCTTCCTGACCATCACCCTGCGGGCGAACCAGAACGTGACGGGTCTCACCCTCACGATCTTCGGAAGCGGTCTGGCCAATTTCTTCGGAGGAATCCTGAATACCATGGCGGGCGGCGTCGGACAGATCTCCGTCGGCACCACGTCGAAGGCGTACCGGGTGGCTGTCGCCCATTCCTTCTCCGTCGGCCATATCGGGGAAATCTTCTTCAGCTACGGCTTCATGGCGTATCTCGCCATCGTGATCGCGATCCTGCTCTACTTCTTCCTCAATAAGACGAGGGCGGGCCTCAACCTCCGCTCCATCGGCGAGAATCCGGGGACGGCGGACGCGGCCGGCATCAACGTGACGAAATACAAGTATCTCGCGACCTGCGTGGGCGCCGGAATCTCCGGTCTCGGCGGTCTGTACTATACCATGGACTATATCAAGGGAACCTGGACGACCGACAGCACCATCGAGTCGCTGGGCTGGCTGGCCGTGGCGCTGGTCATCTTCGCGACGTGGAAGCCGCTCAACGCGATCTGGGGCGCCTATCTGTTCGGCCTCCTGTTCTGGCTCTACCTCTACATTCCGGGCCTGACGAGAAGTTCCCAGGAGCTCTTCAAGATGCTTCCCTACATCGTCACGATCATCGTCCTTCTCCGCGTCTCGATCCGGAAGAAGAGAGAGGACCAGCCGCCGGCAAGCCTCGGGCTGTCCTACTTCCGTGAAGACCGCTGAAGTATTTCGCGTCTGCCCCTTAGGGGCAGGCGCTTTTTTGTCCACCGGCGCGGCGCTTAGGGGCGGCCGCCCGTGAAAACGGCCTCTCGGCCGCGGCTTCCCCTTTCCTTCCGCCGTGTTTCCCCGTTCATTAAGAATTGACGTGATTCTGCGGCGATGCTAGAATTGTAACGTCGATCGCGGCAGTCCCCGGGGACTGAATAAAACGTCGGCGAGGAGGAGATTATTATGATGGAAGGTAGAATTTACAATTTCTCGGCTGGCCCGTCGATCCTGCCGGAGCCGGTTCTGGTCAGGATCCGCGAGGAGCTGCTGAACTGCGGCGGATCGGGCATGTCCGTGCTCGAGATGAGCCACAGGTCCAAGGTGTACGACGACATCATCAACGGCGCCGTGCAGAATGTCCGGGACATCCTGCAGGTCCCCGACAACTACAGGATCCTGTTCCTGCACGGCGGCGCCTCGGGCATGTTCGCCGCGGTCCCGATGAATCTCGGAACCGGAAGCGGGATCGGCGATTATATCATCAGCGGAAACTTCTCCGGAGGAGCGCAGAAGGAAGG
>CACYDL010000015.1 GCA_902773195.1 uncultured Lachnospiraceae bacterium
CGCCTTCCCAGTTGCGGACCTCGCGGATCCTGTGATACATGTACTCTCTCTGCTCCGGCGTGGGAACACGATCCATCGTGGCGTCCATGCCGACCGGCATGAAGTGGAAATACCACGTGAACGCGACGCCCTTGTCGATCAGGAAGTCATAGAACTCATCCGACGTGACCGCCTTGTAGTTCTGGCTCGTGTAGCAGATCGACGTTCCGTAAACCAGACCGTTCTTTCTGAGAAGTTCCATGGCGTCCATCACCTTCTGGAACACGCCCTGGCCGCGGCGGTCGTCGGTAGCGTCCTCGAGCCCCTCGATGGACATGGAGAGAATGATGTTCTTGCATCTTCTCATGTCGTCGCAGAACTGCTGGTCGACCAGCGTTCCGTTGGTGAACAGCATGAAGGCGCAGTCGTAATGCTTTTCCGCGAGGCGGATGATATCCTTCTTGCGGACCATCGGCTCGCCGCCCGTCATGATATAAGCGTGGATGCCGAGCTCCTTGCCTTCCGTGACCAGCCTGTCCATATCCTCATAGCTGAGGTTGAGCTGACGGCTGTACTCGGAGGCCCAGCAGCCCTTGCAGTGAAGGTTGCACGCGGAGGTCGGGTCAAACAGGATGATCCACGGGATACCCGTCCCGAGCTTCTTCGCCATCTTCCTGGTCTCCCTGAAGCCGGTGAAGCCGCCCTCAAAGCCGATCGACATGAACAATCCCTTCAGGAACTCGACGTCGACGTGATCGAGAAGGTTGTTGAAGAACTGCGTCCACTTGCCGTCCGATCCGAACGCGGCGCGGAGCCTGTCATAGGCCTCATCCGGCCACGCGTCTCCGAGAAGCTTCTGAATCGCGTTGATCACTCCCACATAACCCTCTTTGCGGTTCGCGATCGCCTTCTTGCCGACCGTGTCGAGAACCAGTTCGAACGCTTTGCGCTGAGCGGCGTGTGCAATCTTGTTGGCCATGCTAAATTACCCCCTGAAAACATTAGATAAAGATGAAATCTCCGGCATTCCTCCGCGGCGCCGAGGTTCCGCCTTATGGCTGCGCGTCATTGAAGGCATGGAATGCCCGTCTGAGGTTCAGACTGCTTTGCCTAGTATAGTACGAAATGAGAAAAAAGTATCTTATTTTTTTGCCCTGTGGATACAATTTCGCGAAATTGTTCCATCCGGCGGAGGCGGAAAAACCGTCCCTCTTTCCCGGCCGCCCTTTACTTTTCCGTCCATTTTCTGTATGTTTAATGACATGAACCGCGCCATCCGCGCGGACCTGCGAAAGAAATGAACGGCGCCTGTGCCGAGTAAAGCAGCAGCGCCGAAGCAGAGTAAAGAACAACGCCGAGACGAAAGTAAAACAACAGCACCGCGGCAGGGCAAAGAACAACGCCGAGGCGAAAGTAAAACAACGGCACCGCGGCAGAGCAGAGAACGGCGCTGAGGCGGAAGAAATGCAGCGGCGCCGAAGCAGAGCAAAGGAGCGACAGCACGAATGAATTCCGACACGAAGATCCTCTTCCTTGATATCGACGACACGCTTCTCACCACCGCAAAGGAGATCACGCCGGGCGTGAAGGACGCCATCAGCCGGGCCGCCGCGGCGGGGCACAAGATCGTCATCACCACCGGCCGTCCCTACTCCGCCGCGATGCGCTTCATCGACGCCCTCGGCCTCGACGTCCCCGGCTGCTACGCCGTGTGCGACAACGGGGGAGAAATCCGGGACACCTTCACCGGGGAGGCACTGGTGAGCCGCCCGCTGTCCGTGGAGGACGCGTCCTACATCATCCGGAAGGCGCGGGAGGCAGGCGTCCACGTCCAGACCTACGACAGCGAGTGCGTCATCTCGCCGGAAAACGACGAGGAGCTCCGGTATTACGTCAGCCGGACGCACATGCAGTTCCGGGTCGCGCCGGATCTGCCGGACTCCCTGGTCGAGCCGCCTCTCAAGGTGGTCGTGATCGGCCTCACGGGGAAGGAAAAGATGGACGCGCTGAGGGAATCCCTCTCCGAATGGATGACGGACCGGGTGGACTCCTTCTACTCCTCCAACGAGCTGCTGGAGTTTGTCGGCAAGGGAATCTCAAAGGGAGCCGCCGTGCACGAGCTGGCCGCGCTCCTCGAAATCCCGATGGAGAATACCATCGCCGCGGGAGACTCCGAGAACGATCTCTCCATGATCACGGAGGCCGCCGTCGGCTGCGCGATGGCCAACGGCACCGATGCGGTGAAGGCCGCGGCGGACTACATCACCGAGCGCGACTGCGACCACGACGGCGTGGCGGAGATCATCGAGAAATTCATGCTCTCCTGACAGAATCAATGAACAGAAAAAACCGGACAGGAAAGGCCGCGCCTCTTCTGTCCGGTTTGTTTTTGCCGTAACTCTGCCGTGTATTCCGCTTTCGCTCTTCCGCCTCCGCTTTTCTGCTTCCGCTCTTC
>CACYDL010000016.1 GCA_902773195.1 uncultured Lachnospiraceae bacterium
CCCCGTGCATATAATAATCTTGTTCGCTCGAAGGGAGATACCCTTCAGCCGCGAAACGCGGAAGTGTCGGAATTGGCAGACGAGCAAGACTAAGGATCTTGTGCTGGCTACAGCGTGCGGGTTCAAGTCCCGCCTTCCGCAGTACAAACCCGGAAATCCGAATCACGGATTTCCGGGTCTTTTTTATGTCCCTGACACTTCCGTCGCAGCTCCCTCTTCGTCCCTTCCTTCTCTGTCAATCGCGGAAAGGTTCCTTCAGCGCAAAAGCGCCCGCGCACACGTCGCGGACGCTCTTTCACTCAGGGGAAATGTATCATTCTCGTCATGTCGTGATACATCACATATACCATAAGAATCAGCAGCAGCACGGCCGCGACGGTCTGGATCCCCGCCTCCACGTCCCGGTTGACGGGCTTCCCGAAGACGGCCTCATAGAGCAGGAACACGAGCCTGCCGCCGTCGAGGGCCGGTATGGGAAGAAGATTCATCACCCCGAGATTGGCCGAAAGCAGGATGATGAGATTCAGCATATTCATCCAGGTCATGAGGGGGCCTTCGGACCGGGATTCCTCGTAGGTGGTCCCCACGATATCCACGACTCCGACGGGGCCGGACAGGTCGTTGACCGAAAAGCGCCCGGTGAAAAGCGAGGCCACGGACTTCACGGTCGTCACGATCCAGTACCTCAGCTCAATCAGGGCGTACTTCAGCACCCCCCGCGCGGAGGTCCTGACCCGGCCCAGATTGTAGGAGAATCCCAGATTCACCTGTTCCCTGCTCACGGGCAGGACGCTTACCTCATAGCTTTCACTGCCTCTTCGCAGCCCGAGACGCACCTCTTCCTCCCCCAGGGGGTGGGCGCCGAAATACTCATTCAGCTCTTTGGCGTCCGCAATCGCCGTTCCGTCGATGGAGGTAATCACGTCTCCCGCCATGACCCCGGCCTCTTCCAGCGGGGATCCGGGCGAGACGGCCTCCGCCACCGCCTCCGCGTCCTCGAGATAATAGGTGATTCCCAGCATGTACCGCTTCTCAAGGTCCGGTGAGAATGACGCGCTGTACTTCTGCCCGTCCCTGATCCAGGACAGGCGGATCTCCGTGTCGCCGGTGAGATCGTGGAAGACGAACCAGTTGTCCACGTCCCGGCCGATATCCGCGCGGGAGCCCATGAATTCCGTGATCACGTCCCCTGCCTCAAGCCCCGCCCGGGCGGCGGCGCTCCCCTCCTTCACATAGAGGACCTCGGCAGGATCGTATCCCACGACTGACAGCACCACCACGGCACACAGGAAGGCCAGGATAAAATTGAACAGGGGGCCGGCGAAGATGATGGCCGCCCGCCTTCCGACGGAGGCCGCGAGAAAAGAACCTTCCTCAGGCCCGCGCTCTCCGCCGTCCTCTCCGCTCTCAAGGTTCAGCATGCCCTTCATCCGGCACGATCCGCCGAACAGCAGAAGCTTCAGCGAATACCTCGTCTCTCCCTTTTTCACGGAAAGCAGGCGGGGCCCGAAGCCGAGTGAAAACTCCTCCACCTCCACTCCGTTCAGCTTCGCAGCCAGGAAGTGGCCGAACTCATGGAAGATGACCAGCAGCGAAAAGATAAGTATGGCAATGATCCACTTCAAATCAGACGTTCTCCTTAAATACCGGCTCCGATCAATGCCAGCGAAAGGAAATAGATCACAGGAGCCGTAAAAATCACGCTGTCAAACCGGTCCAGAATGCCTCCGTGCCCCGGTATCAGACTGCCGTAGTCCTTGATGTCGTTGTCTCTCTTGATGGCGGACGCGGCCAGATCGCCGAAGATGGAGATCACGGCCCCCGCCCCGCAGATCAGGGCGAACTGCCACAGAAAGCTTCCGTGCTCGACGATCAGGGCGAACAGGACGCCGGAGACGGCGGAACCCGCGATCCCTCCGACCGCGCCCTCGACGGTCTTCTTCGGGCTGAGCACCGGGGCCATCTTATGCTTTCCCAGAAACCTTCCCGTAAAATACGCGCAGGTGTCGGCGATCCAGGAGGACAGGAACACCAGCCAGACCACCGTCCTTCCGTGTTCTCCGGCGCGGATGAGGTAGATGAAGCAGAGCATCACCGCGACGTAGAAAAAGCCGAAGCAGGCGTGGACGGCCTGCCCGGAGGAAGTTCCCGGAAACGAGAGTACGTAGCAGGCCAGAATCGCGGTCACCGAGAGCGCGGCCACGGCCAGACACCAGCTGCTCTCCAGGAAGTACGCCGAGAGGTAATAGGCAAAGGCGCAGACGTACGCCGCGATCACGACGGCCGGCCTCTTCCCCTTTTTCGTCGTGTCCGTCCCGGTCGCCCGGAAGAACTCTCCCATTCCCACGACGGAGCAGAACAGCAGCGCCGCCAGCAGCACCGGACCGCCCGCCAGCAGCACGCCGACGAGTATCACGACCAGCACCGCTCCGCTGATTATCCTTGTTTTCATAGCCGATTTTTCTCCTTTGCCGCGCCGGAGGCCGGCGCCGTGTGTGCCGCGGATCCCGTCACAGATCGTCTCCGATCGCCGCCGCGCAGGCCTTCATAAACGCCTCGGACCACGTGGGGTGCGGATGCATGATTTCCGCCACCTCGTAGGCCGTGATCTCCATGTCCATCATGGTCTTCGCCTCGACGATCATCTCCGTGGCGAAGGTGCCGACCATGTGGACGCCGAGGATCTCGCCGTAGCCCTTGTCGGCGATTACCTTGACAAAGCCGTCCGTCTCTCCCGACGCGGCCGCCCGTCCGTTGGCGGAGAACGGGCATCTTCCGACGAGGATCTCCCCCTGCCTGGAGGCCTGGAGCTCCGTCATTCCGATACTGGCGGCCTCCGGTATGGTGTAGAGGCAGAGCGGCGCACGGTTCAGCCTGACGGCTTTCGGCGTCCCGCAGGCGGTGGACGCCGCGGCGTCCCCCATCCTTATGGCGGAATGCTCCAGAATGCTGCGGTTTGTGATGTCGCCGCAGGCGTAGATGTTGTCGAGATTCGTCCTGCAGTACTCGTCCGTCATGATCTTGCCGCGCTCGTAGTCGAGCTGGTCCCTGAGGACGCCCAGGCAGTTCAGCTCCGGCTGCCTGCCGACCGCCAGCAGAACAATATCCGCGGGTATCTCCGTGCCGTCGTTCAGGACGACCTCCGGTTTCCCGTCCTTTCTCGCGAATTCCTCCACCTTCCCCCCGGTGACGACCCTGACGCCGTGCTGCCGGAAGGATCTTTCGATCTCGCGGGAGATGTCCAGATCAAAGGTCGGAACCAGCACCTCCTGCTGCTCGATGATCGTGACCTGTGTCCCGAACCGGCTCCACGCCGCCGCCATCTCGCAGCCGATCACGCCGCCTCCGATCACGGCCAGCCTCTCCGGGAAGCGGTCCAGGCGGAACATGTCCTCGGGACCGACGATCTCCGGCTGATCGATGCCGGGCACGTCCAGTCTGCGCGGCACGGAGCCGCAGCAGAGGATGATATTCTCGGCCCGGTAGGTCTTCCTGCCTGCCCTGATGTGATGTCTTCCGATCAGGGCGGCTTCCTCCCGCACGATCTCGACCCCGTTGCTCCGGAGCTTCTCCTCCAGCTCACCGCGGATCGTGCTGACGGTGTCCTCGCTGCACCGGCGGACTTCCCCGGCGTCGACGCTCATTTCCGACAGATCCAGATGGATGCCCCTCGAGGGGGCCCGCTGGATGTCCTCGATCATTCTGGCGGTCCGGACGTAGGATTTCATCGGGATGCTCCCGCAGTTGACGCCGATACCGCCGACGTCGCTCTTTTCGAACAGGACCGTCTTCTTTCCCATTCCCGACGCCCGGAGCGCGGCCGTGTATCCCGCGGGACCTGCCCCGATCACGGCGATCCGGTACTCGTATTCCTTCGCCGTCCGGTCGATGGCCGCCCTCTGTCTGAGCTCCTCGTCGCCGGCCCTCTCCAGGCCTCCCGCCATGGACGGTCTGTCGGGGACCTGCTCGCCCTCCTCGCCGATGTAGCCGATGATCGTCACGACCGGGACGACCGCCCCGTCGTCAAAATATTTGCAGAGGAGTACGCCGTCCGCGGGAGATTCCACCTCCATCGAGACTTTGTCCGTCTCGATCTCGAGGAGAGGCTCCCCCTGTCTGACCCGGCTGCCCGTCTCCGCCAGCCAGCGTATGATCTTTCCTTCGTGCATATCCATGCCGGCTTTCGGCATAAATACTTCTTTCGCCATTTCCGTTACTCCGCTTTTCCGTCACTGATCAGGCTGTCCGGGTTCTCGAGATATTCCCTGACCGAAAGATTGAACTTCGCGGCGTCGGCGCCGTCGAGAACCCTGTGGTCGAAGGTGAGGCAGATGTGCATGAGCTTTCTTGCCTCGACCGCCCCGTCCCTCACGGCACACCCCTCGTAGACCGAGCAGACGCCGAGAATCGCGGCGTTCGGGAGATGCAGCATCGGCGTGAACGCCTCCACGCCGAACATTCCCATGTTGGTCACCGTGAAGACCGAACCCGTGCATTCGTCCGGCGAAAGCTTGTGAGTTCTGGCGCGCCTCGCCAGCTCGTGGGCCTTCTCCGCGATCTCATCCGTGGACAGCGCGTCGGCGTCCCGGATCACCGGCACCAGCAGGCCCTCGTCGAGGGAGACCGCCATGCCGATGTTGATGTCGCTCTTGTAGATGATGCTGTCCCCCGCGAAGGAGCACAGCAGCCGTCTGTTCTTGGCGAGAGCCTTCGCGCACGCCGCGAGGATCAGGTCGTTGACGGTATAGTGCGTGCCCTCACGGCTGTTGTGCCGCAGACGCCGCTCCAGCAGCTCCGTGACGTCGACCTTGGTCGTCACCGTGACCGTCGGAACGCGGGCCGCTTCGATCATCTCGGCGGCGATCGCGCGCCTCATGCTGTTCATGGGCTGGCTGAGCTCGCCGGGCAGAAGGTCGGTCTCCTTCCTCCCCGCGGCGTGCAGCACGTCCGCCTTGCTGATTTTTCCTCCGATGCCGGTTCCGCGGACGGAACCGATGTCGATCCCCAGCTCTCTGGCGATTCTCTCCGCGAGAGGCGTCACAGGAACCTCCCGGGTCCTCTGGCGGCCCTGCCTGGCGCGCACGACGTCCTTCTCCGTCACGGCGCCCCCCGGGCCCGTCGGCGTCACGGCGGCCAGATCAATGTGATACTGCTTCGCGATCTTCCTCGCGTATGGTGTAGCCTTGATGAATGCCATAGCTCCGCCCCTTATCCGACCATCTCACGAACCGCCCCGCAGATCTTCGTCTCATCGGGAAGCACGCCCTTCTCGAGGACGGGGGAAAACGGCACGGGGACGTCCTCCGCGCACAGCCTCCGGATCGGCGAATCGAGGTAATAGAACGCGTCCGACTCGGCGATGGACGCCGCGATCTCCCCGGCCAGTCCGCCGGTTCTGACCGCCTCGTGGACGATCAGCACATGCTTCGTCTTTCTCACGGACGCGGTCACCGTATTCCGGTCCATGGGAAGAAGGGTGCGCAGGTCGATCACCTCGGCGCTGATCCCCTCCCCCGCGAGAATCTCCGCGGCCTTCAGGCAGACCTGGGTCATCCTTCCGTAGGTCACCAGGGTGCAGTCCGTTCCGATTCTCTTGATGTCCGCCTTGCCCAGCGGTATCGTGTAGTCGTGGTCAGGCACGATCCCCCTGGTCCGGTACAGAAGCTTCTGCTCCAGGAAGATGACGGGATTGTTGTCCCTGACCGCCGATTTCAGAAGTCCCTTCGCGTCGTAGGGCGTGGACGGGACCACCACCTTCAGACCGGGGATGTGACACAGCATCGCCTCGAGGGACTGGGAGTGCTGGGCCGCCGCCCCCGTCCCGCAGCCGGAGGCCGTGCGGATCACCAGGGGGACGCTGAGTTCTCCCCCGAACATGAAATGCATCTTCGGGGCCTGATTCAGGATCATGTCCCAGCAGACGCTCATGAAGTCCGAGAACATGATCTCGACGATCGGCCGCATGCCGGAGAGGGCGGCGCCGATGGCGCAGCCCACAAAACCGGCCTCGGAGATCGGGGTGTCGATCACTCTCCCGGGAAATTCCCTGTACATCTCCTGCGTCACTCCGAACGCGCCGCGGTAGACGCCGATATCCTCCCCCATGAGAACGACGCCGTCGTCCCTCATCATCTCCTCGCGCATCGCGTCGCGGACCGCCTGTGCGTATGTTATCTCATTCTGCGTAGACATCTTCGTAGATATCCTCCAACTTCGGATAGGGGCTGTCGATCGCGAACCTGACGGCTTTTTCCAGGATCTCGTCCGTCTTCTTCTCCAGCGCGGCGATCTCCTCCTCTGTCATGAGACCGCGCGAGAGCACTTTCTTTTTGTGCAGCGCGATGGGATCCAGCTGCTTCCAGTAGCTGATCTCCTCCTTCGTGCGGTACTGGTTTCCGTCGGACTTGCTGTGTCCGGAGATGCGGTACGTGTTTTCGACGATCAAAGAAGGCTCGGACGTGGACGACGTGTATTCTCTCGCCTCGGTCACCGTGTTCCACACCTCCTCGGCGTCGTTTCCGTCCACCGTCCAGGACCGCATTCCGTATGGAATCGCCCGGTCCGCGATGTTGGTGTCCCGCATCACCTTCGAGATATGGGTGCTCATGCCGTAGAGGTTGTTCGTACAGACAAAAAGCACCGGCAGCCGCCAGACGGATGCCAGGTTCATGGACTCGTGGAAAATGCCCTCGTTTGTCGCGCCGTCTCCGAAAAACGCCAGAGACACCGCGTCCTCCCCCCGGTGCCTGTGGGCGAAGGCCGCGCCGCAGGCGAGCGCCGCGGAGGGCCCGACGATGCCGTTCGTCCCCATCGCGCCGACGCTCTTGTCGGCGATGTGCATGGAGCCGCCGTGTCCCTTGCAGACGCCGGTGGCCTTGCCGAAGATCTCCGCCATCATGCCGTTGACGTCGACGCCCTTGGAAATAGAGGCCCCGTGCCCCCTGTGGGTCGCGAACATGTCGTCGCCGGGCCGCAGGGCCAGGCAGGTCCCCGCGCTGGCCGCCTCCTCGCCGATCCCCAGGTGCGTTGTCCCGTGAATCATGCCGAGCGAGAAGTAATACTGCACGTTCTCCTCAAATTTCCGGCACAAAAGCATCTTCTCCAGAAGCTGTGACGCAAGCTGTTTATCCATATCGTTCCTCACAAAGGGCGTTGATCTCGGACTGGAGGGCAAGGATCTCCTCCACGCCGGGATTCTCCACCACCTGATGCCGTCCCATCATGTCCTCAATGACTTCGTAGATATCGCAGAATCCGATTCTGCGCGCGCGGAAGGCGGCGTTGGCCCACTCGTTCGCGGCGTTGAACACGCCGGTCATGGAGCCTCCCGCCCTGACCGCCTCATAGGCCAGGGGAAGTCCCCGCAGGTTCGAGGTGTCGGGAACGTCCAGCTCGATCGAGCGAAGGGCCCTGAAATCCAGCGGTTTCGCCGGCGACGGCAGGTGGTCCGGCCACGTCAGGGCGTACTGTATCGGGATCCTCATATCGGACACCGCCATCTGGGCAATCACCGAGCAGTCCTCGTACTCCACGGCGGAGTGAATGACGCTCTGGGGCTGGATCACGACCTCGACCTGATCGGGGGAGACGTCGAACAGCCGGCAGGCCTCGATCACCTCGAGCCCCTTGTTGACCATCGTGGCGGAATCCACCGTGATCTTCGGTCCCATCGACCACGTGGGATGCGCGAGGGCGTCCTCCACGGTCACCGACCTCAGCTGCTCCTTCGTGCGCCCCCGGAACGGACCGCCCGAGGCCGTCAGGAGAATTCTCCGGATGCGGGAGTCCCCGCGGCCCTGGAGCGCCTGAAAGATCGCGGAGTGCTCCGAATCCACCGGCAGGATCCTGACGCCGAGCCGCGCGGCCAGCGGCATGATAATATGACCTGCCGTCACGCAGGTCTCCTTGTTGGCAAGGGCGATATCCTTGCCGGCCTCCATCGCCGCGATGGTGGGCCTGATTCCGATCATTCCGACGATCGCCGTCACAACCACATCCGCGGACGGCAGGGCGCACATCTCGATGAGGCCCTCCATCCCGGAGACAACCTTGACGTCCGTATCCGCCAGGCGCGTCCTCAGCTCAGAGGCGGCCTCTTCGCTGTACACGGCCGCCATCTCCGGACGAAACTCCCGCGCCTGCTTCTCCAGCAGGTCGATCCGGCCGCCGCACCCGATGGCAGCGACCTTCAGCCGGTCGGGATGCATCCGCGCCACGTCCAGCGTCTGCGTCCCGATCGACCCCGTCGATCCCAGAACCGATATCCGTTTCATCAGATCGTCATCAGCTCCTTTGTTTTGACATCGATCATCTCGTCGATCTTCTTGACGTACCGGTCCGTCGCCTTCTGAAGGATGTCCTCCTCGTCGGCGATCTCGTCCTCGGAGACTTCCTCCGACTTCTTCAGCTTCTTGAGCTGGTCGTTGCCGTCCCGGCGGATGTTGCGGACCGCGACCTTGGCGGCTTCGCCCTTCTTCTTCACGTCCTTGACCAGCTGCTTTCTGCGCTCCTCGGTGAGCTCCGGGAACACGAGGCGGATGACGTGTCCGTCGTCGCTGGGATTGATGCCGATATCCGACATCTGGATCGCCTTGGTGATCGGCTTGACCATCTTCGGCTCCCAGGGGGAGATGGTGATCATTCTCGCCTCGGGGACCTGCACGTTGGCGACCTGCTGGATCCCGGTCGGAGAACCGTAGTAATCCACGGTGATCTTGTCAAGAACATGCGGATTGGCACGGCCGGCACGGATCCACTGAAGCTCATTCTCCAGGTTCTTAAGGCTCTTCTCCATCTTGTCTTCGTAAACTTTGGATCTCTCGCTCATAAATAAGACCTCCTCCCGGAATTCAGATTCCGAATGTGACTTACTGTTTCCGGATGCGAAGCATGGAACCCTCCTGCTCTCGTATCCGGGAACATGCTTCCGCTCCTCTGCTATAAAACCGGCCGCCCGGCAAAAGGCGCCGTATCCTGCAAATCCGGGGACCCGGCCTCGCCCTGTCAGCCGGACACCGTCACCCTCGTGCCTTCCACCGTTCCCCTCGCGGCGTTCAGAATGCTGTCCTTTCCCGCGAGGCCGAAAACCAGCATCGGCATCCGGTTCTCTTTGGCAATGACCGCCGCGGCGCCGTCGACGACGCCCAGGCCCTGCGCCACCACCTCGTCGATGGTGATCTCGTCGTATTTCCTGGCGTCGGGATTCGTCCTGGGATCGCTGTCGTAGACGCCGTCCACGGCCTTAGCGAGCAGGATCTCATCCGCCTCCATCTCCACGGCCCGGAGAACGACGCCCGTATCCGTGGAGAAATAGGGATGGCCGGTGCCTCCCGCAAAGAATACCACGCTTCCGCTCTCAAGAGCGCTCACGGCGGCGTCCTTGGAAAACAGCTCCGTGAAGGCGCCGACCTGGAACGGGGTCATCACCTTCGTCTTCATCCCGCAGGAGCGGAATATCTCGGACACATAGATGCAGTTCATCACCGTCGCGAGCATGCCGATCTGGTCGGCCTTGGTCCTGTCGATGGCGTTTGAGGAGCGGCCCCGCCAGAAGTTTCCGCCGCCGATGACGATGGCGATCTGGATCCCCTCCTTCAGCATCTCCTTCACCTGGCCGGCGACGCCCTTCACGGTCTCCTCGTCGAAGCCGGTCTTCTTCTCTCCCGCCAGCGCTTCTCCGCTCAGTTTCAGAAGTACCCTTCTCATGTCTCCCTCCGATTCAAGTATTGTCAGTGTGCCGGGGCCGGGGAATACAGACGTTTTTTCCGAAACGGCAGGCACTCCGAAGGCGCGGGGAGCCTGACCGTCCCCGGCCCGTTATCCAGATATTATACCATACATGAGGAAAGATGTCGTGCAGAGTTTCCGCCGCGCCCATTTTCTCTCCCACGAAAAAAAGCCGCCCGCCTGCGCGGACGGCTTTCCCGTCTCATCGTAAACCGGAGTCCCGCTCCGGCCGGAGCGTCACTGGAGAAACGTCTTCAGCTCCTCCATGAACGTCTCCACGTCCTTGAATTCCCGGTAGACGCTGGCGAACCTCACGTAGGCCACCGCGTCCAGATCCTTGATCCGTGAGATCACCATCTCGCCGATCTTGGTGCTGGGAATCTCCCGCTCTCCGAAATTGTAGACCTCCGTCTCGACGGAGTCCACAAGGTCGTGAATCTGCTGGGCGGAAATCGGCCTCTTGTGGCACGCGCGAAGTACGCCCGACTCGATCTTGGAGCGGTCAAACAGTTCTCTGTTTTTATCTTTTTTGATGACAACCAACGGAACGGTCTCCACTCTCTCATAGGAGGTGAAGCGCTTCCCGCAGTCGTCGCAGACTCTCCTGCGCCGGATCGAGGAATTGTCATCGACCGGACGGGAATCCACGACCCGGGTATCCGGATTGCCGCAGTAGGGACATTTCATCAGCGATTCCTGTTCTTAAGGAAATCCGGGATCTGAATATCCCGCTTTTCCACCGTGCTCTGAACCTTCGGCTGCTGCAGGGACATCGGGGCCGTCTGAACCCTCGGAGGCGTCTGATTCAGGAAGTCCGGATTCGAGAAGCTGCGGAAGGTGGGCATCGGCTGCGTGCGGACGCGGTCCTGCGTCCTCGAGGACGACTTGCTCTCTTCCTTGCTCTTCTTCTCGCTGTCCTGGAGGCCCGTCGCGATCACGGTGATCTTGCAGGCGTCCACCTCGGAGTCGTCATACATCGCGCCGAAAATGATGTTGGCCTCGTCGCCCACCATCTGCTGGACGTAGCTCGCCGCGTCGTTGGCGTCCATGAGGGAGATATCCCCGCGGATATTGATGATGACGTTTCTGGCGCCCTGGATCGAGGTCTCGAGCAGCGGGCTGGCGACCGCCTGCTGGACCGCCTCGAGGGCCTTGTCGTCGCCCTTCGCCTCACCGATACCGATGTGGGCGATGCCGCCGTTGGTCATGACAGTCTGGACGTCCGCGAAGTCGAGGTTGATCAGAGCGGGCTGATTGATCAGGTCCGTGATTCCCTGCACGGCCTGCTGCAGTACTTCGTCCGCCTTCTTGAGGGCCTCCGGCATCGTCGTTCTTCTGTCGACGATATCAAGGAGCCGGTCATTGGGGATCACGATCAGGGTGTCCACGTTCTGGGACAGCTTGTCGATGCCGCGGAGGGCGTTCTCCATGCGCTTGTTCGCCTCGAAGCGGAAGGGCTTCGTGACGACGCCGACCGTGAGGCAGCCGAGCTCCTTCGCGATGCTCGCGACCACGGGCGCGCCGCCCGTTCCGGTTCCGCCGCCCATACCGCAGGTGACAAAGACCATGTCCGCTCCTGACAGAGTCTGCTTGATCTCCTCGGAGCTCTCGGTCGCTGCCTGTTCTCCGATCTCAGGCTTGGCACCGGCGCCGAGTCCCTTGGTGACCTTCTCGCCGATCTGGACGATCGTCGGGGCCTTGCACATCGAAAGCGCCTGCTTGTCGGTATTGACTCCCACAAATTCAACGCCGCCGATAGTCTCATCGACCATGCGGTTGACCGCGTTATTGCCGGCGCCGCCGACGCCGACCACTATGATTCGAGCCTCAGACTCGAGCTCGTTGGAAGTAATTTCTAACAAGGTGTCCTCCTTCTTTCCTCTGTCCGGAACATAATATATAGAATTGCGCGGATCGCACAATGAGTCAACATAAAGTAATGATATAGTGTTTAAAGGCTTTTATCAAGATTTTTTTTTAAAATCTCACGAGGTGGGATCAAAAATCAGCCCGTTCTGGGAGCCGTCGTAATTCTCGAGATGGAGCGTCCCGCTGTAGCCCGCTTTCAGCTCGTCGATCACTCCGGACAGCTCCCGCAGCCTCATCTCGAGCTTTTCTCCGCTCCCCATCAGAACCTTTACGCTCCCGTACACAAGCGTCATGGCACTGTCGCTGCCGAACACGACCTTGTCGGGAATCATCTCCTCCCTGACGTCGATCCGGTTCTTCAGCATCCCCAGCATCGAAAAAATCTTCGTGTTCGTGATGGGCAGATACCTCATGGTCTCCGCCTCCGCCAGAAGCTCCAGGCCCTCCACCGGAGGAATGCCGTCCCCGCCGAGGGGCGAGGCGGAAGAGGCGAGCACCTCCCCCGACGTGTCAAAGTAATACCAGACGCCTCCGGATTCCACCCTTCCGACGAAGGGCCTCTCCTCCACGACGACGCGCACGCTGTCTCGGCCCGTGACGGTGACCTTCAGCCGGTCCGCGAAGCCTTCTCCTTCCACCCTCCTGCCGTTGTTGAGAAGCATCGTCAGCAGCGTGTTCCCGAGGACGGGTCTCTGCAGAAGGATCTCCGTGATCTCGGAGGGGGCGCTGTGGATATTCCCGGACACGACGACGGTCCTGAGCCGGAAAACCGCGAAAAACAGGACGACGGCAAGAACGGCAAGGATCACTGCCGCAATCCGCCTCCCGACCTGTCTCCGAAATCTTTTAGATCTTTTCCCTGACATAATTCTTGAAAACTTCTCCCCTCACCTCATAGTTCGGGAACTCGCCCCATGACGCGCACGCCGG
>CACYDL010000017.1 GCA_902773195.1 uncultured Lachnospiraceae bacterium
AGAGATGGCCCGACAGCAGCTTTCTCAGCTCGTCGTCGGTGTAGAGCTTTCCGGAAGCCAGGATCTCCTTCGCCGTGAGGATGAAGCCGGGGCTGCAGAAGCCGCACTGGATCGCCGTCTCGTCGATAAAGGCCTTCTGGATATCGGACAGCTCCCCGTTCGGCCCCTCCAGGCCCTCCAGGGTGGTGATGTCCTTTCCGTCGGCCCACACCGCCAGATAGATGCAGGAGTCGAAGCACTCCCCGTCGATGATGACCGTGCAGGCGCCGCACTCTCCGACCTCGCACCCCTTCTTGACGGAGGTCAGGCGGTAGTCGTTTCTGAGCATATCGGTCAGCGACGCCCTGACGTCCACGATGGTGGTCCGCTTTTTCCCGTTGATCGTGCAGGTGACCTGCTTGAACTGCCTGGTGTCTTCAGCCACTGATCTCACCTCCTGCCTTTCTGACCGCCTCCTCGAAGGCCCGCATCGCCATGGTGCTGCAAAGATGCAGCCGGAAGTCCTTCGACGCTCTCCAGCTGTTTCTGGGATTGACGTCCTCCAGGACCGTTTTTCCGATCAGCTCCGCCGTCTCGCGGCTGACGCTTCTTCCGGCCGCCGTCTCCTCGGTCTTTTTCGCCCGCATCGGGACGGGGCCCGCGACGCCGTAGCCGATCCTTATATCGCGTATCTCCTTCTTGTCGCGGGACAGCTTCACATTGACAGAGCAGCCCGTCGTGGCGATCTCCATCGCGTTTCTCATCCCGTATTTGATGTAGTGTCCCTTGTATCCCGCGTAGGATTTTTTCGGAATGATGATGTGCGTCTGGATTTCTCCCGGGCGGAGATCGACCTTGCCCGGGCCGAGATAGAACTCTTCGATAGGAAGAATCCGCTTCCCGTCAGGACCCGTAAGCTCGATCAGCGCGTCGTAGGCGAAGAGCGTGGAGGCGGAGTCCGCCGAGGTGACGCCGTTGCAGGTATTGCCCCCGATGGTGCCGATCGCCCGGATCTGCGGCCCGCCCACCATGTTGACGGCGTCCGCGAGAACGGAGATGTGCCTGCGGATGAGCGGATCCGCGTGAATGTGCGAGAAGGACGTCAGCGAGCCGATGCGGATGCTGCCGTCTTCCCCGTCCCTGACGACGCCCCTCAGCCCGTCGAGGCCGTAGATGCTTACAAGCTCTTTTCCCGCGAGTCTTCCCTCGCGTATTTTGATCAGAACGTCCGATCCTCCGGCGATGACCACCGCCTCCGGATGCTCGAGGAGAAGCCGGACGGCGTCCTCGACGGACGATGCCTCATACAGTGCTTTGATATCGTACATACCGGTTTTCCCCTTTCAGATCAGGCCTGCTTCGGTGAATTTTACGAACATCTGGTGCGGATCGATCGGAAGCTGATCGAACGCGACGCCCGTCGCCTGCAGCACGGCGTTGCGGACGGCCGGCGCGACCGGGATGACGGGCGGCTCCCCGAGAGCCTTGGTCCCGTAGGCGCTGGTGGGCTCGGCGTTCTCGACAAACTGAGCCTCCAGGTGCGGATGGTCCATAAAGGTGGACAGCTTGTAGTCGAGCAGATTGCCGTTCAGAAGCTTTCCGGTCTTTTCGTCGTAAATCATCTTCTCGGACAGGGCGTAGCCGATTCCCATGCTCATGCCGCCCTGTACCTGGGCCTTCGCGAGCTCCGGGTTGATCAGCGTGCCGCAGTCGTGGACGTTGATGATCTTAAGGATCCGGATCTTGCACATGGGGATGTCCACCTCCACCTCGGCAAAGCCGCAGCCGAAGCTGTAGGCGTTGCTCTTGGTCATCGTCGTCTTCTCGGCGGTGAGATGGATGCTGTTCTCCCGGTCGTAGAGGGCGGTCGTCGCCAGCTCGCCCATGGACATCAGCACTCTGCCGTCCGTCGTGCGGACGATGTTGCCGTCGACGATGTCCATGAGATACGGCTGCATCCGCGTGTAGCGGTACGCCGTGTCGAGAATCTTGTCCCTCAGCTCCTCGGCCGTGGCGCGGATCGCCATGCCCGTCACGTAGGACTGTCTGGAGGCGTAGGCGCCGGTCCCGAAGGGAGTGATATCCGTATCCTGGCAGGACATGATGTGGACCATGCCGAAGGGAAGCCCGAGGGTCTGGGCCGCCATCTGGGTGAAGGCCGTGTCCGCGCCCTGTCCGATCTCGGTGTCGCCCACCTGGACCTGGACCGAGCCGTCCTGATTGACGATCATGCGGCAGGCCGCCGTCTCGAGGGCAATGGGCCAGACGGCCGTGTTGTACCAGAACGGGGCGAAGCCGATGCCGCGGCGCACGGGTCCGGTCTGATCCGCGTATTCCCGGCGTTTCTTCTCATAATCCATGTACGCCATGCCCTTCTCGAGGGTCTGGCGGAAGGAGTCATAGTACTGCTCGTTCTTTGAGAACGCGTCCACGTATCCCACCGGCATCAGATGGTCGAGGCGCCATTTCATCGGATCCAGCCCCAGCTTCACGCAGATGTCCTCCGAGTGGGCCTCGACGGCGAAGATCGCCTGGGGCATGCCGTAGGCGCGCATCGCGCCGGCCGGCTGCCGGTTCGTAAACACCGTCCAGGCGTCGCACTCGACGTTGTCGCAGGGATACAGCTGGGGGAAGGCCCCCATTCCCTTGGCGGCGATGGCGTGTCCGTGGGAGGCGTAGGCGCCCTGGTTGGACCAGCACTCCAGCTTTCTGGCGACGATGGTTCCGTCGGGCCGGAGCCAGCTTATGATGTGGCTCCGGATGGCGTGGCGGACCCTGTTGTTCCGGAAGGTCTCCTCCCTTGTGCATTCGAGCTTGACGAGCCTTCCTCCCACCTGGGTGGACAGGTAGGCGCACAGCGGCTCGTACAGTACGTCCTGCTTGTTTCCGAAGCCGCCGCCGATATAGGGCTTGATCACCCGGACGTTGCCCCAGGGGACGCCGAGGGCCTGGCCCACGACGCGGCGGACGATGTGAGGGATCTGCGTCGACGCCACGACGACGATCCTCCCGTTCTCCTCGTACGCGAAGCAGACGGCGTTTTCGATGTGACAGTGCTGCACGGTGGGCGTGTCGTACCAGCCCTCCACCCGTACCAGGCCCGGTTCCTTTACGGCTTCGCTGTAATCGCCTCTCCGGATATCCGTGTGGGCCAGGACGTTGCCGGGAAATCTCTCGTGGAGCTGGGGAGCTCCTTCCTTCATGGCCTCCTGCGCGTCCAGGACGACGGGGAGCTCCTCGTATTCCACCCGGATGGCGCTGACGGCCTGCATGGCGGAAATCTCGTCCTCCGCCACGACGGCCGCGACGTCGTCGCCGTAATAGCGGACGTGCTTCGTGAGAAGCAGGCGGTCCTTCACGTCCTGATGTCCGGGATCGGTGGACCAGGGATGCCCTGCCGTCGGGAAATAGTTCTCCGGGACGTCAAAGCACGTGACAATCTTCACGACGCCCGGGATCTTCTCCGCCTCGGAGGTGTCCACCGACTTGACGAAGCCGTGGCCGATACTTGCGTGAAGAACCTTGGCGATGAGCGCGCCGCGGTCGCAGAGATCGTCGGCGTACTTCGTTCTGCCGGTCGCCTTGTCGTGCGCGTCGACTCTCTGAATGCTCTTTCCGATAATCATCTCTTCATCAGCCCTTCCTGCGTTTGAATGGAATTGTTTTCCTGTTTTCTGCTGCTTCCGATTGCATATATTGTATAAAAAATCCGCGGAACAGTCAACAGCGCTTCGGGCATCTTGCACAATTTCGGGTCTTTTTAAAAATCTTTTTTTCACGGGCAGGGACGGCGCGGCCCCCGCGGCCCCGCCGCGAAAAAAAACGGGAACCCCTGATCTACAGGGATTCCCGCTCCAGCCGATGATCGGACTCGAACCGATGACCTGCGCATTACGAATGCGCTGCTCTACCAACTGAGCCACATCGGCAGGCCACTTTTACAATTATACACATTATTTCGATAAAAGCAACAGGAAATTTCAAAACTTCACGAAATAAACCTCGCGGAGCCGTCCGTGATACGGCTGAAATTCCCTGCTGCTTTCCCCTGTGTCCCGTGAGAGCTTCCCGGATCCTCCGTCCGCTCAGATGACGCCCGGGTCCTCCGTCCGCTCAGATGACGTCCCGGATCAGGTCGTACACGATGCCCGCGGTCTCCGGTTCGACGTCCTCGATCCGGCCGGCGTCACAGAGCGACGCCAGCTTCGGCAGGACGGGAAGGGACGCCGTCCGGGCGATGCCGTACTTCTCCGCGACGGAGGCGGCTCCGCTCTCGCCGAAGAGCATGATCTTCCTGCCGCAGTCCGGACACTCGATCCAGCTCATGTTTTCCACCAGCCCCAGAATCGGGATGTTCATGGCGGAAGCCATCTTCGCGGCTTTTCCGACGATCATCGAGACGAGGTCCTGGGGCGACGTGACCACGATGATGCCGTCCACCGGCAGGGACTGAAAGACCGTCAGGGGGACGTCGCCGGTTCCCGGCGGCATGTCGACGAACAGACAGTCGAGATCCCCCCAGGATACCTCCGTCCAGAACTGCTTCACCGTGCCGGCGATGATGGGTCCCCGCCAGATGACGGGATCATCGCTGTTCGGAAGAAGAAGGTTGATGGACATGACGCTGATGCCCGTGGAGGTGGCGGCGGGAACCAGTCCGTTCTCGTTTCCGAGGATGTGCGTCCCCTCGATTCCGAAGATTCTCGGAATGGACGGGCCGGTGATGTCCGCGTCCAGGATGCCCGCGCGTTTTCCGCCGCACAGAGCGCCCACCGCGAGGAGGGACGTCACCATGGATTTGCCGACGCCGCCCTTCCCGCTGACGATTCCGATCACCTTTTTGATGTTCGATCCCTTGTTCGGCTCCGCGAGGAAGCTTCTGGGATCCCGCTCAGCACATGCTTCTCCGCAGCTGCTGCAGTCATGATTACAGTTTTCAGCCATTTCCGCTCCTTTTCTTTGTCCGTAGAAATTGTGTCACATAAATCCCCGTCATGAATCCCCTGACCGGGATTCCCCTTCCTTCCGTCACTGGCCGTGGTCCAGCCTCTCGCCCGTCTCGGGGTCAAAACGCATCGCCTGCTGAGCCGGACCGCTCTGGGGAGCCGGGGAAGGCGGCGCGCCGCTTTCCGCCTGCATCACGCCGGGCGCGAAGGGATCGTCGTCCGTGATGCTGCGCGCCTGCTCCGGCGCCGGCGCAGGGGGCACGGGACCGGAGGGCTGCTCCGGCGCCGGCCTGGGGGCGGGTTTCCCGACGGGAATGCCCTTCCTGATCCTGCGGAAGGTCATCTCGCTGAGGAAGACCGTGACAAATCCGGAGATCCCGTCATACAGCAGGAAGATGCCGGACAGAATCGAGAACGTCCCCTCGACCGCGGCCGGCCTGATCAGCAGGATTCCCGCCATCACCGCGGAGACGGCGGCGAGAACCAGTACGATCCACCAGCGGTACATCCCGACGTGGAAGAGGTCGATGGCGTTCTGGAGCTTGATGATGCAGCCCCCGATCAGGAATATCCCGTAGACGAACACCACATAGCGCGGAACGTCGCTGTGGCGCGCGATGAACGCAATGCCCGCGATGACGCAGAGAACGCCGAGGAAAAGATCCGTGGCGATAATGCTCACCTCGTTCTGACGGCGGAAAAAGATATAGATCCTGTACGCGCCGACGGCGATGGCGCCGATCCCGATGACGAAGCCCATGATGGTCTGCATTTCGTTCGGGAACATGATGAGGGTGATGCCCAGGGCCGTAAAGGCGGCGGCGACGATCACCGTGATCAGCTTCACCTTCTTCAGAACGTCCTCATGTCTCATATAAGGTTCGTTGTGCATTTGCTTTCCTCCTTTCCGAAGTCAGATGGAACTAAAAGAATTTCGCCCAGTATTCGATATTGTCCCTGCTGAATCTGTAGGGAGAGCCGACCACGACCTCCGTGCCGCCGTCGGCGGCCTTCGTGACCTCGAAGGTCCCCAGCTCCTGGGTGCGGAAGGATTCTCCCATCGCGCCGGTGATCTGGTTCTCATGGAGGGCCACCGATACGCAGGCCGTCAGCATGCCGACGTCGTGCGGATTCCTCAGGAAGAAAAACGGGCACTCGGCGTCATCCCCGGTGTATTCCTTCATCTCCGACGGCAGGCCGAAGCCCGTCAGCCGCACGTCCGAGCCGGCGTCGCGCACCGCCCGGCAGGCGGCGGGAAGACAGACAGACGTCATGCAGCAGATCACCTTGAGATCCGGATAATTCTGAAGAAGCGCCTTGGTCTGGTCATAGGACATGCGGACCGACTCGTTGCCGTAGGCGATCTCAAGAAGCTCCAGGCCGGCGTAGGCTTCCTTCTTCATCTGTTCTCTCAGCGAGTCGGTCCAGCCGCTGTGTCGGTCGGCTGCCGCCGTGGACGTCAGGACGGCCCACTGGCCGCTTCCCCCCGTCAGCTCCAGCACGGAGTCCAGCATGGTCTCGGCCGTCTTCTCATTGCTGGTCGCGTTGATGAACAGCTCCCTGGACTCCGGCGTCGAGGGTCTGTCGAAGGAGCACACGCTGATGCCCTTCTCCATCGCGGACTTCAGGACGTCCTCCAGCGCCCCTGCGTCGTTGGGGGCGATGGCGATGCAGGAGACCTCCTCGTCGATCAGCTCCTGCACGAGGCGTCTCTGCTCTTTGGTGGAGCTGCCTCTGGGTCTTTCGACGACGTAGTTTCTGTTGGCCTTCTCCATGATCTCGGAAAAACCGGCGGCCTCCAGGTCGTCGTAGGCGTTTTCTTCGTTGGGAAGAATCAACGCGTATTTTTCCTCCGCCAGCGTGATCGTCGTCGTGCCGGAGGCGGCGGACTTCGTCTTTTTTGCCGCGTGCTTCGGGCCGCATCCCTGCAGAAGGACCGCCAGGACGAGCAGCGGAATCATCAGCCGTCTCATATCACTTACCAAGATAGCGGAAAACGGCCGCGCTTCTGGGGGCGATCCGGAAAACGATGCTCTCGCTCCGTTCGTCGCAGGGAACGGATTCCGACGACGTCTCCTCCGGATTCTCCTTCCCCGATCCGCCGAAGGAGGCGGCGTCTGAGTTCAGGATCTCCCTGTATCTTCCCGGGTACGGCACGCCGGTGCGGCAGGCGGGAAGGTACTCGTCGGAGAAATTGCACGTCACAAGCAGCGTCCCGGTTTCCGCGCCGTTTTTCCGCAGAAACGCCAGAACGGAGTGCTCTGTGTCCATGGTATTGATCCACTCGAAGCCCGCCTCGCTGTAGTCGCCTGCGGAAAGCGCCGGTTCGTCCCGATACAGGGACAGAAGACGCGCGAAGTACTCGGTTCCGAACACCTCCCCGTCCGCGAGCAGCTTCTTGCCCGGGTGACAGAACAGATAGGCGTAGACGGCCCTCACCAGAGCGGCGCGCGCCTGGTCCGTCCCGTCGACGCCCGCGAGGAAGCGGTGCCGGTCGAAGGAGCCGATTCCCCGGGAGAGGGAGATGACAAACCGGTCAAGGTAATTGTGAAGCATCCCGTTCTGCAGAAGGGCCGAGCCGTTTCTTCTGCCCGGTGAATCCATGGCCAGATAGCGCAGGACGTCCTGGGTGAAATGAAGATTCCACTTGAAATCAAAGCCGAGGCCGCCGTCCTCGGAGGGCGCGGTCACGTCCGGCTGGTCCACGCTCTCCTCCAGGATCAGAATCCCGTCCGGGAAGGAGCGGTGGAAAATGCCGCTGAGCCTCCGGAGAAACTCCATGCCCTCCAGGTTCTCGGATTCGCCGTAAATATTGGGAACCCACTGCCCTCCTCCCCTGGCGTAGTCGAGTCTCAGCATGGTGGAGCAGCCGTCCAGACGGAGGCCGTCGGCGTGGTACTCCCTCATCCAGAACAGGGCGTCCGACAGGAGGAAGCTCCGCACCTCCGGTCTCCCGTGGTTGAAGAGACGCGTTCCGAAGACCGGGTGCACGCCCTGCTTCGGGTCGATGTGCTCGTAGAGCCCGGTGCCGTCGAAGCTGGCGAGAAAGCCGGTGTCAGGGGAAAAGCCGGCGGGCGTCCAGTCGAGAATGACGCCGATGCCGAACCCGTGCATGGTGTCGACAAAAAACCGGAAATCGTCGGGCTTCCCGTAGCGGGACGTGGGCGCGAAATAACCGGTGGTCTGATAGCCTCCCGAAGCTTCGTCCGCATATTCCATGACGGGACGGAGCTCGACGTGGGTGAAGCCCATCTTGCGGACGTGGGCGGCGATGCGCATCGCCAGATAGCGGTAGTCGGCTTTTCCGGGATCCTCTTCCTTCCTCCGCCACGCCTCGAGAGAGCATTCGAGGATCGATACGGGCCGCGACGCGAGGCCGGGCCCTCTCTTTCTCTCCCCGAGGTATTCCGCGTCATTCCAGTGATAGACGGATTCCGTCACCGTGCTGACGCGGGGGTTGCCCGCCTCAAACGAGAAGCCGCAGGGATCCGGCCGGGTGTAAACCAGGCCCGTCGGGAGCTTCAGCTCATACTGGTAGCGGATCCCGTATCCCAGACCGGGCACGAAGAGCTCGAAGATCCCCGACTCCTCATGCCGCTCCATGGGAAGGGCCCGGCCGTCCCAGTTGTTGAAGGGCCCGACGACGCTGACGCGCAGGGCGTTGGGCGCCCAGACCGCGAACAGAACGCCCGTCTCCCCTCCGTCCTCGCGGACGTGGGCGCCGAGATACCGGCAGGCGCTGTCGTCGATGCCCGCGATGAAACGGCTCTCCTCCTCCGGAGAAATCAGAAAATCCCTGCCGTAGGGATCCCCCTTCTCCTCGCCGTCCACGAGGAACGTGTGAGGCACCGGTTTTTTGGCGGGCAGAACGCAGGCGAAATAGCCGGTCTCGTCCTCGCAGACCATCCGGTGGGTTTTGCCCGAACGGGTCTCCTTCAGCGACACCGCGGCGGCGCCGGGAAAGAAGCACTGGTAGAGAGTGCCTTCCCTGACGGCGCGGGGCGAGAGCACGCTCTTCGGGGAGGACGTGTCGGAATACACGATTCCCTCCACCGCCGGCCAGTCCATATACGCGTAGGCTTTGTCCTTCATGGGGATCCCCCTCTCATCCGTCTCCCGCCGGGACTGCGCGGACCGCGGACTTTTCTGCCGCGGCATCCGGCCGCCCCGGTATGATTCTTTCCGGGGACAGCGGTTATTTTACGATTCTCACCTTCAGCACACCCCGGATCGCCGAGAGATCCGCCGCGATCTCCTCCTCCGAGGCGGAATCCGTGTCGATCAGCGTGTAGGCGTAATCGCCGCGGCTCGCGTTGGAAATGTTGGCGACGTTCACGCCGGCCTCGCCGAGAACGGACGTGAGCTGGGCGAGCATGTTCGGCTCGTTTTTGTGACAGACCGCAATCCTGCCGGCCGACGTGCAGACGCCCATGTCGCAGGCCGGATAGTTGACGGAGTTCTTGATGGTTCCCTGCTCCAGGAAGGCGCGCACCTGTCTCACCGCCATGACGGCGCAGTTTTCCTCGGACTCCTGGGTGGAGGCGCCCAGATGGGGCGTGACGATCGTGTTGGGCGCCTTCGCCACGTTGGGCGTGACGAAATCCGTCACGTACCTGTGAAGCCTGCCCGACTCGAGGGCCTTGATCAGGGCCGGCTCCTCTACCAGGGGATCCCTGGCGAAGTTGAGAAGAACCGCACCTTCCTTCATTCTCGAGAAGGCGTCCTCGTTGATCATGCCCTTGGTGGCGTCGTTGAGGGGAACGTGGACGGTGATGAAATCACACTTTTCGTAGATGTCGTTGACGTCGGATACATAGTGGATGCTGCTGGACAGATTCCACGCGGCGCGGATGCTGAGATACGGATCGTATCCGTACACCTCCATGCCCAGGGAGACGGCGGAATTCGCGACCATGACGCCGATGGCGCCCAGTCCGATGATGCCGAGCTTCTTGCCGGCGATCTCGGATCCCGCGAACTGCTTCTTCTGCTTTTCCGCCCTCTTCTGGATGTCGTCCGTCATCTCCTGCTTCTCAAGCCACTCGATGCCTTCGACGATATCTCTGGAGGCGAGAAGCATCCCCGCGATCACGAGCTCCTTGACGCCGTTGGCGTTGGCCCCGGGCGTGTTGAAAACGACGACGCCCTTTTCGGAGCAGCGGTCTACCGGGATGTTGTTGACGCCGGCGCCGGCCCGGGCGATGGCCCGGAGGTTCTCCGGGAGGTCCATCTCCTTCATGTTGGCGCTTCTCACAAGAATCGCGTCGGCCGGGTCATTCTCCCCGACCTGCTTGTAGGCGCCCGTAAAATTGGAGAGACCTTTTTCAGAGATACTGTTGAGGCACTTATATGTGTACATTGTTCTCACTTCTCCTGTCGTATTCGAAAATGCAAGTCTGCTGTCGTCTTCAGAAATCCACGTCGTCCTGGTCAAAGGCGTCTTCGATGGGCTTGCCGGCCGGAGCCATCGGGAAGACCATGTCGTCCGGACAGATCTGCGCGTCGATCACCACGGGCCGTCCGGCCGCGAGGGCCGTCCGGAGGGCGCCTTCGACCTCCTCCTTCCGGGTCACGCGGATGCCCAGCGCGCCCATACCCTCGGCGACCTTGACAAAATCCAGGCCGTCGTCGAGCACGGTGTGGGAATACCGCTCGCCGTAGAAGAGATGCTGCCACTGCCGCACCATGCCGAGCACATGATTGTTCATGACGATCTCGATCACGGGAATGCCGTTTCTGACGGCGGAGATCACCTCGTTCATGTTCATGCGGAAGCAGCCGTCCCCTCCGATGTTGACGACGGTCCGGTCCGGATTCGCCGCCTTGGCGCCCATGGCTGCCCCGTAGCCGAAGCCCATCGTCCCCAGACCGCCCGAGGTCAGGAAGGTTCTGGGCTCCGTGTAGCGGTAATACTGGGCCGCCCACATCTGGTGCTGGCCGACGTCGGTGACGACGATGGCCTTTCCCTCCGTCAGCTCATAGAGCTTCTCGATGACGTAGGGCCCCGTGAGCCTCGAACCGTCGTATTTCAGCGGGTGCTGCTCCGAGAAGGAGCGCATCTCCTCCGCCCACGCGCTGTGATCCGCCGGGGCTACGCGGCCGAGCAGGCGCGTGAGGCTCTCCTTCAGATCGCCCACCACCGCCTGGTCGACGATGACGTTCTTGTCGATCTCCGCCGCGTCGATGTCAAGATGAATGATCTTCGCCTGCTTCGCGAAGGAAGAGGTCTTTCCCGTATCCCGGTCGGAGAAGCGGACGCCGCAGGCGATCAGCAGATCGCACCGGTGAACCGCGACGTTGGCGGCCTTCGTCCCGTGCATGCCCAGCATGCCGAGATAGAGCGGATCCGTTCCCGGGAAGGCGCCCTTGCCCATCAGCGTGTCGCAGACGGGGGCTCCGATCCTGCGGGCCAGCTCCCGGATCTCCGGAGCGGCGCCGGAGGTCACCGCGCCTCCTCCCACAAAGATGACGGGCCGCTTCGATTTCGCGATCATGGCGGCGGCCGACTCGATGTCGCCGTCCTTCAGCATGTCCACGCCTGCCGGCGCCTCGGAGGGCTTTTCCGCCTTGTAATCGCATTTGGCCTCCGTGACGTCCTTCGTGATATCGACCAGGACCGGCCCCGGTCTCCCGCTCTTCGCGATGCGGAAGGCTTTCCGGACCATCGGGGCGAGGTCGCGGACGTCCTTGACGATGGTGCTGTACTTCGTGATCGGCATGGTGATTCCGGCGATATCCACCTCCTGGAAGCTGTCCTTGCCGAGAAGGCTGCGCCCCACGTTGCAGGTGAAGGCGACGATGGGGACGGAGTCAAGACAGGCCGTCGCGATTCCCGTCACGAGGTTGGTGGCGCCGGGACCGGACGTCGCCAGGACGACGCCGACCTTCCCGGTCGATCTCGCGTAGCCGTCGGCGGCGTGGGCCGCCCCCTGCTCGTGGGATGTCAGTATATGACGGATCTCACTTCTGTGCCTGTATAATTCGTCGTAAATATTCAGAATCGCGCCGCCGGGGTACCCGAACACGGTGTCCACGCCCTGCTCCCTGAGGCAGGCGATCAATATCTCCGATCCGTTTAATATCATATCTGTCCTTTCTGAATTCCCCAGACCGGGAGAATTCACTTACTGCCCTCGGGAATCTCAAGTACGGCGCCTTTGCTGCCCGACGTCACAAGAGCCGCGTACCGCGCCAGATAGCCCGTCGTGATCTTCGGCTTCCTGGGCTTCCAGGCGGCTTTCCTCTCCTCAAGAACGGACTCGGGAACGTCGACGTTGAGCGTCTTGCCGGGAATATCGATCCGGATCACGTCGCCTTCCTCGATGAGGGCGATGGGGCCGCCCACCGCCGCCTCGGGCGAGATGTGGCCGATGGAGGCGCCCCGGGAGGCGCCGCTGAAACGGCCGTCCGTGATCAGCGCCACCGAGGAGCCAAGGCCCATTCCGGCGATAGCCGAGGTGGGATTCAGCATTTCCCGCATGCCGGGTCCGCCCTTCGGTCCCTCGTAGCGGATGACGACGATGTCGCCCTCCACGATCTTTCCGCCGAGGATCGCCTCGATGGCGTCGTCCTCGGAATCAAACACCCTCGCCGGTCCCTCGTGCACCAGCATCTCCGGGGCCACGGCGCTCTGCTTCACCACGCCTCCCTCGGGGGCGATATTTCCGGTCAGCACCGCGAGGCCGCCGCTTCTGCTGTAGGGATTGTCGACGGGGCGGATCACCTCCGGATTCCGGTTGACCGCGCCGGAGATGTTCTCTCCCACGGTCCTGCCCGTCACGGTCATGCAGTCGAGATTCAGCAGATTCAGCCGGCTGAGCTCGTTCATCACCGCGTAGACGCCTCCCGCCTCGTTGAGCTCGTCCATGTAGGTGTGTCCCGCGGGGGCCAGATGGCAGAGATTCGGGGTTCTCTCCGAGTACTCGTTCGCCAGCGTCATGTCCAGGTCAAAGCCGATCTCGTGGGCGATGGCGGGGAGATGCAGCATGGTATTCGTGGAGCAGCCGAGGGCCATATCCACGGTGAGGGCGTTCCGGATGGACGCCTCCGTGATGATGTCGCGGGGCCTGATATTCCGGCGATACATCTCCATGACCTGATTGCCCGCATGCTTCGCCAGACGGATCCTGGCCGAATAGACGGCCGGGATGGTGCCGTTGCCGCGCAGCCCCATGCCGATAGCCTCGGTGAGGCAGTTCATGCTGTTGGCCGTGTACATGCCGGAGCAGGAGCCGCAGGTCGGACATCCGTACTCCTCAAACTCCTCCAGCTCTTCCTGGGACATCTTTCCGGCCTGACGGGCGCCGACGGCCTCGAAGATGCTGGAGAGGGACGTGCGCCGTCCCTGGACATGGCCGGGAAGCATCGGGCCGCCGCTGACGAAAACCGTCGGTATATTGAGGCGGGCCGCCGCCATGAGCAGACCGGGCACGTTCTTGTCACAGTTCGGAATGCAGACCATGGCGTCGAACTGATGGGCCTGGATGACCGCCTCGGTGGAGTCCGCGATCAGATCTCTGGTGACCAGGGAATACTTCATGCCCGTATGGCCCATGGCGATGCCGTCGCACACGGCGATCGCGGGAACGACGACCGGAAATCCGCCGGCCTCCGCGACGCCGAGCTTCACCGCCTCGGCGATCTTGTCCAGATTCATATGGCCCGGAACGATCTCATTCCAGGAGCTGACCACCGCGACCAGCGGCTTCTCCATCTCTTCCTTCGTGACGCCCAGGGCGTTCCAGAGGGAACGGTGGGGCGCCTGCTGCAGTCCGTTCTTTACCGTATCACTTTTCATTCTTCTCTCCTGATTCAGCTGAAGACAACAGATCCCGCTCCGCCGGAACAGGTCCCGGCGCGGCTTTTCCTGTATAGAATAGAACGGAGACAGCACCGCCGTCTCCGTAAGTTCATCCGGATGCCGTCCGCGGCCTCCGGACAATTATTTCTTTGCCGGCTTATCTGAATCTGCCGAATTGTCCGCGTACGCGTCGGACGCTTTTTCAACCTCCGCGATCGCGCTCTTTCTCATGGGAATTCTGCAATTTTTGTTGTTGCCGAATTCGACGATGACGTCCTCGTCCGTGATGTCAAGGATGACGCCGTAGAATCCGCTCGTCGTGACGACGGCGTCGCCCACCGCCATGTCGTTCAGCATCGCGCTGACGCGCTTCTGCTCCTTGCGCTGCGGACGAATCATCAGGAAGTACATGATGGCGACCATGGCGACCAGCCAGATGACCATCGTTCCCATCCCGAGTCCTCCCGCGGCTGCCGCGGAAGCGTCGGCCGATAACAGAATAGAATACATTTTTCTGCCTCCGAAATCATAGGTTTTAGCTGTTTGCAATAGCATTTCAATCATACAGGAAATCAGGAATGACTTCAAGTGTCATTTTCTGATTCGCTGTTCCGCGATTTTTCCTCCGCGGCCGGCGCCCTCCGGGGAGCGGGAACGCCCCGCTGTCTCATGACGGTGTTGCGGACGGGATTCTCCCGGAAGCCCTCCAGCCGCTTCTTCTTGTAGGCGGCAAAGCATCCGGCGTCGAGGGCGTCGCGGATCTCCTGCATCAGATGATTGTAATACCAGAGATTGTGCATGACGCAGAGCCGCATGCCGAGGATCTCCCCCGCCTTCAGCAGATGACGGATATAGGCTCTGGAATGGTTCCTGCAGGCGGGGCAGCCGCACCCTTCCTCGATGGGGGCGCCGTCCGTCTCGAACCGGGCGTTCATCAGGTTGAGGTGGCCCGCGTTCGTGTAGACGTGCCCGTGGCGTCCGTTTCTCGACGGATACACGCAGTCAAAGAAGTCGATGCCCCGCTCGACCCCCTCGAGGATGTTGGCCGGGGTTCCGACGCCCATGAGATACGTGGGCCTGTCCTTGGGCAGATGGGGCACCACCTCCTCCAGCACGTGGTACATCTCCTCGTGGGTCTCCCCCACCGCGAGGCCTCCGACGGCGTAGCCGTCCAGCTCCATGGCGGCGATCTCCTCGGCGTGGCGGATCCTGATATCGTCCAGGATCCCGCCCTGGTTGATCCCGAAGAGCATCTGGGAGGGATTGACGGGGTTCTCGCCGGCGTTCAGCCTTTTCAGCTCGTCCCGGCATCGCACGAGCCAGCGCGTCGTCCTCGCCACGGAAGCCTCCACATAGGATCGCTCCGCCAGGGCGTTCGGGCACTCGTCGAAGGCCATGGCGATGGTCGAGCCGAGGTTGGACTGGATCCGCATGCTCTCCTCCGGCCCCATGAAGATCTTTCGGCCGTCCACGTGGGAGCGGAAGGTCACGCCCTCCTCCCGGATCCTGCGAAGCCCCGCCAGGGAGAACACCTGGAAGCCGCCGGAATCCGTCAGCACAGGGCCGTCCCATGACATGAACGCCCGGATCCCGCCCATCTTCCGGACGATTTCGTCGCCGGGCCTGACGTGCAGGTGATAGGTGTTGCACAGCTCCACCTGGGTCCCCAGGGATGTCAGCTCGGGCGAGGAAACGCCCCCCTTGATCGCGGCCGCGGTCCCCACGTTCATGAAGACCGGCGTCTCGATCGTGCCGTGGACGGTGGTGAGGCGGGCGCGCTTGGCGCGGCCCTCGGTTCTGATCAGTTCATACATGACAGGAAGCTTTCTCCGTTTCCCGGATCACGCTTTCAGATTCTTCTGCGCCGTGCTCAGCATCAGCTTGATCCGGTTCAGCTGATTGACCTCCGAGGCGCCGGGATCGTAATCCACCGCGGCGATGTTCGCCTGGGGATATCTTCTCCGTATCTCCTTGATGACGCCCTTGCCCACGATGTGGTTGGGCAGGCAGGCAAAGGGCTGGATGCACACGATATTCGGCACGCCCTCTCCGATCAGCTCCAGCATCTCTCCGGTGAGGAACCAGCCCTCGCCCGTCTGGTTGCCGTTGGAGACGATGGGCGACGCGTCCCGCGCCAGATCGGCGATCTTCGCGGGCGGCGCGAAATGCCTGCTCTTCCGGAATTCGGACGTCGCGGCTCCGCGGATCATCTCCACCGCCCTGACCGCCGCGTTCA
>CACYDL010000018.1 GCA_902773195.1 uncultured Lachnospiraceae bacterium
CCCGGGAAAGGCGCGCACCGGAAAGAAAGGAAGCTCTTCATGATCAGCCGCGATCTCGCCCGAAAATTTATCGAACAGGTCTCCCAGTACACCGAGTTCAACGTCAATATCATGGACGCGGACGGCACCATCATCGCGAGCCGCGACCCCGACCGGGTCGGGCAGTTTCACGAGGCCGCCCACCGGATCGTCAGGGGGAAGGAAGACATCGTGACCGTCACCGACGCGCGGAATTATCCGACGGTTCTCCCAGGCATCAACATGGTCATCGAGGCCGACGGCATCCGGGAGGGCGTCGTCGGGGTCACCGGGGATCCCGAGGAGATCCGTTCCGTCGCCCTGATTATCAAGATGGCCATCGAGACCATGCTGAGATACGAACACAGCCAGCAGGAGCTGCGCCTGCGCCAGAGCCGCAAGGAACGGTTCGTGCACCTGCTGACGCAGGTGGAACACAGCGATCCCGACGAGCTGCGTCAGATGGCGGACGAGCTGGGTTATCCCGAGGAAATCCTCCGCATCCCGGTTCTGGTTCACACAAGGAAAACCGAAGCGGAAAAGGCGCTGGATCTCCTCCGGACGGGAGCCGGCCACACGGGCAGGGACATCAGCTTCGTGCTGAGTCCCCACCATTTCGTGGTCTTCAAGACGCTCCGCGGGGGGGCCGAACAGCTCCTGACCGACTACAGGGAACAGCTCCTGAAGTACCTGGATCCTCTTCTTCGGACGGCGCAGGGAGACGGCGCGAAGGAGCTTCAGATCTCGGTGGGAAGCTTCCAGAACCGCTTTCACGGCTACTATACGGCCTATCAGCACTGCCGGTGGCTGGAGCGGCAGAAAAGCGGCGAGTGCCCCGCCTTTTTTCAGGATCATATCGGGGGATACCTTCAGGACAGCGTTCCGATGAAAGAACTTCACCGGATCTATTTTCTGTATGAAAAAATACTTTCCCCGTCCAGACGCGCCATGTTTTTCGACGTGGCCGGAGCGCTCCTTCAGACCAACTTCAATTTCCCGAAGGCGGCCTCCCTGCTGTACATCCACAAAAATACCCTTGTCTACCGCTACGCCCAGCTGAAGGATTTCTTCCGGATTGACCCGGTCGCGTCGTCGAGAGACCGGGCGTTTCTGGGAGGATTCTATCTGTATCTCTCTCGGAAGGCCGAGTACGGCGCGGAGAAAGACGACGCGCCGTCGTGACGCGTATGACGCGGAGCGAAAGAACCGCCGGGACGGTACGGCGCGCGGCGCGCAGGGAAAAGAACCGCCGGGACGGCCTGTCCCTCCTGATAGGAAAAGAAAAGAACCGGCGGGCCGAAATTTGTGCTGTCGACACAAATATCAGCCCGCCATTGGTGTGAGGAGAGGCTGTCGTCTCCGCCCTGCTTATGCTAATATAACAATCGAGAGGTGCCGGCACACCACGATTATCATTTCATGACAGGAGGGAATATCATGACAGGTTTACCACTTATCCTGGTCTTCATTCTGGCCATCATTCTGATGATCATAATGATCTCCAAATTCAAGATCCACCCGTTTATCTCGATCATGCTGATTTCGCTCGTTCTCGGCATTATCGCGGGCATCCCGATCGTTGACAAGACGCTGGAGGACGGCTCCAGGGTCAGCGGTCTCGCAGGCGTCATCGGCGCCGGATTCTCCGGCACCTTCTCCAGCATCGGCATCGTCATCATCCTCGGCGCCCTGATCGGCAGCATCCTCGAAGTGACCGGCGCCGCCCTGAAGCTGGCGGACATGGTCATCCGTCTGGTAGGAAAGAACAACCCGGTTCTCGCCATGGAGCTCATGGGATGGGTGGTATCGATCCCCGTCTTCTGCGACTCCGGCTTCGTCATCCTGAACCCCATCCGCAAGGCGCTGGTGCAGCGCACGAGGGAGTCTTCCGTGTCCATGACCGTCGGTCTCGCCTCCGGTCTGTACATCGCGCACGTGTTCATTCCGCCGACCCCCGGCCCGATCGCGGCCGCTTCGACCCTCGGCATCGGAAACAACCTGCTTCTCGTCATGGGACTGGGCGTCGTCTGCTCTGTCTTCCCGCTGATTGCGGGCTATATCTACGCCAAGTTCATCGGAAAACGGGTGAAGGCGGACGACGAGGCCGACGCCGCGGACAAGGTCAAATCCTATGAAGAGCTGGTCGCGGAATACGGAAAGCTTCCGAGCGGGTTCTCCTCTCTCGCTCCCATCATCGTTCCGATCATTCTCATGGCGCTTTCCTCCATCTTCTCCATGGCAGGCATCACGGGCGTCTTCGCCGACCTCGTCGCCTTCCTCGGGACGCCGATCATCGCCCTCGCGGTGGGCACGGCCTTTGCTGTCGCGCAGCTCGCAGGCGCCGGAAAGATGTCCGATTTCTACAAGATCTGCAACGATACCCTGATGACAGTCGGCCCGATCCTCTTTGTGACGGCGGCCGGCGGCGTTCTCGGAAAAGTCATTTCCGCCTCTGATATGGTCAACTATATCTCGACGCACGCGGAAGTGCTGTCCGCCATGGGCATCTTCTTCCCGTTCCTGCTCTCCGCGATTCTCAAATCCGCGCAGGGCTCCTCGACCGTCGCCCTTACCACCACCGCGGGCATCGTCGCGCCGCTTCTTCCGGTGCTCGGCTTCACGTCGCCGATCCAGGTCACGCTGGTCTGCATGGCGATCGGCGCCGGCGCGATGACCGTCTCCCACGCAAACGACTCTTATTTCTGGGTCGTCACCAACTTCGGAGCGATGTCCCCGGACCGCGGTTATAAGACACAGACCATGAACACGCTGGTGATGGGCCTTGCGGCCATCGCTGAAATAGCGATTCTCAGCCTGTTCCTTCACTGATGACCGACAGACCGGAAGGAGGCAGCAATATGATGAAACTCCTGTTTGCATCCGATTCATTTAAGGGAAGTCTGACAAGTGAAAAGACAGCGGAGCTGCTCGAAAAAGCCGCCCGCGAGGTCTTCGGCGAATGCGAATGCGCCAGCGTCCCGGTCGCCGACGGGGGCGAAGGCACCGTCGACGCCGTCATCAGCGCGGAGCGCGGCGAAAAGGTCTCCGTGACCGTACACGGCCCCCTCATGGAAGAGACCGGGAGCTTCTACGGAATCTTCGACGGCGGCAAGGTGATCATCGAGATGGCCGCCGCCTCCGGACTGCCGATGGTACCCGAGGAGCTGCGCAATCCCCTGAACACGACCACCTACGGCACGGGAGAACTGATTCTGGACGCCCTGAACAGGGGCTGCCGCGACATCTCCATCGCCATCGGCGGATCGGCGACCAACGACGGCGGCATGGGCTGCGCCAGAGCGCTCGGTGTAAAATTCCTGGATTCCGAGGGAAATGAGCTGGAGGGCTTCGGACGCGATCTCGCCAGGGTGGCGTCCATCGACGTCTCCGGAATGGACGGGCGCCTGAAGGAGACAAAGATCACGGTGATGTGCGACGTCACCAATCCGCTCTGCGGAAAGGACGGGGCCACATGGACCTTCGGAAAGCAGAAAGGCGCCACTCCTGAGATACAGGAGGAGCTGGAGGCGGGCATGTGCCGCTATCGCGACGTCATCAAAGAGACCTTCGGCACGGACTGCGACCAGGTGCCGGGAGCCGGCGCCGCCGGCGGTCTCGGGGCCGCGCTCAAGGTCTTCTTCGGAGGGGAAATGAAGTCCGGCATCGAAACCGTGCTGGAGCTGATCCGCTTCGACAGCCGCCTCGAGGGCGTGGACCTGGTCGTAACCGGGGAAGGACGCACGGACTGGCAGAGCTGCTTCGGCAAGGTGATGCAGGGCGTCGGCGTGCACGCGAAGGAAAAGGGCGTCCCCGTCCTGGGGCTGTCCGGTTCCCTCGGGAAAAACGCGATGGACATCTGCCGCTGCGGCGTGTCCTCCCTCATGACCACCGTGAACGCGCCGATGCCTCTTCGCGAGGCGCTGGAGCGGGCTGAGGAGCTGTACTACGAAGGGGCTCTCCGGATGTTCCGCTTCGTAAAAACAGGAATGGAAATGCGCCGGGCTTAATGCCCGGCGTTTTTTATGTGGTGCGCCCGGTCTGCGGCCAGGCACCTATGATAACGCGGTGCGCCATTCCCATGTATACAGATACAGACAGAGAAGCCATACAGCTGGCCCTTCACTGCTGCAGCGGAGCGGACAGATCCAATTACAGGGTGGCAAGAATCAAAAACACCCTGGATCTATTTGAAATTCAGGTATCGGCCGCGTTATTTCAGAGCATAAAAGACGACCCCGATATAGAAATGCTCGAAGAAGCCCATGAACTGGAATTTGATTCCGAGGGATTTCTCGTCCCGCTCCGGTGATGAAAAACATCCGGCAGCAGCGGGGCTGAGTCCGGGGGCTGTCGCCGCTCCGGCATCGGCCCCGGCTCTTTTTAGTACGCAGAAAAAGGGAAGGAGCAGCGCCCCTTCCCCTGTCCGGACAATTGCCGGATTTCTTATTCGCATGATCTTTTCAGACGGATCTGCCCGCCTTGCTGACGGTCAGCAGTCCGGGGCCGGCGCTTCCATATCCCTGAGATAGAGAGCCGCCTTCTGATGCGTCGGATCCATCCCGGCCGCCTCCTCAAGATAAGAGCGAGCCTTCTCCGTCTCGCCGAGCCCCAGATACCCGAGCCCCATCAGGTAACAGCAGTGTACGTGGTTCCGGCGGCTCAGATCGTCGTCGAAGATCAGGAGGTCCGGATAGGACACCGCGAAATAGGGCATCCTCACCTTGTCATAGATGTGCGCCTCGCCGTAGCTGATGAGCTTATAGAATCTGGCATTGGCCGCCACGGGCTCTCCGAGCGCCTTCAGCGCGAGGCCCTGATACATAATCATATCCGCCGGCTGATCGTTGTAGAAGAGCATGCCCGCCGGCTCATCGGTCCCCGTGCTCGCCGTCACATAGGCCTGCTTCGCGGCCTCCCTGTCGCCGAGCGCCTCGTATACCACGCCGAGATAATACCAGATATGGTTGTCCTTGGTGCCCTCGAGCTTGCCCTCTCCGAGGTTTTCCGGATAGACCAGCGCCCGCGTAAGAAGCTCCTTCGCCTCCTCAAAGCGGGAGTCCGCGATGGCGGCCCCGGCCATCCCGACGAGGGCCGTCTCATACTGCGTCGTCGCCTTGCCTTCTCCGCCTTCCCACGGATGGAAACGTCTCCCCATGAGCAGATCATAAGCCTCCTGATAAGCCCCCAGGGTATTCTTCAGCGTGATGTACTCGATGAACACGTCGTCTCTTTGGACATAGGTCCCGGGATACTGCTCGTAGAACGCCAGCCGCTCCTCCGCGGTAAGCAGAAGCTTCCGGTACAGCTGGTCGAGCTCCAGGAAGACGCGCGCGTCCGTCGTGTCAAGGGCAAACGCCTTCTCCAGCGCCTCCCGGGCTTCCTTCACCTTGCCGCATTTATTGTAATAGGCAAGAGAGAGATTTCTCCAGACCGTCGGGAAGGACGGATCGAGCTCCGCCGCACGCTCCCATGCATCCTTCGCCTTCTCATACTGCCGCTTGTCATACCAGAGGCAGCCGAGATAATACCACGCCTTCGGCAGCTCCGGCCTGAGTCTCTGCGCCTCCGTGAGCACGCGGATGTCCTCGAGACGGTTCGGGAAGCAGGTATAGGGATCATCGGCGTCCGCCTTCTTCTCAGCCTCCGAGGCCTCTTCACAGCGACCCAGGGCGAGCAGCGTCGACGCTCTGTAATAATCGACCATCGGATGCACGGCCGGGCACATCTGAAGCACGCCCAGCGCCTCTTCATAAGCGCCGAACTCCCTGTAATCGATGGCCGTCTGCACGTAGCTCTTGTCAAATCCGCGCATCCTGGCGGACATCTCTTCCGTTCTACGCGCCTTCTCCTCTTCGTCCCGCGAAAGAAGGATCATCTCATAGGCAGACACGTAATCAAAGGGATCGTAAGCCAGGTTGTCCTCCGCGGCCTTCCGCGCCTCCTCCGTCTTTCCCAGCTTCCGGCTGAGCAGAACCTTCAGGCCTCTCGCCTTGACGTTGTTCACGTTTTTGACAAGGCTTCTTCCGACGAGGAAGAACGCTTCCTCATAGCGTCCCTTTGCCGCCGCGATGGCCGCCAGATAATAATACGACATCTCCTGCTGCTCGGCAGACCAGGCAGCCTTATAGAATTCGTCGTAGGCCTCGTCCGTACGCCCCTGGTAAAAGAGCGAGAGGCCGAGGTCATACAGCGCCTCGCTGGTATAGGGGTTCGGGTTCTTCCACGTCATCCGCTCCACGGCCTTCCGGAAATACGGCTCGCTTTCCGCGAAGAGGCCCCGCCTGAAGAGGAGCATGCCGTAGGCGGTGTTGAGACGGATGTCGCCGTCGTCCCGTTTGAGCCCCTCCAGGTAGTAGTCGTCCGGGAGGTAAGTCGCGTGGCGGTACTGCTCGATGTGAAGGCCCGTCAGGTACAGCTCTTCACAGGTCTGGATCTCCTTCGGCTCCTTGGCCGCTTCCGCCGGGTGCGGCACCTTCGGGATCGTCTCTTCCAGCGGCGTAAAGGCCACGAGCTCGTTCCCGTCCGCGTCCAGGACGCGCACCGTCACGTCGGTTTTCGCCGCGGCGGGGCAGGGGATCTCTTTCTCGTAGACGTCCGTCGGCGACAGGTTCACGGTCTCATCCGAAACAACGGCACCCTTTACCAGAAGCTGTACATGCGCGCCTTTCCTCTCAGAGGTCGCGTACGCGCCGACCTTCGCCGCCCCGTCCGAAAAGTCGAGGCTTACCATGGCGTCGACGGTGGCGTTTTTGATATAGCCGATCTTCTTGTAGGGCATGAAGTACTGCGTAAAGACCTTCTCCTCGAAGGGCTTAAGCCACGAGAAGTCCGGCTGGTTATCGGTAAAGACGCCTGTCATGAGCTCGATGTAGGGCCCGTCCTCATCCGTGAGGTTCCGGTCCCAGGCTTTGCCGAAGTCCCCGCAGCCCCAGGTCCACTGCTTCTTTCCCGGCGAGATGTGGTGATCCGCGACGTGAAGGATCCCGGCTTCTTTCCCGTAATCATAGCCGCCCACAAAATCAAAATCCGATTTTTCCGCCATATAGGAAGTCGGAACAGGGATATTCTTATATCTGGAAATGTCTACGCCGGCGCTGTAATCGTGCTTGTAATAGACGCCGGTCGCGATCGGAAACTTGGATACGTCGCGTTTTCCGTGATCCATCACCGCGTGCACGTCCGGAGGAAATACGGACTGCGTGTGGTCGTTCACCGCCACCGCCGGATTTGCCCACCAGAGGAAGGTCTGGGGAACCGGCGTGCGGTTGTAGAGCTGCCCCCGGATCTCTATGTAGGCTTTGTCCGGATAGAGCGTAAAGCTCGTGATTCCCTTTGTCCCGTACATCTGGTCGACGTCTCCGCACAGCAGCGTCTTGCTGCCGTCCTCATGCTCGGAGATCACGTAGTCGACCGGCATGTAGGTGGTGGGCCGGTGATGCTGGGGCCAGTTGAACTCGATGCCGCCTGAAATCCACGGCCCGAGGAGACCGACCAGCGCCGGCTTGATGACCTGGTTGTAGTAGACAAAATCATAGCCGTTGGTTTTGTCGTACGCGCGCTGAATACGTCCGCCAAGCTGAGGGAGAATCATGATCCTGAGATACCGGTTTTCCAGAAACACCGCCTTCCAGGCGACGTCCTTCTTCGTATCCTCGATCTTCTCGATGACCGGATACGGATACACGCGGCCGGAGCTGCCCTGATACACACGCTTCTCCGAAAAGATCGGATTCTTCTCCGGTTTTCCGACGCCGTAGGTCGGGATCGTCACTTCCTCTTCCCACACTCTAACCTGTTCCATCTTACCTGTCCTTTCTGGCGGCGGGTCAGCCCAGATCCATCTCGATATCGAAGATCTCGGAGATGGCTTTGATCTGGTTGCTGCGCTTTCCCGTGAGTACGATCACATGGTGCGAGACGATTCTCTCCATCATATCGTACCCGTCCGCGACCCGGATCAGGCCGCCGTTCCTGCAGTCGCTTCCGGGATATTTGACGTATTCCTCCAGAACCGCCTTCTCCACAAACGCCTTCTCAAAGGAGCCGTGCAGCTTGACCAGCGTGATATCGCCCTTTTCCACCTCGGCGTCCACCGCCACCGCGTTGTCGCCGACCATATCCCAGGAGTGCCATCCGAGGACCGGGGGACGCAGCGTCCAGCGGGTCGAGAGCGCCTGGGGAATACATCCGAGATAGCCGCAGTGCACGAGCAGCGCGTGATCGTCGGGATCCGCCACGTCCGGGAAGGACTGGATCTTCTCATGCGAAAGCGCCGGCATGCCGGAGAGGAACGGGTAAATATTGGTGGTGAAGATCGACGCGTCGATGGTGCAGCCGAAGAGGCACTGTGTCATGAGGGAAGAGGTGTCGCTCTCGCAGACCCACATCACGCCCCTGTCCTGGTACAGGAGACTCCAGGCCAGGCACGGCGTCGTGTCGATAAAATACGACTCGTTGAGGCAGTTGACGCCGCAGCCGATGACGTCGCCCTCCTCGTCCACTTCGTCGCGCAGCGCCATAAAGAGACGGATGGCGCCGAGAACCGGCTTCTTGTAGGGCACCTGGTCGTCAAATTTCCAGCGCTTCAGCTCCTCGAGCGCCGCGTCGTCGGAAATGGCCGCCGCCTTCTCCCCCAGCGCCTTCATGGATTTATGGACGATCGTAATGCCGAATTTGTCCTTCATCGACTGCTGGCACTCATCGTTCCACCAGTAGAAAATCTTGAACTGCTCCGGAATCCAGGTCCCGTCTCCCGGCGTATCGTGGAACACCATGAGCTTCTTATGCTTCATGTCTCTCTTCAGCGCCAGCGCCTTAAAGATGGTTTTCGCGAGCTCGATGCTGTGCGGGTTGAAGACCTTAAGCCCCTTGCTCTTCATGTAGGCGACCGACTCCCAGTCGAACATGAGGGACACGCCGAAGGTCGTGGTGATCACAAGGACGGGGACATGGATGGTGTTCCGCAGCTCTTCGATCTCTTTATATACTTCCACCCACATCACGGGGAACAGCACCGCGTCCGCCTCCGCGGGGATCTCCGACCCGGCGGGCTGCTTCGGAAGGAATTCGACCTCATTTTCGTAAATGGACCGAAGCGCCTTCATGATCCTCTCAAATTCCGCGTCGGCGACACTCTTAAACTGCAGGGGTACGATTTTCGCTTTCGATACTTTGTTCATTCTCTTCTCCTTTTCTTTTCCGGACAGTTCTCTTTGGTCAAAGGACACGGCAGTATTCGATCTTCTCTCTTCCCGCGCTCCGGCACAGGAAGTAACGGAATCCGTTGTCCCAGAACTCGGGTACGTCACAGATTCCTTCGATAATCTCGACGCCCGCCTCCCTGGCGTGCGCAAACTCCAGTTCCAGATCCTCGACCTCATAGGCGACGTGATCGATGTGTCCGCCGTTTGTCTCGGCTTCCACCGCCTCCTCGGATCCCGGCGGTCTCTGGATGAGCTCGAAGAGGACGCCCGAGGCCGCGTTCCTGACAAAGACGGCGTGGCTGCCGTCCGCCCAGAAATCGCCGACCTTCTCAAACCCTGATTTTTCGGTGTACCAGGCGCAGGACGCCTGTACATCCGGTACAATGATGCCGATATGCTGTAAGGCTTTGATCTTAATCATATGCTTATCCTTTCACCGCTCCCGCGGCAACGCCGCTCTCCACCTTGTCCTGGAAGATCAGATAGATGACCAGGATAGGAAGCACCGACAGTACAATGGACGCGAACATCGGTCCGTAACTCGTGAATCTCTCGCCCTGAAGACCCAGCAGCCGCACCGATATCGTCTTCATCGACTGCTTGGTAAGAAGGGTATTCGCGAAAATCAGCTCGTTGTAAACAGCGAGGAAGGTAATGATGCCGCCCGTGAAGATCCCGGGACTTGCCACCGGGAAGATGACCCGGAAAATCAGCTGGAGCATCCCGCAGCCGTCCAGGATCGCCGCCTCGTCCAGCTCCACGCTGATGCCCTCGATATAGCTCTTGATGAGATAAAAGCTCATCGGGAAATTGATGGCCGAATAGAGAAGCATCATCGGGAGATACTTGTCTCTGAACCCGAAGCGCGTAAACATCGTGACGATCGGAATCAGCATCGCGTAGGGCGGCATCATGAGGCCGAGCAGATAATACATGCTGAGGGCCTTGTGGCCGAAGATCAGTCTTCTCGCCACCACATAGGCCGCCATCGTGACGACCAGCATGACGATGGCGCTCGCTCCGAAGGAAAACAGGAACGAATTGAGCACCGCCTTCAGGATCTTCACGTCGAAGACAGCGGACGTGTAGTTGCTCCATTCGATGCTGGAGGGCGGCGCGAACATCGTGTTCCAGATCGCGTTGTTATCCTTGAAGGACGAAATGACGGTGAAATAGATCGGGTACAGAAAAATAAAGCAGAACAGAATCGCGAAGAATACAAACAGAAATCTCCAGACGGTAAATCGTTTCACACTGTTCATAGGACACCTACTCCCGATTACTGTAATCAAACATCTTCGTCAGCAGCACGCTCGCAAGGAACGAAGCCACGATCAGGAACGCGCCCATGGCGTTCGAATAGCCGTAATTATTGTAGGTAAACGCGTTCTTGTAGAGAAGGGTGCCGAACACCTCCGACGCGCTTCCGGGGCCGCCTCCGGTTGTGACGTACACCATCTCGAAGGTGGTGATGGAGCCGACGACGGCATTGAGAAGAAAGATCTGGAAGCTGCTCTTCAGGAGGGGAAGGGTGATGTAGCGGAACCGCTTCCACCCGGACGCCCCGTCCACCTCGGCGGCCTCATTGATATCCGTCGGGATCGAGGTGAGCCCCGCCGAGAAGATCAGCATGTTGAAGCCGGCGTAGGTCCAGGCGTTGATGACGGTAATCGCGTAGATCGCGTATTTCTGGCTCCCGAGGAAGTTCACGTTGATGTGGGAGAGGCCGATCGCCGAGAACAGGGTCGCGAGAGGGCCGCCTTCCGGATAGAGAAGGAAATACCACATGAGGGCGATCGCCGTGCGGCTGATGACCTGCGGCATAAAATAGCACGTCCGGAGAAAACGGTTTGCCTTGATCTTCGACTGGATCACGGTCGCCAAAAAGAGCGCGACCGGGAGGATGATGAAGACACCGGACAGGATAAAGATGCCGACGTTCCGGAGCGCGATCATGAACTTCCTGTCATGAAATACCGCATTAAAGTTTCTCCATCCGACGAAGACAAGGGGGGAATTCGGTATGCCGTTCCACTTATAGAAGGCCAGCCGGAACACCGTGACCATCGGATAGATAAAGATAAACGAATACAGGATAAACGCCGGGAGACTGACAAGCAGCGCCTCCAGCCTTTTCCTCTTGCTCATTACTCCAAACATAGTTCCTACCGCCTTCACGCTTGATATGTACAGACAGTCCTCATGCCGGTCCGCCGCGGCGCCTTCGTCACTTCCTCCGAAGGAAGCGCCGGAACCGGTTATCCGGTTCCGGCGCCAGCATTACCGCTCAACGGTGCGTATCCGTTTCAGTTGCTCTCGTTGTAGTAATTCACCTCATCCTGGATGCGGGCGAGAATGTCATCCGCGCCGTCGCCGGAGAAGATGGTCGTCACTTCGGTTCTCACAAGGTCCATCAGGGACGTCATCGGAGAGAACTGCTCGATTTCACCGATCATATCGGTCGCCGCCGAATAGGCTTCGTTGAATCCGGTCGTCAGCGCGTCCGCCTCGATGTTCTTGTCGAAGTTCACCGGATAGGTGCCGGCGCCGCCAAGAGCCTCATAGAGTCCCTTGTAATAATCCGTGGAGGAGAAGAACTTCAGGACGCGGAGAGAAGCTTCGTAGTCGTCGTCGCCCGGCTGAGAGCTCATGGACATGAAGTCGTCCGGACCGCCCATCCAGTCATCCTTGTGTTCCGGGACGGATTCGAAATACGGGAAGCCCTTGCAGACGATGTCCGCCGCGTTGGAGGCCGTATTCACCGCGCCGATATTCCAGGAGCCGCTGAAGATGATGGCCGCTTCGCCGCTCTCCAGCTTCGCGAGCTCGCCGTTGGCGTCATAGGCGAGGTTGTTGTCGCCGAAGATGCCCTCTTCATACCACTTCTGCATCATGCCGACGAGATTCTTCATCTCTTCGCCGTCCCAGGTCGCCTCGCCGGAGATCAGACGGTTCTTGAGATCCGATCCGTAATACTTCATGGACAGGGCGGTCAGGAAGTGGCCGGCGCGGTAGTTGTCCTTGGCGCCGAAGGCCATCGGGATATAGCCCGCTTCGATGAGCGCCGGGGCAGCGGCTTCAATCGCTTCCCAGCTCTCGGGAAGCTCCATGCCGAGCTCCTCGAAAACCTTTGTGTTGTAGAAGCAGCAGACGCCGTAGGGAGGCGTCGGCATTCCGTAGATTCCCTCTACGCCGAAGGCGGAATAGTCGACCGGGGCGAACAGGGCATCAATATAGTCCGCGCCCCACGCTTCGTCTGTTTCGAGCTCCCCGGAAATGTCCGTGATCACGCCGTTCTGCACATAGTCGAGATTCGCCGCGTAGCCGAGGAAGTTGAAGACTTCGATCGGATCGCCGGCGGCCACGGAGGTCTTAAACAGGGTATCGTGGGATTCTTCGTCGGAGATCGAGACGTCCTGAAGATCGATATCCGGATTCTCTTCCTGGAACTGCGCGACCTTGTCCATAAAGTATTTCTCGCGCGGGTTGTCCGGATTGCTGTATCTCGTGAGAATTCTGACCGTGACCTTGGAGTCGGCTGCGTGAGCCGGAAGAGCCATGCCAAACAGCATCGCGGACGACAGAACTGCCGCAAGAACGACTGAGAGTTTCTTTCTCATCTGGTACCTCCTTGATTGATCCTTGTTGAAATGACGTTGACAGCGCACCTTACTTATGCGTCTATCTTACCTTTGACGGCGTCCGTTCTCCATGGACTGATTTTAGGTTTCGTTGTAAATTTTTTAACTGAAAAAGGGATGACGGCTTCACCGTCACCCCTGATGATTCCTTCTGATCTGACTCGGCGACACGCCGAAATACTGCTTAAAGCTCCTGCTGAAATAGAATTCGTCGCTGTACCCTGCCCGCTCCGCGATAGCCCGCACGTCCTCCTCTTCCTGTTCGAGAAGCATCCGTCTCGCCTGCTCCAGCCGTATGGTCTTCAGATAATTCATCATGGAGATCCCCATGGTTTTCTTGAACAGCGAGCTCAGATAGGCCGCCGAGATCCCCAGCTGGTCCGCCACCTCGTTCTGGGAAAGAGCCGCGTTTCCGCTGTTCTCCCTGAGATACCGGCAGCACGCCTCGATCACCGGTATGGTCTTTTTCTCGGATTCCCGCGACCGGCTGCTGCGGATCATGCCCTCCGAGAGGCTGCAGAACCAGGCGCAGAACTCTTCCAGGGACTTCGCGTTTTTCAGCGCCGCCTCGATGCCGGAATACTCCATCAGGAGCTGTACCTCCACGCCGAGCATGCTGCCCGTCTCGGCCAGGCCGATCATCAGACGGTTCGCGTCCGAGAGAATCCCCTGATAGCCGGGTTTTTCCGCGCGGATTTTATCAAAAACCCCGCATAGGATCTTCCTGCTGCGCTCTTCGTCCCCGCTTGACACCGCGTTCTGCAGATCCTTCACGTCCGCTGCCGTGACGCGGCTCCCGTGATTCCCGCTCTCCCAGATGCCGATCTCTCTGCCGTAGAGCCTGGCGCCGAGCAAGGCGCTCACGGACGACTGATATTTCTTCCTGAGCTCCCGGATGCCCTTCCCCTCCCGGCTGATTCCGATCTGAAGACGGTTCGGAAATCGTTCCCTCAGCCGTTCCGCGATGGCGGCCGCCGTCTCCGTTATCTCTTCGTCCGGGTACGGTCCGTAAAACAGGAATACCAGCGTATCGTCGTAGATATTCAGCAGGATGCTGAAGGGCCGCCGGCCCGGGATCTCCCGCGCGGCCATGACCGCCTCCCGGCAGTTCTC
>CACYDL010000019.1 GCA_902773195.1 uncultured Lachnospiraceae bacterium
AGAACTGCCGGAAGCGATGTCTGATGAACTGCCGGCGCCTGAGCAGCAAGAAGGTAAAGAACCCATCCGGCGGATGGGTACCTCAACCATAAATACATTGCAGTAGAAAAAGAAGTGAAAAATGACAGATGAAAAGAGGCAGGCGTTATTTGAGAAGGAGAAGAATCATACCGACAAAACGGTAAAACTGGTTCCGATTCTGCAGGAAAAGGCAATCTCCATCTCTGTGAGAAACTCGGCTATCATCAGACGGGCAGGGTTGATAAAGTGAACGACCGCATGGATATCGTGTATTACGAAAAGGACTGAAAGGACGGAAAGGACGGAAGGCGGCGGAAACGGGTGAATCTGGTTCAGGATTTGTGTATAATCGTAACGTGAAATGATCATTCATGTATTGATACGGTCAGAATGAGGAACAGAAGGGAGATCCGCGGAAAGTTTTACAGTATTGAGACGGCGGACCATATATCCTATTACGGGGAGATCGTGGACGCGTACATAATAGAAGAGTGAGGAACTATAGATGCCGGAGAAACCGGTGAATGTGCTTTAAGAGAAGCCGGTAAACGTAGGCCGCTGCTTTGTCCCGGCTGTGAAGCATTACGGATAGACGCTCACAATGCGGTATGGAGAGAATGGATCACAGGAAAAAGAGAAATGACGACGTTCTGACGGGCTGTCTCTGTGCCGCGGGAAGTACCGTGCTGTACGGAATGAGCTTTATTTTTACGAAGCGGGCACTGGGAAGCGCCGGCGTGCTGTCGCTGCTGGGATGGAGGTTCCTGGTGGCGTTTATCACGATGAGCGTCCCGGCTTCTCTTGGGATCGTCAGGACCCGCCTCCGGGGGAAGCGGCTCGGCCCGCTTATCCTCCTGGCGCTGTTTTTTCCGGTCATCTACTATATTGCCGAAGCTTTCGGCGTGGACATGACCACCGCCTCCGAGAGCGGCGTGTTCATGGCCACAATCCCGGTTATCTCGCTCGCGGCGTCAACGCTGATTCTTCGAAAGAAGCCGACCCGCCTGCAGGCCGCGGGGGTCCTGGTGACGCTGGCCGGTGTGCTGGTTACGGTATTCGCGGCGGGCATCTCCTCCAGTTTTTCCGTCCCGGGGTACCTTCTTCTTACGGCAGCGGTCGTATCCTATGCGCTGTACGCTGTTCTGGTGGAGAGGACTTCCGGATATACCGGCGCCGAGATAACGTATTTTATGCTGATCACCGGCGCCGCCGTATATGTATCGCTGGCGGTCGCCGAAGCGCTGACAGAGGGCAGCTTCGGACGCCTGGCGTCGCTGCCCTTCACCGACAGGGGCTTCCTGGCGGCGATCCTCTACGAAGGCCTGGGGTGCTCCGTCGGGGCATTTTTCCTGACAAATGTGGCGATCGCGAAGATCGGCGTCAACCGCACGTCCTCCTTCGCGGGAGCCTCCCCGGTGGTTTCGATCCTGTCCGGGATACTGTTCCTGCATGAGCGGTTTACAGCGCTGCAGGCCGCCGGAGCCGCCGTCATCATTGCCGGCGTCTATCTTGCCAACGCGCGGACGCCGGGAGACCCGTCTGCCCCGTCCTGAGCAGACGCGCTATATTCCGTATGGATACTCCGCTTTATCTGTCGCCATAGTGTCCGCGACAATGAGCGATATAAATGCGACCGCCTTCGATGTAGTAAACGAGGCGGTCTTTCTCATTGATCCTGCGGCTGAACGCTCCCTGCAGATTTCCCCTCAATGCTTCCGGGTCACCGATTCCGTTCATGGCACCGTTGCGTTCGATATCTTTGATTAACAGATTGATGCGCTTAAGAGTTTTCTTATCCTGCGTCTGCCGGTACAGGTAATCTTCCCAGGCGTTATCCGACCATATTTTTTCACTCATTGCCTGTCTCGATCAGTTCATGCGCCATCCCTTTGCCGGCGCGGAGCTCCTGACCGCGATTTCGAGCACCTTGAGATTCCGGATAAAGCGCCGCGTCCGCTCCTTCCGCGGGCGGTCGAAGATCTCCTCCGGCGTCCCCTCTTCATGAATTCCCCCGCCGTCCCGGGGGACGCGCGTCATCTCGTGAGGTCCTGCACCCATTTGTACTTCCGGAAGCGGAGCATGACCCAGGGGATCTTGCCCACCTCGTCGAGGCAGGTGCAGGCGTACACCGCGAGGGGGTGCCAGTGGAAGACGAAGGCGCCGAGCAGCGCCAGCGGGATCGCGACGCCCCACATGCACACCAGAAGGCTGTAGAGGTCGAAGACCGTGTCCCCGCCTCCGTCCAGAATGCCGTTGATCGTGATGGTATTCACCGCCCGCCCGATCATATAGACGGCCATGATCACCATCATGCCGGTAAGATAGTTCCGCGCGCTGTCCGTGAGCACCACCACCCGGACCGTGAGCGGGGTGACGGCGAGCACGAGCGCCATGGAGAGAAGGCCGGTCACAAAGGACAGATTGCGCAGCCGGATGCCGACGGCCCGGCCCTCCTCGAGCTTCCCGGCGCCCAGCTCGTTGCCCACCATGATGCCGGCGGCTGTCGCGATGCCGTTGCACAGGCAGCAGACGAGGTCGCGGACGACCGCCGCGATGGAGTTGGCCGCCGCCGGATCCGTCCCCATGTGGCCGATGATCGCCGTATAGGAGGTAAAGCCCACGCCCCACAGGAGGCCGCCGCCCAGCAGAGGCAGGCACTGCCGCGCGAAATCCCGGGGCAGTCCCTTCCGGATGCGGAAGAACGCCCCGAAGCGCGGCCGGACGTACCCGCTTCGCGCCGATACGGCGACGCAGAGCAGAAGCTCTATGATTCTGGCGGCGGTGGTGGCAGCGGCGGCGCCCCTTGAGAGAAGGCGCGGCGCGCCGAGAGCGCCGAAGATCAGGACCGCGTTGAGGATCACGTTGCTCACGACGGCCGAACAGCTGATCAGCGCGCAGGGCCGCACGTGGTCCGTGACCTTCATCGCCGTGAGGTAGCACTGCGAAATCCCGCTGATCAGATAGGACCAGCCGGCAATTCTCAGGCAGGAGGACCCGATCGCGATGAGGTCCGGGTCATGGGTGAAGATTTTCATGAGAGAAGCCGGGATCCCTTCGCAGGCGGCGCAGAAGAGGACGGACACGGTGCCGGACGCAAGCAGCATGATGTGCATCAGCTCGGTCAGCGCGCGCCGGTCTCCCTTTCCGAAGTACTGGGCGCCGAGGATCGAGCCCGCCGACGTGACCGAGAACACGATCATGTTCTGGACGAACTGGATCTGCGTCGCCAGCGAGACGGCCGTCATCTCGTCCTGGGCGATCCTGCCCAGCATGAAGGCGTCGCACGCCGCCACCAGCGCGAGCATCAGGCTCTGCAGCGCGATGGGCAGGGCTATTTCCGTCAGTCGTCTGTAAAAATTCCGGTTTTCTTCTCTCATCGTTCAATATCAGCGGCAGGGGTTTCCCCCTGCCGCCTTTTCCGGTGAGGCGGATATTCGCATTCCGCCTGTTGCAGTTGCCATTTCCGCCGCCGCGGCTTACGCTTTCTTCAGGACGGCGACTTCGTAGGGCGCCAGCAGCACCTGCCGCCCGACCCGCTGCCCGGTGAGCAGCTCGTCGAAGGGACCGTCCACCGGCACGACCACCGTGTGCGCGTTGTGGTTGAGCACGAAGAGCGCGTCGTTCTCCCCGTCGGTGGCGGAGACGATCTCGACGCCCTCCTGCGCCCCCTCCGGCAGCTCGATCCCGCACGCGCGGCAGAGCCTTTCGGCCAGGCGGCGCATCGCTTCCGCGTCGAGATCGCAGCCGAGATAATACACGCAGCCGTCGCCGTGGGCGTGTCTCGTGAAGCAGGGTTCCCCGGCGTAATAGCTGCCGGTGTAGACGCCGAGCACGTCGGAGGAGCCGGGATTGATAATATCACACCACAGGGACGCCGTGCCACTCCCGAATGTGCCGGACACGGAAGTTTCCTTGCGGTACTGCGGGTCGTAGTCCTCCACCGTGACGCCGGCCATCTCCGCGAAGACGCCGGGGACCGTGAGGGGAAGCATCGTGTTGTCCATGCTCTTGATGCCGCTGCGGAAGCTGAGAAGCAGGCAGCCGCCGCCGCGCACGTAGCGGTCCAGGTTCTCTTTTTCCGCGTCGCTCACCATGACAAGGGCCGGCGCCAGCACCAGCGCGTAGGGGCTCAGGTCCTCCCCCGGCGTCACAAATTCAACGGCGGCGCCCAGACGGTAGAAGGCGCGGTAGTAGTCGAGCAGGAAGTCGTCGTAGCGGAAGCCCTCGACGTGCCGGTGCAGGCGGTGGCTCCACTCGCTGTCGAAGGATTTGACGATGGCGACCTTCGCCTTGGGGGCGAGCCTGCCGTACACGGCGCTCAGCTTCTTCATCTCCGCGCCGACCTGCGAAAATTCGCGGAAGCGGCGGTTCGGCTTTCCGTCGTGGCCGAGGATGCCGTTCCAGTATTCCTCCGTCCCGAAGAGGCAGGATCTCCAGCGGAAGAAGACCACCGTGTCGGCGCCGTTGGCGACGGAGGAGTAGGTCCAGAGGCGCAGCTGCCCCGGCTCGGGGGCCGATCCCAGCTGTGTCCAGCCGATGGCGGCGGCCTGCTGCTCCATGACCCAGAAGGGCCGGTGCTTATAGCTGCGGAGCAGCGCGTGGTCCCTCGAGACGCACGCATCCTCCGCGATGCCCCACTGGAAATTGATGTAATTGTCCCAGGAGACGAAGTCCAGCGTCTCGCTCAGCCGGAAGTAGTCGATCCCCGTGCCCGAGTTGACGCCCGCGTCGAGGAGGTTGGTCGTGATGGGATACTGGCTGTAACGGCGGATGATGTCGACCTGCTCGTTCATGAAGGAGATGACGCTGTCCGAGGAGAAGCGGTCGAAATCCAGCATGAGGGAGGGATTCTGCCCCTCCGTGCCGTCCGGATCCGAGCCGCGGCACGCGCCTTCCTCCGGGACGATCACCTGTGAGAAGTCGTTGTAATCCTCGCTCCAGAAGACGGTTCCGTAGGTCTTGTTCAGCGTCTCTATGCGGCCGTATTTCTTTCTGAGGAATCCCTGAAAGGCGTCCCGGCATTTCTCACAGTAGCACCGCGTCGTGTTCGACCAGCCCAGCTCGTTGTCGATCTGCCAGCCCTCGACCGCCGGGTGGGCGCCGTAGCGCTCCGCGATCATCGTGACGAGCTTCCGGCACTCCTCCCGGTACGCGGCGCTGTTGAAGCAGTAGTGCTTCCGCGTGCCGAAGGGGCGCACGTGTCCGCGCCGGTCCTTCTGGTAGAGCGCCTCGCCGTACTTGTCGCACATCCACTTCGGCGGCGTCGCCGACGGCGTGCCGAGGATCACCTTCATGTCGTGGGCGTGGAGGAAATCCAGGATCTCGTCCATCCACTCAAAGCGGTAGACCCCGTCCTCCGGCTCGTAGAGGGACCAGTCGAACTCGCCGATCCGCACCACGGCGATGCCGCACTCGTGCATCATCTCAAGGTCGGTTTCCCATCTTTCTTTTTCCCAGTGCTCGGGATAATAATCTGCTCCGATTCTCATATCGGCCTCCTTTTGAAAAAAAGTGTGACAGAGAACCGTCCCCGTCAGGGAGGACGGCCCCTGCCACATATGGCAGTCAGCGCACATTGAGGGGGAGTGCGCTGCTGGCCTCACTTATTGGAAACGGAAACGGACGCTGTGCATCCGGGGATCCTTGCTGCAGCTGCCGATCAGCGCGGTGTAATCGATATCCTCGGTCACGAAATCGTCTGCCTCCTCTGAGAAATACGCCATCTCCTGCTTCGTCACGGACAGCTCGACCACCTTGGTCTCGCCGGCGTCGAGGGTCACCCTGGCGAAGTCGCGGAGCGTCTTCACCGGGCGGTCCACGGCGCTGCCTTCGCAGCTGACGTAGAGCTGCGCGATCTCCGCGCCGCCGCGGCGGCCGGTGTTGGTGACGGAGAAGCGGAACTTCGCCCTGTCCCCGAACACCTCGACCTCGGGCGCGCCGATCTCGAAGCTCGTGTAGGAAAGGCCGTAGCCGTAGGGATAGAGAACGTCCTTGTTCTCCTTGTCCATCAGGGCGTAGCCGTGATAGTACTCATAGGTGATCTCCGTGCAGTCCGGATCGAAGAACGGGTAGTCGTCCTCGGAATACGCGACCGTGTACGGAAGCTTGCCGCTCGGGTTCACGTCGCCGAACAGAATCTCCGCGAGAACCGTGCCGCCCTCCATGCCGCCGTAGAAGGAGAAGAGGATCGCCGGCACCTTGCTCTCCCATTCGTTGATCAGGATCGCGCTGCTGCCGATGAGCGACACAACCGTGTTCGGGCAGATGCCCGCCACCGCCTCGATGATGTCCGTATCTCTCTTGTGAAGGCGCATCGTCATGCGGTCGCCGCCGGCCGTCGCCTCCGTTTCGACCTTGGAGCTGAGGAATTCGCCCTCGTCGCTGTGCACGTAGCCCGCCACGATGACCACCGCGTCGACGTCCGCCGCCTGCTTCTTCGCAAGCTCCAGATCCGTCCCGTCGTTGTAGAGGATGAGGGCTCTCGGCATTCTCTTCATGATGCCGGACAGCGGGGAGACGGCGTAGTACGGGTGTACCATGGACGATCCGTGGTCGCCGATGTTCTGCGCATTGCCGAGCTTTCCGAGCACGAGAATCCGTCCGGTCTTCTCCGGATCGAGGGGAAGCACGCCGCCTTCGTTCTTGAGCAGCACCGCCGCCTCTTCCGCCGCGCGCTTCGCCACCGCGATGTGGGACGGCCGCGCGATCACGTCCGGGGTGTATTCTTCCGGATCCTTGCGGGTCTCGTAGTAGAGAATGGTTCTCAGGATGTATCCCACGGACTCGTTGAGCTCTTCCTCGGTCACGCGGCCGTCCGCCACCGCCTGGGGAATCTCGTTCTCATAGAACGCCACGCAGGGCATCTCGATGTTCATGCCGGCCTTGACGGATTCCACCGCGCGTCCTTCGTGCAGGGCCCACAGGAAATCGGAGAGCGTGAAGCCCTCGAAGCCCCAGCGGTCGCGCAGCGTGTCGTGCAGCAGGTATTTGTTCTCCGAGCAGAAGCTGCCGAGAACGCTGTTGTAGGCGCACATGACCGACGCGGCGCCGGCCTCGATGCATTTTTTGAAATGGGGCAGATAGACCTCGTGAAGCGTCCTCTTGTCGATCTGGACGTCCGCGGTGAAGCGGGCGTTCTCGATGCTGTTGAGGGCGAAATGCTTGATGCACGCCATGACGTTCTGGCTCTGGATGCCCTTTGTGAGAGCTGCTCCCATCTCGCCGATGTGATAGGAATCCTCTCCGTAGGTCTCCTGGGCGCGGCCCCAGCGGGGATTTCTCGGCAGGTTGATGCAGACGCCGCCGTAGTAGTTGCCGCCCACCGCGCGGATCTCCGCGCCGATGCACTTTCCGATCTCCTCCTCGAGCTCGCGGTCAAAGGTCGCGCCGCGCGCCATCGAGACCGGGAAGCAGGTCGCCGAGCCCGCCACGACCCCGCGGGGGCCGTCGACGAAGCGGACGTTGGGGATGCCGAGGCGCTCGACCGCCAGGGTGGGATAGGGATCAAAGTTGTAGTGGACGATCTCAAAGAGATCATAGAGCAGCTTCTCTTCCGTGATCTGGCCGGACATGATGCCGATCTTCTCCTTCAGAGTGAGCCGGGGAATCAGTTCCTTCTCCACATAGGAGCGGATCTCTTCCTTGCTGCAGTTTTCCGTCAGCTTCGTGTTCCTGACAGCTTCTCTCATAGTTTCCTCCTTACTTTCTCTTCGCAAACTTTCTCATATCGACGACGACGGCAAGGAGAATGATGAGACCCTTGACGATGTACTGCCAGTACATATTGACGCCGATGAAGGACAGGCCGTAGTTGATGACGGTGAAGATCAGAACGCCGGTGACGATGCCGCCGACCGTTCCGATGCCGCCCGACATGGAGACGCCGCCGACCACGCAGGACGCGATCGCGTCCATCTCGTAGCTGTTGCCGGTGGTGTTGGAGGCGCTGCCGATCCGTCCGACCTCAAGGACGGCTGCGACGGCGTACATGATCGCCGCGATCGAGTAGGTGGCGACGAGGATCTTCTTGACGTTGACGCCGGAGACCTGCGCCGCGTCGGGGTTTCCGCCGACGGCGTACATATACTTTCCGAACTTTGTCTTGTTCCACAGGATCCACATGAAGACGATCACCACGATCGCGATGATGGTCAGGTACGGGAGGCGGAAGGATCCGATCCGGACGCCTCTCGTGCAGAGCTTCGTCAGGGAATCCGTGATGCCGCCGATGGGCTGGGCGCCGTAGGGCTCGCGGTCGAAGTAGATCGAGGACGTGCCGTAGAGAACCAGCTGCATCGCCAGCGTCGCGATGATCGGCGGAACCTTGAGGTGTGCGACGCAGATGCCGGAGATCGTTCCGAGCAGGGCGCAGAGCGCCATGACGAGCAGCAGCGGCACGATGATCGGCAGGGACGGAAGGTTCTGATACATGCGGTACGCGTAGTTCACGTCCTGCAGAAGGGAGGCGGAGATGACGGCCGCGAGGCCGATCATGCGTCCCGTCGACAGGTCGCAGCCGCGCACCATCAGCACCATGCCGGCGCCCAGGGCGATGATGATTCGCGTCGAGGACTGCGCCAGGATGTTGCTGAAGTTGATGATCGATAAGAAGCGCGGTTCGATGCAGATGATCACGATGATCAGCGCCAGCAGAACCACATAGATGATTTTTTCCGTGAAGAGCTTTTTGATCAGATCTCCGGCGGATACATTCTTTGTCATACTCCTACTCCTCCTGCGGATACATATTTTGCGGAAGCTTCCATGATCTTAACCTGTGTCGCGTCCGCCGCGTCAAAGATACCGGCCTCTCTGCCGTTGCTCATGACCAGGATCCGGTCGCACACGCCGAGCAGCTCCGGCATTTCCGAGCTCACCATGATGATGCTCCGGCCCTCGGCCGCCAGCTGGTTCATGAGCTGGTAGATCTCGTACTTGGCACCGACGTCGATGCCGCGGGTCGGCTCGTCGAGCAGCAGCACGTCCGGGTTCGTCAGCAGCCATCTTCCGAGGATCACCTTCTGCTGGTTGCCTCCGGACAGGTTGCCGATCTTGACCTTGCTGCCCGGCGTCTTGACGCGGAGGTCCCGGATCGTCTTGTCGACGTTCTCCCTGATCTTCGCGTTGTTGAGCAGCCCGTGCTTCAGGTAGGGATCCAGATTCGCGATGATCGTGTTGAAGGTGATGCTCAGATCCGCGAAGATGCCGTTGTGCCGTCTCTCCTCCGTGAGCATCGCGAAGCCGTTCTTCATCGCCTTTTCCGGCGTTCCGTTGTCGATCTCTTTTCCGTCGAGGAGGATTCTGCCTTCGCCCTTCAGGCGGATGCCGAAGATCGTCTCGAGGAGCTCCGTGCGCCCCGCGCCGACGAGGCCGGCCACGCCGAGGATCTCGCCCTTCCGGAGCTCGAAGCTGACACCCTTGAACTTCGGCGTCGCGCTGGAGAGATTCTCCACCTTGAGGAACGTCTCTCCCGGAACCGTATCCCGCTTCGGATAGCGCTCCTTGAGCTCCCGGCCGACCATCAGGCGGATGATCTTGTCCGTGTCGAGGTTCTCCACCGGCTCGGTCGCCACCCAGCGGCCGTCGCGCATGATCGTCACTTCGTCGGAGATCTTCATGATCTCCTCCATCTTGTGGGAGATGTAGATGATGCTGACGCCGCGCTTCTTCAGCATCTCGATGATGCGGAAGAGGTGCTCCACCTCGTCCTCCGTCAGGGAGGAGGTGGGCTCGTCCATCACGATGACCTTGGCGTCGTAGGAGACCGCCTTGGCGATCTCGATCATCTGGCGGTCCGCGACCTGGAGGGTCCCGGTCATCGTCCTGGGATCGACGTGGATATCGAGCTGCTCAAAGATTCTCTTCGTCTCATCATACATTTTCTGGTGATCGACGAAGAGGCCCTTCATGGGGAATCTGCCGAGCCAGATATTTTCCATGATGTTGCGGTCCAGCACCTGGTTGAGCTCCTGGTGAACCATCGAGACGTGGTTCCGGAGCGCCTCGGCCGGGCTCTCAAACGCCACCTTCTGTCCGTCCAGGATGATCTCTCCGCCGTTCATCGAGTAGATTCCGAACAGACAGTTCATGAGCGTGGATTTGCCCGCGCCGTTTTCTCCCATGAGGGAGTGGACGGTGGCGGGCCTGACCTTCAGCGTCACGTCGTCCAGCGCTTTTACTCCGGGAAATTCCTTGGTGATGTTCTTCATTTCCAGGATGTATTCGTTTGCCATAGTCATTTCCCCTTTACGGGCACCGGCCGCTCCCGGGCCGGTGCCCTTTTAAAGGATATGCAGAAGCCCGGAAGCTTCTGCATATTCGTTCTTTTGCATCAATTCACTTGTGAGAGAAGCGGATCAGCCCTCGTAGGTCTTCGCTGCTTCGTCCACGTTGTCGATCGTGATGGCCTTGTACGGGACGCGGACCGCCTTGGAGCCGTCGGTATCAAATTCGAAGTCCGTGCCGTCGAGGGGCTCTTTGCCTTCGACAAGGTTCTGCGCGATCTTGACGATCATCTGGCCCTGCGTGTTCGCATCCTGGAGGACGGAGCCGATCATCTCGCCGCTTCTGATCTTCTCAAGCACTTCCGGAAGGGCGTCGATGCCGATCACCGGGATGTACATTTCGCTCTCGGCGCCGTCTTCGTTGAAGCCCGCCGCCTGGATGGACTGCAGAGCGCCCAGCGCCATCGCGTCGTTCGCCGCGTTGATGAACTCGATCTCGTCGCCGTACTTGGAGATCCAGGCGTCCATCTTTTCCTTGGCCTTGGCGGTATCCCACATGCCCGTGTCTTCCTCAAGCAGATCGATCTCGATGCCCGCATCCTCGATCGTGCTCTTGACGTACTGGCTTCTGGGCGGAGCAGCCGTGTGGCCCGGGTCGCCCATCAGGTTGATCAGCTGGATCTTGCCGTCGCCGTTCTTGTCCGCTTCCGGATGAGCCTTCCAGTAGTCGACGATCATCTGGCCTTCGATGGCCGCGCCGTAGTCGCCGCCGGTCGAGGTGACCTGATAGAGATTGTCATAGCTGTTCACGACGTCCTTGTCCTCGATCTCCTTGTTGAAGAAGATGATCGGGAGATTGCCGTTTTCCTTGACTTTCTCGATGATGGCCGGAGCCGCCGTGACGTCGACGACCGAGACCGCGATGGCGACGGCGCCCTTGGCGATCGCCGTGTCGATCTGGTTGAGCTGCGTGGACTGGTCAAGCTGTCCGTCGTCGACGTTGCAGTCGAAGACGTCCGCGCTGGCGTTCTTGATCGCCTTGCCGATATAGGAATTGAAGTTGTCCGTGGAGGAGTAGATACCCGCGCCGAGGATCGGCAGGTCGGCCGCCGCCACGCTCATGGTCGAACCCGCGAGCATTCCGGCCGTCATAGCTCCGCACAATACGAGACTGATCAGTTTCTTCATCTGGAACCTCCTTTAGTCCGTGTCTGACAGGACATTCTGTCGTGTCCCTGTCGTTTCTGATAAATTCGTTATACATTTTTGTCTTTTTCGGGGCAACTTACGGTTTTTAGATTTTGGGGGACACTTTTTGGAAGTGTCAAAAACATTGGGCGAAGAGCCGCATTCTTTATAATAATCGTGGTATGATGACAGGGAAGTCAGCGCCGCCTGCGGCAGCGCGCAGGCCCGGTATCAGCACACAGGCGG
>CACYDL010000020.1 GCA_902773195.1 uncultured Lachnospiraceae bacterium
AAATGTCTTGCCGGGGAAAACGGGTGCGGCAAGTCCACGTTTGTCAAGATCATCGCGGGCGTGGAGGAGCCGACATCGGGAACGATCGTCATCAACGGCAAGGAGATGACGAAGCATACGACAAAGAACGCAATCGACGAGGGCATACAGGTCATTTTCCAGGATCTCTCCCTGTTTCACGCGATGAGCGTCGCGGAAAATATCGCGATGAACAAGCTGATCAAGGAAGGAAAGCCTCTGACCAACAGGAAGGAGATCGACAGGATCGCCAGGGACGCGCTCAATCTGATCGGGGTGGATATCCCCCTTGACGCGCAGGTTCAGGAGCTCTCGATCGCAAACCGGCAGCTGATAGCGATCTGCAGGGCGCTCGCTCTGGACGCCAGGCTGCTCTTTATGGACGAGCCGACCACCGCCCTCACCAAGAACGAAGTCGACAGTCTTCTGGATATCGTGCTCGGCCTCAAGGCCCGCGGCATCGCGGTCGTGTTTATCAGCCACAAGCTGGACGAGGTCATGCGGATCGCGGACAGCATCACGGTGATCCGGGACGGACATAAGATCGGAGATTTTGCGGCCTCTGAGATTGATTCCAGGAAGCTTGCTTACTATATGACCGGAAGACAGGTCGACTACCAGCAGTACAGCAGGACGCTGGAGAGCGAGGACAACCTGCTCGAGGTCCGGAACCTGACAAAGAAGGGCAATTATGAGAATGTCAGCCTGACGGTGAGGAAGGGCGACATCCTCGGCCTGACCGGCCTTCTCGGCGCCGGGCGGACCGAGCTGGCGCTGTCGATCTTCGGCCTCAACCGGCCTGACAGCGGCGAGATCTACATGGAAGGGAAGAAGGTCACCATCTCGAATCCGGAGGACGCCATTGACCTGGGAATAGGCCTGGTGCCCGAGGAGCGCGCCCTTCAGGGCCTTTTCCTCCAGAAGAGCGTCAACGAAAATGTGGCCGCTGCCATTCTGAAGCGTCTGAAGGGCCTGTTCGGAAATATCGATTCCGGAAAGTCGCGGGCGCTGGCCAGGAAGGCGATCGATACCTTCCGGATCAAGGTCTACAACGAGGACACGCTGGTCGGGACGCTCTCCGGCGGCAACCAGCAGAAGGCGCTGATCGCCCGCTGGGCCGCCTCCAGCCCGAAGCTCTTCATGCTGGACACCCCCACCGTCGGCATCGACATCGGCTCCAAGGCGGAGATCTATGAGTATATCCAGAAATTCGCCTCGGACGGGATGGGGATCATCATGATCTCGGACGAGGTCGAGGAGATCGTGGCGAACTGCAACCGCGTCATCGTCATGTTCAACGGCCGCGTGGTGAAGGAGTACACGGAGGAAGAGATGAAAGATCCGGATATCAAAGAGAAGATCAACACGCTGGTCGAATCCGGAAAGCCCGGAAAGGGGGTGGCGGCATCGTGAAAGCCCTGAAGAAAATCGACAGGACCCAGAGATTCCTTCTGGTCATCATCGTGATCTACTGCATTATCGTCGCATCGAGAAACTCCGCGTTCCTGAGTCTCTCGACCCTGTTCGCCCTGATCCGCTCGTCGGCGGGAACGGCGATCCTTTCGATGGGCGTCCTGATGGTCATGATCTCCGGAGGAATTGACGTCTCATTCCCCGCCATCGCCATCTTCGGGGGCTACGCCTCCCTGCGCGCCTGCATGGCCTTCGGCATCACCAGCATGTTCGTGACGTTTCTGATCTCGATCTCCATCGGTATCGTACTGGGCATCGGAAACGCCCTGCTGATCAATCTGCTGAAGCTGGAGCCCTTCATCATCACGCTGTCCACCGCGAGCGTCTATTTCGGGCTGATGACGATTCTGATCGGGACGAAGAACGTCGGAGCGTCGCTTCTTCCGCCCCAGTTCCGCACCCTCAGCTCGATGAAGCTGATCACGACGACAAATCAGTACGGCGGCACCATCGGTCTTTCGGTCTTTATTATCCCGGTCGCGCTCTGTATCTTCCTGACCTGGTTCATTCTCAGGAAGACGCTGATCGGGAAGGGGATCTTCGCGATGGGCTGCAACAATGAAGCCGCGAGACGCGCAGGCTTCAACGTCAACCTGCTTCGCATCTTCATCTTCGGCTTTGCGGGGTTCCTCGCGGGCGTGATGGGCGTGATCTATATCGCCGGCACCAATTCCGTCAACCCGGTGTCCCTGGTCGGAACCGAGATGTCGGTGATCGCCTGCGTCGTCATCGGCGGCGCGGCACCCTCCGGCGGCTACGGGACGATCTTCGGCACGATCCTCGGCGTCATTCTGTATTATCTGTTCAACCAGACGCTGGTCTATCTGGGGCTTTCCGCCTCCTGGCAGGAATTCTTCATGGGAATCGTGCTTCTCATCAGTCTTATCTCGACTTCCTGGCAGCGGAGAATCCAGAGCCGGAAGAACTTCATCTATACGGAATAAAGGGGGAGAAAGCAGATGAGAAAAATCAAAGAATCTCTCTCCAGAGATATTTCCATGGCGATTCTGTTTATCTTCTTCGTGGGGATCTGCCTCCTGATGCTGGTGAACCTGGGCTCCAAGATGTACAATCTCCAGACTCTGTCCAGCATGGCCTTCCAGCTCTCCGAGGTCGCGGTTCTCGCCTTCGGTATGGCGCTGTGCATGCTGCTCGGAGGCATCGACCTCTCGATCGTCGCGAACGCCAACCTCGCCAGCCTTCTGGCGGCGATGACGCTGACCGGCAAGTTCTTCGACGTGGAGAAGGCCGGGCAGGCAAAGACCATCCTGGCGGCCGTGATCGTCGCGGTGTGCGTGGGCGTGGTCTGCGGCCTCATCAACGGCGTCCTGATCTCTAAGTTCTCGGTTCCGCCGATCGTCGCGACCCTCTCCACCATGACCCTGTATTCCGGGCTCGCGATGGGAATCACGGGCGGCAACAGTATCGGAGGCTATCCGCCCGCCTTCCTGAAATACGGCAGCGGCTCCTTCATGGGAATCCCGTACGTCTTCATCACGGCCTGCGTCGTATTTATCGTGCTGATCATCGCACTTGACCGCACGAAGCTCGGACACGAGATCCACTACATCGGTGAGAACCACACGGCGTCCCGCTTCGCCGGCATCGACAACGAGAAGGTCATCATGAAGGTCTACGCCATCGCGGGACTCATGGCCGGTATCGCCTCCCTCATGATCATGGCGCGCTCCAGCTCGGCCCGCGTGGGCTACGGCGACAGCTATCAGCTGCAGGTCATCATGATCTCCGTCCTCGGCGGCATCAGCCCCTCGGGCGGCAAGGGACGTCTCTACGGAGTCTTCATCGCCACGTTCTGCCTCCAGCTCATGCAGACGGCGTTTACCCTCTGGCAGTTCTCGCCCTACTCGAAGAAACTGATCTGGGGCATGATGCTTCTCGCGATCATGCTGATCAACATGATTCAGGCCCGGATCAGCCGCAACGCGAAGATCAGGGAAATGAGCGCCAGAAACGACAAGGAGCAGTAAAGCACCGTATGATTCCGTATCACACGCACGATAAAAGCCGGCCGTCAGGCCGGCTTTCTTGTGTCTCAGACGCTCAGTCGTTTTCAATTCCCCGGAGATAGTTCATCGGGGGCGTGGATTCTTTTTCCGCTGCGGACGGGACATCCTCCTGTGAGGCGTCCGTTCCCAGCGGGACGCGTACCCGGCGCTCCATCTTCGCAAGAGAGGCTTCCAGTCTGTCCAGCCTGGTTCCGTAGCCGCCCAGGGTCAGCATCGTCTGAACCAGGAGCTCCTTCTCATCCATCCCGCGAAGCTCCTGCTCGGTGGATTTCATGGTCTCGCGCTCCTCGTGAAGGATCCGCTCCATCCGCTCCTTTGCCGCCATCAGGTCCAGCTCGGAATTCCGGATGATGGTCTCGATCTCGCTGTCCGCCTCGGCGGTAATGCGGTCGGCCTCCTCCTTCGCCGCGGCTTTCGCCTCCTCCAGCTTCTCATCGGATTTCTTCTGCAGCTTTTCCATTTCCTTCCGGGCGTTATCCTTCGCCGCCGTGACGTCTCTTTCGCCCTTTGAGCGGATCGCGTTGTTGTCCTCCTCGGCCTGAAGATACATTCTCTTCCATTTGCCCCTCTTTACGGCGAGCGGGATCACGAGTAGGAACAGAACGCCCAGACCGGCTGCCGCCGGGATCCACACCGGGCAGTTCAGCGCCAGAAACTGAGACCACAAATACTGAATATAACGCATATCCATACCTCCGTGTCGGATACTTTGTCTGTTGTTCGTATTATACTTCCGATGCAGCGGCGTGTCACGACCGTTTTTCCGCCGCAGAGAGGGCGTGAGGAAAGCGCGGAGAAAGCGAAGAAAGCAGAGAAAGCGGGGAAAAGCGGAGAAAGCGCGAAGAAGCGGGAGAAAGCGGAGGAATACAAGAAGAGAAATCGATAAAAGTCAGAAGAGCGCTGGAAGAAATCCCGGAGAAAGCCATAGCCCCGGAGAACAAGGAGGAGTAAAATCAGATGGTACAGACGAAGAGGAGGACGGGCGCCGGGCGCCTGCGTATAAAAGCGATGAAAGTATGGTGTTTCGGGGATTCCAATACCTACGGCTATGATCCTTGCGGCTTCTTCGGCGGGCGGTATTCCGAACCGTGGCCGGCGCTTCTGGCGGAGAAAAACGGTTTTGAGGTCGTGAATGACGGAAGGAACGGGCGGATGATTCCCGCCGGCGATCGTGAGCTGCGTGAGTTTCGCAGGGACGAGGAAACGCTTAACGCGGACGCGCTCGTTGTCATGCTGGGGACCAATGATCTGCTGGAGGGCGCCTCGGCCGGGGAAGCAGCCGCGCGGATGGAGACATTTCTGGCGCGGTGTGCGGTGCCGTCCGTGATCCTGGTCTGTCCGCCTCCCATGAAAAGAGGTGCCTGGGTGCCCGACGACCGGCTTGTGGAGGAATCCGCCGAGCTTACGCGGCGGTACAAGGATCTGGCCGAACGGTCCGGCGTGCACTGCGCGGATGCGGGAGAGTGGGAGATCGGACTTGCCTATGACGGGGTTCACTTCGTGGAAGAAGGGCACAGGCGCTTCGCGGAAGCGCTGTCACGCTATATGAATGGTCATCAGACAGAGGGGAGAGAAGAGCGATTATGAAAAAAACGATCGAGGAGCTGCTTCAGACGCCGTACCTGATCATCGATATTCTGCCGGAACAGGTCCCGAAGGACAGCCCCGGTCAGTATTTTGCCGTTGAGAAGTATTTCCTGAAGGCGGCGAGGCTCGATGAGATCCGGCAGAAGCACATCAATCTGATACTGAAACTGAACTGTTACAGGGATATAGCCCTGGGAGATGAAATGACGGTCAATCCCTCCCCCGAGACGCTTGACGAAGAGATGAGGACGCATATGCTGTATATCTTTGTCGGCGATTCCATGATTCTTTCCGAACCGGACGATACCCATATGACGCTGTTTAACCCGGACGGGGAGCTGGAGGAGCTGATCAGGACCGTCGCGGCCGGAGAGGGACTGTATGTCTGGCAGCCTCCGCATGAATGATGTTGTTTTAATCTATCTTTAATGTACCTTCCCTTTTTCTTTCATCTTCCTGCTGTATAGTGCATATCATCACAAATCACAAAACAAAATCATTCCTGATGAGGGAGAGAGGGAGAACAATATGAAGAGACTGTACAGAAGTGATTCAGACAAGGTTATCTGCGGAGTGTGCGGAGGAATCGCGGAGTATTTTGAAATTGACAGTACACTGGTAAGACTCGGGGTCGTTTTCTTTTCCCTCGCTGCAGGGACGGGCCTTCTTGCCTACCTTATCGCCGCTGTTCTGATTCCCAAAAGGCAGAGCCCTGAGCCGACCGGATTCGAGCAGTAAGAAGAGAATGATCCGGTTTTTACCGGCTCCGTCACAAAGAGCTGTCTTCACCAAAGAGAGGTGCGGGCAGCTTTTTTTGCGCGGCAGGACAGGGGAGGCGGTACTGGTACAGGAGGGGAGACAGGAGAAGGGGCTGGTTTCAGACACAATCGTCTGATCGCTCTTCCTGACCTTTGCCGATGCCGCGGTATGGCGACGTCGCCGGAAAAAGGTCGGAAAAGGGCGGATTGCGCAATAAAGTGTCGTGTTGTAAAATTGATGACATCACGGAAATCACCGCTTTGTGAAAACTCAAAGCGCTTCAGAGATGAAGAGCGGCCGGGAGTGCTCTATATCAGAAGAGCCGTCGCTGACCCGGTTCCCGAGGAAAAACAAGGATGATGAAACACTTCGACGGCCCGGTGCCTGCACGATGGGATAACGGAGGTGAACGATGACGTTTCGATTTGCGGCGGAGGAGGACTGCGCCCTGATTCTTGATTTTATCCGCGGTCTTGCCGACTATGAACATATGTCCGACCAGGTGGTGGCCACGGAGGAGCTGCTGAAGGAGTGGCTGTTCGAGAAGAAAAAAGCCGAAGTGCTGCTGGTCTGCGAGGGAGACAAGGCGGTGGGAATGGCGCTTTTCTTCCACAACTTCTCCACCTTCCTCGGGCGGGCCGGCATCCATCTGGAGGATCTGTTCGTGCTGCCCGAATACAGAGGAAAAGGCTATGGAAAAGCCCTGCTGAAGCGGCTGGCCCGGATAGCGCTTGAGCGGGGATGCGGACGCCTGGAGTGGTGCTGTCTCGACTGGAACCGTCCGAGCATCGATTTCTATCTGTCTCTGGGGGCTGCGCCGATGGAGGAGTGGACGACCTACCGCCTGACAGGAAGCACGCTTGAGGAAATGGCAGAATAACGGAAGGAGAGCAGAGCATGAGTAAGAGAATTATTGCCGTCAACGCCGGTCCGAGAAAAGGGTGGAATACGGAGACGCTGATCAGTGAGGCGTCGAAAGGCGCGGAGGCCGCCGGCGCCGCCGTGGAGAGATTCGATCTTTTCCGGCTGGAGAGATATACCGGCTGCATCTCCTGTTTCGGCTGCAAGAGAGAGAAGTTCAAGGCTCACTGTATCTGCCGCGACGGTCTGACACCGGTGCTGGATGCTATCCGCGAGGCAGACGGACTGATCATCGGGTCGCCGAACTATCTGGGCGATCTG
>CACYDL010000021.1 GCA_902773195.1 uncultured Lachnospiraceae bacterium
GGAGGGATCCTCCTCCCCGCCGGAATAGCTGCTGTGGTGGCCGCGGGCGGTGTCGGCGAACATGGCGGTGGACGGCCTTGCCCGCAGATCGTCGTACCCGGAAAGGGTGTGCAGGCGGATCCGAAGGTTTTCGGACTCGAAGACGGGACGGGTGTTTTCCAGCCGCTCCACGCCCATTTTGCAGAGTCCGAAGTCGTGGTAGAGCCCGCAGTCCCCGGCGAAGCGGAGCGTTTCCTCTTTCTTCCGGATCGGATCGGCGATTCCCGCGATGGCCGGGATGTCGTCGAAGAACGCGGGATCGGAGGAAATCAGCGCGCGGGCGAGGACCTTCATCATGTCCCCGGCCGTCCGGGAGAGCACGTACCGTTCGCCGGAATAGCGGGGCATGAGCTTTTCCGTCACTTCCCGGTAGGTGATGAGGCCGTCCATTTCGTAGAAATCGGTATAGACCTTCGCCAGCGTGTAGATGAAATAGTCGTCGTAGCTGTCGGGGGGATTGGTCATGAGCGTGCGCATCATTTTCCGGTACGCCCCGCCGAGGAATTGGACCCGCCGGGGATCCTCCGCCAGCGCGGGATACCGCCTGAGGAAGCTCCCGTATTCGATAGCCAGCTCCACGTTTCCATAGAAGCCCGGCATATCGTACTGATCGAAGGGAGTGCCCGCGATGAGCCCCTCCAGACGGTCCACGGTCTCTTCGAGTCCCACGTAGCCGCAGCTGTATTCCATGTCGTAATACGGCCAGAGCCAGCGGACGCTCGGATTCGCGGCTCTCTCCTCTTCGCGGAACACCTCGTAGCAGGAGTCCAGCACCGCGGCGATCTCCTCTTTCGTGAGACTGCTCTTGTTCAGGGCGGTGCGGTTGGTGCTCATCTGCTGATGGGTGCGGCGGATGAAGATGTCCCACGGAAGAGCGGGGGCGGCGGACCGGTACCAGTCGTCCCGGAGGATCTCCAGCGTCCTCATGCTGATGTCGATGCGCTTCTGCCGATCCTTCGTGCAGAGCGTGATATTGGCCAGGCACCGGATCACATAGCCCCGGGTGGTGTCATCGTCCAGATCCGAGAAATAGCGGAGATAGGAGGACGCCTCGGTGAACACCATTTCGTTGTAGAACCGGAACGCGTCGACCTCCCGACCCTCAATCCCTGTAAGGATCCGGTTCAGGTAATAGAGGCCCATCCCCAGCTTGTAGAGCTCCCGGATCACGCCGTCCCGGTTCTTCCGGACCCGCTCCATCGCCAAAAGCGCGTCGTGGATCGCCACATAGACGCCGCAGTCCATGTTGGATTTCCAGTCCATGAGCCGGTCCGCGAAGGCCTCCAGATCCCGCAGGGTCTCCTCGTCCGCTTCGTAGAGCGCGTCGAGGGCGGGGTAGAGGCAGTCGGAGAGCAGAGCGGCGTTTTCCTTTTTCAGCTCCGCCAGACGCGCCCGGTCCCGGAGCCGTTTCGCGTACCAGTCCTCAAAGCACACGCCCGGGGATGCGGTGAACTGCCAGAGTCCGCCGATCTCCTCCGCGTTCTTCACGTACTGTTCCTGATACGGCTGCATATCCTGTCCCCTCCCATATGGGTTCTATCCTTTTGCCCTTCTCAGAACCTGCATCAGGGCGTTGATATCGATGGGCTTTGCGATGTGTCCGTTCATCCCGGCGTCTCTCGCGCGGGCGACGTCCTCGGCGAAGGTGTTGGCGGTCATGGCGTAGATCGGGACACGTTCGGCGTCTTCTCTCCCCGAGGAGCGGATCCGGCCGGTCGCCTCGTAGCCGTTCATGACGGGCATCTGTACGTCCATCAGAATGACGGTGTAGGTCCCCGGCTCCGCGGATTCGTACAGCCGGACCGCTTCCGCGCCGTCCTCCGCCGTATCGATCGCCGCGCCGGTCATGCCGAGGATCTCCACCGCGATTTCCCGGTTGATGAGATTGTCCTCCGCCAGAAGGATCCGCCGTCCCGTGAGATCCGGAAATTCGGCTTCTCCCTCCGCGCCGCGGTCTTCCTCGGATACGCCGGCCAGTACCTCCTCGAGCGTCCGCCGGAAGAAGGGAACGGGAACGAACGCGCGAATCCCGCACCGGCCTGCCCGGTATTCGATGTCCGCCCAGTTGTCCTCGCTGACGAGAACCAGGGGCAGGGCGGGCGCGGCCTTGGAGAGGTATTCCGCCACGTCGAGCTTATCCCCGCTGTCCCGGAGCGTCTGGCCGAGGATCGCGCCGTCGTATTTCATCCCGCTCACGTCCGCGTCGGCGAGGGCTGAGAGGGCTTCCGCGGCGGAAGAGACCCGTGTGAAGAGGATCCCGTCCTCCGTGAAGATCCGCCGGTAGCGCTCCGCCGTCTTTTCCTCTCCCTCGAGGATCAAGAACCGCTTTCCGGACAGTCCCTCGGGAACGCCGCCCTGCTTTTCGGCCCGGAGCGGGATGCGGATCGTCACGTCAGTCCCTTCGCCGGGAGCCGAGTCGATCCGGATGTCCCCGCCCATGACATCGATGATCCGCTTGACGATGCTCATACCGAGGCCGGTCCCCTCGATTTTCGAGACCGTGGTGTTGTTCACCCGCTCGAAGGGATCATAGATGCGGCCGAGGAACTCTTCGGTCATGCCGATCCCGTTGTCAC
>CACYDL010000022.1 GCA_902773195.1 uncultured Lachnospiraceae bacterium
AGCAGTTTTTCAGATCCCGATACGATGCGCGTGGCGGTGGCCTATATGCTGAGGCAGACCGAGGAACTGGAGCAGACGAAGGCGCCTGTCGACAACATCGAACGGGCAAAGTCCTTTATCGCGGAGAACATCTCCAATCCCATCACGGTAAAAGACGTGGCAGACTATGTGTATATGAGCCCGGAATACTTCACCAAGCTGTTCAAGAGAGAGACCGGCCAGAATATCAAGGAATATATCACGCTGGCCAAAATCGAAGCGGCCAAGGACATGCTGGAGCACTCCAGCATGTCGGTCGGCATGGTGGCCCTGGAACTGGGCTATACCAATTTTTCACACTTCTCTCAGGTGTTTCGGAAGTATGAAGACATGTCCCCCAGTGAATACAGAAGCAAACTCGAGGAAGGCTGAAATGGTCTCCGGTTTTGATACTCTTGTTCAAAATCGGAGACCATTTCGCCTTGCCGCGCCGATTTCATCGGCACCGCACAGCATCCGGGGCGGCATGTTCACGCCGTTCGGATCAGCCTTGAGACGCGCCGCACGGCTCATCATATGGGCGGGAGACTCGGAAATGAACTTGCCGCCGTCGATGAGACGCAATACAAAGTACATACCCTTTGCCAAAAAGAGAGAGAGAATCCTTTCGGATTCTCTCTCTTTTTTTGACGCCGTCAGCTTGTCAAGAAAGCCCTTGCGGCCTTTTTGCGCTTCTGCCGCCGCGCATTTTGACAGTCTCCTTTGCACTTTTCACGGGAAGCCATAGCGGTCTCATGCTCAGGGAGAAGGAAACGCGAAAAGATTCAGCCCGACTTCGCTGTCCAGCCTGCGGCCGACCGCGCCGTCAAGCTTCCGCACGACCATCTCGCAGGTGGCGGAAATGCGGCACTCGTTCAGATGCCCGCCGATGACGCTCATGTCTTCCCTGCAGAGATTGATATGCAGATGGAAATAGGGCTCGCCCTCCTTTTCCGTGATGGTCCCCAGCAGAGAAGTGATCTCCATCGGGCCGTCGAAGGTATGTTTGCGGTATTGCTGCTGCCCGACGTTGTAAAGGCCGATCACGGCATGGTCGGCAGCCCCAAGGGCCTCGATTGCGGCGAGAGACACGTTTTCCTTCCTGCAAAACGCCGTCAGAGAGGAAAGGATTTCCTCTCCCCGGTCGAGCCGGATCACGTATGTGTCGTCGAAAAGTCTGTATTCCATTATCATTCCCCTTTTTGTTTTCTCGGCGGGCCGGCCGGGCTCAAACAGACTGCCGCACGGTGCTCGCAGGCAGAATCCCGGGACGGTTCCCGTACTCCGTGCCCGCTAAACGATTCCCGGTTCGATTATGACCTTGATCGAGTCTCCGCTCATCTGCATATGAATGGCTTCCTCCAGCTTTTCCACAGGATAGGAATGCGTGATGATGCGGTCGAGCCGGATCCTGCCGGAGGCGATCAGCCCGGCAGCCCGTTCCTGCGTATCCGGATTGATAAAGGAACCGTTGATTTTCAGCTCCTTCTGGAATACGTCCTCAAGGGCCAGGGAGTAGTGCGCGCCCGCGCTCGGAACGCTGAAGAGCATAATTTTCGCGCCCCTGTCCGCAATCGAAAAGGCCTGCTCCGTCGCCTGGAGCTTGCCGGCACATTCGATCACGACGTCGACGCCCGGACGGCCGACAACAACCGCAAGCTGTTCCCGCAAATCCCCCTTCGCGGGGTTTATGACCGCATCCGCCCCCAGCTCTTCGGCGATCTCCCGCCGATTATCCTTTCGGGAGCTCAAAATCACCTTGGAGGCGCCGGACAGCCTCGCCAGCTGCAGCATGATCAGGCCGATCGCGCCGTCTCCTATGACGCACACGGTATCCCCGGCGCGGATGTTGAGAAGATCGATCCCGTGAAGGCAGCAGGCGAGCGGCTCCGTCATGGCGAAATAGCGAAGGGGAAGCGCGGAATCGATTTTCCGGCACTGCTTTGCGGGCACAACGCACTTTTCCGCAAATCCGCCGTCACGGTTTACACCGATCGCCGTGAGGTGTTCACAGTGCTGCTTTTTCCCGATTGCGCAGAAATGACAGCTTCCGCAGTAGATATTCGGGTCCACCGTCACCCGGTCGCCGACGCGGAGCTCCGTGACAGCGCATCCGGTTTCCGCGACGACACCGGCCAGTTCATGGCCGAGGACGACCGGCGGCGTTACCTCGGCCGAGCCTTTGTCCCCATGGTAGATATGCACGTCCGTCCCGCAGATGCCGCAGGCGGCGACGCTGAGCACCACCTCGTCGGGGGCCGGCCGGCGGAGCTCCACCTCCCGCGTCTCAAACTGCTGATTGCCCAAAAAGTACGTTGCTTTCATAAAACCGATCTCCTTGAGATGATGTGCGGCGCGGAGCCTCAGCGCTCCGGAAAATCGCAGGCAGCCCGCTCCCCCCTGACCGGGAAATCGCCGAAGACGTGCCGCAGGAAGCGAACGCTCGCAGGGAACCACGCCTGCGCGTCCGGATTCACCATGGCCTGATTGGTCCCGGCCTCCGCCGCTCTGCCCAGAGAGAATCCATGCTCCCCGGTCGGATAGATATGCATCTCGAAATAGCGTTTTTTCTCCGCCATGGCCGCGGCGAAGCGGAGGCTGTGGCGGATGGGGACGACCGCGTCGTCCGAGGTGGCGAAAAGGAAGGCCGGCGGCGTCTCGGCGCTGACGAACTGATTTGTCCCCGGAATCTGTTTTTTCAGTCTTCTCCCGACCTCCTTGAGGATGCAGGGATAACCCAGGATCATGGCGTTCACCTTATCTTCGGCGACTGTCCCCATCGCCGAGGCCAGATGCCCGCCGGCTGAAAAGCCGATTACGCCGATACGGTCGGGATCGATGTGAAGCTCCCGGGCATTTTCGCGAACATAGCGCAGCGCCGCCTGCGCGTCCTCGTAGCTGCGTTCCCAGGGGACGTCCGCTCCGGCGGAATAGCGGAGGATAAACGCGTTGAAGCCCTCCGCAAGATAGGCCAGCGCGATCGGCTCCGCCTCCCGGTCCGAGCAGAAATAATAGCCGCCGCCGGGAAAGACAAGCATCGCCGGGCGGATATCGGCCGTCGGCATCTCCGGGCTCAGGTCCTGAACGTAGCAGCTCAGCTTTGCGCCGTTAGGTTCCAGCGTACAGTCAAATACTTTCATCCTTCTCTCCTTTCGCGCTCTTGCGCCTTCTCCCGTCACAGCAGGACGATGTGTTCTTCCCCGTACTCCTTCGTATTGCCGTCGTCGTCGTACAGCTCATAGGGCCGATCTGCCTCGCCGAACGACAGCAGCTCCAGCTCGCTCACCGGAAGGTTCACCGTGTATTCAAAGCCCTCCGGAGCGAGCGGGAGCTTTTTCCCTTCGCGCAGGAAAATGCATACGTCGCCCAGGGGCATGTCCACGTAGTGGGTCCCCGGCTCCAGATCCTCGGAGGAACAGAGCTTGTCGCCGGTGAAGTGGAGCGCCCTCATTCTCTCCGGAAGATACACCATACGGCCGGAACGGTTCTGCTCCATGACCGGCGCGATCATGATCTCCTCGCCGATCATGAGCTGGTCTTCGATCTCTCTGGCGATCCTGTCGTGCCCGTAGACGAATCCCATCGGCCGGAACATCATCGTCCCGCGAACGGCTGCTTTCATATATTCGGAATACAGATACGGAAGGAGCCGGTAGCGCAGCTTGATCACGCCGCGCGACAGGGCCTCGTTGGAGAAGCGGTAAACCTCCTGCCGGCGGGTCCCGATGGCCGAGTGGTTGCGCATAAGCGGGGTGAAGACAGAGACCGACAGCCAGCGGAGCAGAAGATCCTCCGTGGTATCCTTGCTGAAGCCGCCGCAGTCCGCCCCCGTGTACAGGAAGCCGCACATGTTCAGGGAGGGCATCATGCGGAAGTTCATGCGCAGGTGATCCCACCAGGAATTGTTGTCGCCCTGCCAGACGCCGCCGTACCGGTGCATGCCGATGAAAGAGCCGCGGGAAAACAGAAGGATCCGTTTTTCCGGCTCCAGCCGCTCAAAGGCCTCGCCGGCAGAGCGCGTCATGAAATAGCCGAAGAGATTGTGGACGTCCCGATGCTTGTATGTCCTGCCGCGATACCGGTGGTAAAAGGCGTCCAGCATGATGCCGTAGCGGTCCAGAAGCTGTTTCTGCTTTTGCTCGAACTCGTCATAGACTTTGTCATCCACGTGGTCCAGACTCTCGATCAGCTTCAGCAGCATATCCTTCTCCTTGCGGATATAGAAGACGGAAGGCTCGTTCATGTCATTCCAGAAGCCGTCGATGCCCTTCTCGGTGAGGAAACGGTACTGCTCGCCAAACCACCGCCGGGCGTCGTCGTTCAGGAAATCGGGGAAGCAGCAGTCCCCCGGCCAGACCCCGACAACAACGTCTTCTCCCGCCTCATCCTTGACGAAATAGCCTTTCTCATGCGCTTCCGAATAAAGAGCGTTGTCCGGGTCGACGCGGATCCCCGCGTCGATGATCGGGATGAGGTGGATATGGTCCCGCCGCATCTCCTCAACAAAAGCCTCAAACGCGGGGAAGGCCTTCGTGTTGATCGTAAAATCGGCATAGCCGTCCATATAATCGATATCCAGGTAAAGCATGTCCAGCGGGGTCCCCGCCTCACGGTGGCGGCGGACCACCTCCCGGACCTCCTCCGCCGACTGATAGCTCCAGCGGCACTGACCGTAGCCGAAGGCCCATTTCGGCGGGATATAGCTCCGGCCGATCAGGCGCCTGAACTGCCGGACGATGTCGTCCGGATCCTCGCCGTCGATCACATAGACGTCCACATTCCCTTTGTCGAGCGTGATGGACATCGTGTCGCCGCGCGTGTAGCCGATATCCCAGGTGATAAATTCCGGCGTGTCCAGAAACAGGCCGCGGTGCTCCCGTCCGGAGAGCAGGAGGAAGTTGTGCGCCGCATAGAGAGACTGCGCGGTCTCCTCATGGAACGGCTCGTCCGTTGTGATGCTCTTGTAGATCCACCCGCGCTTGTTGATCCCGCGCACCTGTTCGCCCAGGCCGTAGACGATCTCCTCGGGCGCGAGAGAATACTGGAACCTGTGTCCGTCCCCCTGCAGGAACAGCTCCTCCCGGGGCGCTTCCTGCACGGAAAGAACGACGGAATCCGTCTCGATCGGGCATCCGAAGCGAAATTTTCTGATCATGCTGCTCTCCTTTCTTTTCCCTGTGTACTCAGCCGGCAGGGGCAATCCCATATCTGCCGGCTTGCTCCGTGCCGTGTGTTTTGGCTCGATATACCCATGGAATCCCCTTTTTTCGGGTGCTATACTCCACTCATATCCGATTTGTGATCCCGAGTTCCCTCAGCCGATCGAGCTGAGCGTTGATGCGCTCGGGATAGATGTGTCCGTCAGCGTCGTAAGCGACGGATTCCAGCGTGAAACAGGCGTCATACCCTGTGGAACGTACAAACGTGAAAAACTGCTCAAAATCGATCGTCCCTTCTCCGATCGGCAGCGGCTTCAGGCATGACCAGTCATGCGGCGCGCCGCCGTAGTCGTTGAGATGATAGTGTCTGATATGTCCTTCCCGCCACAGCCAGCTGTAATCATCCTCGTAGAGGGAGGCAAGCTGGCCGTGAAAGGCGGCCATTTTGGTATCGAACACGAAGCGGACATTGGGATAGCGCTCCCGCAGCTCGCACCAGCGGCTGAGCGGGTCGGCTTTTACGCAGACGACGTTTTCGATCAGCAGCTGCTCTCCGTAGTCGGCGGCGATGGCGGCAAGCCGGCCATATGCGGCGAGGTTGTTTTCAAAGGCGCTGTCAGACGTCCTTCCGTTCCACAGATGGAGGACGATGCTGTCCGCGCCCAGCTTTTGCGAGAAATCGCACTCGATCTCAAAGAAGCGAAACGCCTCTGCCGTGAGATCGCTTCTGCCGGAGCCGAGATACTCTCCCGTGTACTTTTCACAGTGCGTGACGGGGATGTACATGCCCAGATCCCTGGTAAATGCGGCGATCTCGGCCGCCTTGCCATACCACGAATCGTAGATCATGAATTCATAGCCGTCACAGTCCAGCACGCGGCTGAGCGGCTCTAAAAGTCGGTAATCCCGATGATTGGGAATCGCCACCAGGGCGCCGGTAGAGCAGAGTATTCTTGCCACGTTCATGCCTCCTCGAAAGGGATGGACAGGGAAAGGGGTAATTGGATGAAAACGGAGAAACCTGTATGCTTGTTTCGCATGGGGGACAGCATGGATATGAGCTCCGGACCCCTGCTGGGGAAAATGATCGTCTACGCCGTTCCGATTGCCCTCTCCGGCCAGCTCCAGCTTTTGTTCAACGCCGCGGACCTTGTCGTCGTCGGACGTTACAGCGGCGCTCTTTCCGTAGCGGCGATCGGGTCCACGAATGTGATGATCAACCTGATCGTCAATTTCTTCATCGGCTTTTCCGTCGGCGCCGGCATCGCCGCGGCGCAGGCGATCGGAGCCGGCGATCGGGAGCGGACGGCAAAGATCGTTCACACGGCCGTTCCCGCAGCCCTGTTTTTCGGCCTGCTGCTGACAGGGATCGGTCTGCTCGGGAACCGGTGGTTCCTGCGCCTGCTCGGGACCCCGTCGGATGTGGTGGCGCTTGCCGCCGTCTATATGCGCCTCTACTTTTTAGGAACTGCCGGCACGCTGCTGTACAATTTCGGCGCCGCGATCCTGCGCGCGGCGGGAGATACGCTGCGGCCCCTGGTGTATCTGACGATCGCAGGCGTTCTGAACCTCCTGCTGAACCTCCTGTTTGTGCTGGTATTCCAGATGGATGTGAGCGGGGTGGCGCTCGCGACCGCGATCTCCCAGTGGCTGTCAGCCGTGCTGGTCCTGCGGGCCCTGCGGCGGCGGCAGGACGCCTGCCGGCTTGAGCCGGAAAAGCTTTCCGTCGACCTGCGCATCCTCCGCCAGATCCTGCGCGTGGGGATGCCCGCCGGGATTCAGAGCGCCATGTTCTCCATCTCCAATGTGATCATTCAGGCCTCGGTCAACTCCTTCGGTTCTCTCGTCACATCGGGAGCCGCCGCGGCGGGAAGCCTGGAGGGTTTTGCGTGGCTGCCCATGAACGCGATCTATCAGGCGTCCATGTACTTCACAGGACAGAACTACGGAGCCGGGCAGTTTGACCGCATCAAGCGAATCTGCAGGACAGCCCTGGCCGCCGTGGCTGTCACGGGGCTGTGTCTCGGCGCCGGCATGTATCTGCTCGGGCCGAAGCTCCTGTCGCTGTATCTCCCGGATTCTCCGGAGGCGATCGCATACGGGATGATGCGGCTGCGCTTTGTCTGCCTGCCGTATATGCTGGCAGGGATTCAGGACGTGATGACCGGTGTCATACGCGGAATGGGCCATTCGCTGGAGCCGATGCTGATTTCCGTGTTCGGGATCTGCGGCATCAGGATGCTGTGGGTCGCCACAGCCTTTCAGCTCCCGCGCTTTCACAATGTGGGGGCCCTCTACTTCTCCTACCCGCTGTCCTGGGCGATCACCTTTGTCCTGCAGAGCATCTGCTTTGCCCTGCTGTTTCGCCGGTACCGGGGGCGGGGTTGACAGATGGGAACAGATGAGAAAACGGAAACGCCGCTGTGCTGCAGCGGCGTTTCCGTTTGTTTCACCGGAGCCCTTGTACAGAGATGCCGCAAGGCCGAAGCATTCCCGGGCGGCGGGCGCTATCTGAGCTCAAAGAACTCGATCTCCTCCCCGCAGGGGCCGTGACAGAAGGCGATGCGGGCATGCAGCGGCTCCTGGGAGCGAATCACCACATTCTCCGGCCCGGAGAAAACGTCATATCCGGCACCGCGCACGGCCGCGACGCAGGCGTCCGTGTCGCTTACAGTCAGGGCAAAGTGGCGGATATCTCCCTGACCCGGTTCATCCGCGGCGTTCGGGAAAATCTCGATCAGTCCCTCCCCGGCACTGAACATCACGCCGCCGTCCCACTCGCGCTCAAGCGGCATCTGCAGCACGTCCTGGTAGAAGGCCTTGACCTTCCCGTACGCCTCCGGGGCACATTTCATGGAAACATGGTGGATTCCTTTGATCAGAGACATGATTATTCCTCCCCTTCTTCCTGACCCTTATCCGGAGCTTCGGGCCCTTGGCCCGTTTTCTGCGCCGCGTCCGGATCAGCCGTCGCCTTGTCGTGTCTGCCGCGCTCTTTGGAAGGCGGATAGCCGTAATATTGTTTGTAGCACTTGCTGAAGTAAGACGGGTCCAGAATGCCGACCGCCGCCGCAACCTCCGCAACGGAAAGCTCACCGTTTTCCAGCAGGGAGCGAGCCTTCACCATACGAAGCTCCTTGAGCACGGCCCTGGGGGATTTGCCGAGCTGGAGGTGGAAGAGCTTGCGAAGGTATACTTCGTGAAAATGCATCATGGACGCCAGATGCGCGATGCTGAAATTGGGGGCCGAGCAATTCTGTTCAATGATCTGTTTCGCCAACGTGACGATCTCACTGCTGTTCATATTGTTCTTTCCTCATAGTTGCGGCGTCACGACAGCAAAAAGGGGCCTTGCCTTTTACACGGTTTTTCTCTCAACCTGAATACTGTCCTTGTGCATCGTGATCTCAAATTTCGAGCGCGAACTCGGGGTGATGGATTTTGTATATTCGATCAGTCTCCCGCGCTCGTCCCAGGCCCGCCGCTTGATCAGAAACGCCGGGCCGCCGGAATCGCAGTCCAGAAGCTGGGATTCCTCTTTCGTCATGATGACAGCCTCGTACGTCTCCACGGCGCGGGAAATCGCAAGGCCGTACGTTTCGCTCAAAAGCGAATAAAGCGACTTTGTCTCCAGCATCTCCCATGCGAGATTCGGGCACAGGCTGACCGGAAGATACGTTTTCTCCAGCAGCATCGGGCAGTTGTCCGCAAGGCGGACGCGCACCACGTCGATCAGCCGCTCCGAATCAAACTCGCTCACGACGGAGCTGCAGTCTTCTTTTCGAACCAGTCTGAAGGAGACGATGCGGGAGGTCGGTGTTTTCCCCAGCTTCTCCATCTCCTCGGAAAAGCTGTACAGGTTTCCGAGATGACGGGATACTTTGGGGCCTGAAATAAAGGTGCCGCGGCCTCTTTTTCGGTCGATCATTTCATGAACCTCAAGCTCGTGAAGCGTCTGGCGGACAGTCGTGCGACTGATGTGAAAAGCATCGCAGAGTTCATTCTCCGAAGGAAGCATGTCGCCGGAAGCGAGGTTCCCCTCGGTGATATTGGACTCGATGATATCGAGCAGCTGGAGATAGATCGGGCGAGACAGCGAAGGATCTATTTTTGCCGAATAATCAAAACTCATAGGTTTTTCACTTCCCGTATCATTTATGCCGCACAATATGGCAGCAGATCCATTATATAGCAAAAGCGCCGGAAAAGGAAGTCAATATCCCTGATTATTCAGCAGGAAGGCACACAATTCGTCCAAATCCGGACTGTGCCCGCTCCTCACATAAATTCCCGAGACGGCAGAAGCCGCGACAAGCGCCTCCGGCAGCGGAAGACCTTTACTGAGGCCGAAAACGAGGCCTGCGTTAAAATGATCGCCGCCGCCGATGGATATCTTCGGCCGCTCCACATAGAATCCCGGGGCCGTGACGGCACCTTCGGCCGTGCCGGCGTGCGCCCCGTGCAGGGTGTGGATGGAGACGCACCAGAGACCGAGGGTCTCGCGGATCGCACAGGCAAGCTCGTCAAGTTTCCTGTCAGCGCTCTCCAGCCCCAGCGCCGCGGCAATCTGCAGCGCCTCACGCTTATTGCAGCTGAGCAGCACATTCCCGAAGGGCCGAAAGCCTCCCAGTGTCAGCAGCGCCTGTTTCAAATCCGCAGCCGTGCGTTTGAACGGATCTGCCAGGTCGATGAAAAAGAGCCTGTCCGTCCCGGGCAGCTTCGGAAGGACCTCCTGCTGGAGCTTGATCCAGATCTCTGTCATGTGCGGGATCATTGTCCAGTTGTTCAGGGCGATGACCTTCGCCTCTTCCAGCAGCAGTCTCAGCTTTGCGGCGGGAAGATGCGCACACATCTCCTCCCAGTCGAGCGCATTGAGCGGGTCGAGCACAGATGCAATGATCTTCCCGTCCTCGAACTCGTATGCGTCCGTGTCGGCATGCTCCGCGACCGAATAGACCTGCGCGGCGGCGCAGAGCTTTTCAAACGCCGCCGCCGGCTCGGGAAGGCCAAAGGCCCCGATACAGGAGACTCTGCCCCCCAGGCGCGCCAGCGCGTAGGCCATGATGGGCCCGTTCCCGCCGAGCTGACTTTTTTCCGGGACAAGTTCAATGTTGAGGCTCATACCGGCGGCGTCAACCAGACGCTGACCGTATTCCGCCAGCGTACGGATCACGCGGTAGTCATCCGGCCCATAGCGCACATCAACCACACGCAGGATACGATCCACAAAGCCGTCGAGACCGATACAGGCGCTGCACTGCTCTGCAGGCCCGGTCCGGAGCTTCTCACCAAGCGCTGCCGTGTCCATGTTCAATCGAGGCCGAGAACCTTCGCCGTGGACTTATAGCCGATGCCCATGCGGTCGATCCCCATGTCGATGAGCTTCAGGAACTTCTCCCTGTCGCGAATGCCGCCGGCGCCTTTGATCTTGCATCGGCCGTCCGCCGCCTCCATCATGGCTTCGATCACTTCGTACGTGGCGCCCTCGTTTTTGCCGCCCGTAAAGAAGCCCGTGGACGTCTTGACAAAATCGGCTCCTGCCTCGATCGCCGTAACAGTCGCCTTCTTGACCTGCTCGAGCGTGAGCGAATCGACTTCAAAGATTACCTTCAGATTTGTGCCGTATCGATGGCAGACATCTGCGACGGCCTTGAGATCCGCGCGCACATCATCCCACCGGCCGGAGCGGATCCAACCGTAATTGGCAACGATATCGAGATCCTCGATATCCCCGTCGCGGCAGATGATCTCTGCCTGAGCCACTTTGGACTCCGTGGAGGATTTGCCGAAGGGGAAATCACAGACCACACAGATACCGGTTGCCGTCCCCTTGCACAGTTCCCGGGCAATCGGCAGGGAGGACGGATTGATGCAAACGGTGGCGCAGTTGTAGTCAATCCCTTCCTGGATGTATCTGCGGATATCCTCATCCGTAAATTCCGGTTTGAGCACCGACTGGTCAATATACCGTCCGAGCTCGGCAGCCGTCATCTCACAGGCTTTTTTGCAAGGTTTCATTTCAACACCCCTTACTCCTCTATTTTATTAATGAATGTATCTATACAACGTCAGGCAGACACAGTGCCCCGCAGCGGCACTACATGTATTATAATGTTACTTAAATGTATTGTCAATAGCCTGTTAGTTGTTTCTTTTGAGTTTCTCTTTTCCCCCTTCTGTTTTTAGTACATTTATAGCTCTGGGCAACATCTTTCAACACAATTTTCTTTGCCCGAGGGACAAGGCCCGCTGGTATTTCGCCGTGCCGAGGGGGCCCGCTCGCCATAGATCCCGCCCCGTTATCCCAAAAACGTCCAACAAGCCGAAAGGAATCGCGACAGAATTTGGGGATTATGTATAAACTCGGCGGCATTATTTTGTCAAAAATGCGGTTTTTTTATAAACAGGCTCGTTATTTACAAGTTCTCTGCCGAAAAGCTATGTACAAATTCTTGAAATACATCTATAATGCAGTTGTATCATACAACGCGAAACTGGCAGTCTGTGCACTTCCGGAAGCGGTTCCGGTAAAATAATTATATTTTTATAAAGGAGGCCACAAACATGAAAAGAATCCTGCCCCTGCTGCTTGCGCTGGTCATGATCGTGACGCTGTTCCCCGCAGGGATCGCGTACGCAGACGACGCCGAAGAGATCAATCTCCGTCTGCTTGTCCGCTACTCGGACGATGACGGAATCCCCCGCATCAACTACTCTCTGGAAAAACTTAAGGAAGAGTTCCCGAACGTCAATCTGGAAATCGTTCCCCTGGCGGCTGACGGCGGCCTGCAGCTGAGAACCATGGCGGCCACCGGCGACATGTGCGATATCTTCGAGCTCTCCGGTGACGACACGATCGCCACGCTGGCAAAGCTCGGCGCCATCAAGGACATGACGGAAGATATCAAGGCCTGCGGTTACTATGACGAGGTCTTCCCCGGTGAATACCCCAAGATGGTCTTTACCGACGGCAACATCTACACCCTGCCTTTCACCGGCTCTGAGATCGGCATGCTCTTTGCCAACACGGAGAAATTTGAGGAGTTCGGTCTGGAGATCCCCCGGACGATCCCCGAGCTGATCGAGTGTGCCAAGGTCTTCTCCGCCGGCGGGCTCGTCACCATCCCCATCTTCGCGAAGGAACAGTGGATCTGCAACGCGCTGTACAACGCTCTGGTCAGCCGTTATGATCCCCGCGGACTGGACGCGCTGCAGGAAGGCACCGCCAGCGTTCGCGACGAGGCTTTCGTGAAGGCCGCCCAAGATCTCGAGGCTCTGGCTGCCGCCGGCGCCTTTGGCTCCAGCCCCACCAATATGGCCTATGAGAACTGCACCGAGCTGTGGTACAACGACAAGTCCGCCATGTTCCTCAACGGTGAGTGGGAAGCTGACTCCACTTATAACAACATGGGCGACAAGGCCATCTGGGTTCCCTTCCCCGCCGCCTCCGAGGAGACCTATGACGCGTCCCTGACGGCGGCCTTCGGCGGCCGCGGTGCTGCGGGCGGTCTGAGCGTATGCGCCTGGTCCGAGCATTACGACCTCTGTGTGAAGATCGCCGCCAGAATGGCTGAGCTCTGGGTCGAGCACGATTATATCTACCGCGGCAAAGCCTGCTTCGCTCTGGACATCACCAGCGACATGGTTCAGGAGGCCACCCCCTGCCACTTCATGACGGAGCTGAGCGAGTACCGTCCCACCATCACCAGCACGAACATCCTCAGCGGCAACGGCGCCAATCAGGAGCTGTACACCACCTGCGGTGAAGGCACGCAGAGCCTGGTTGCCGGCGTAATGACCGCAGACGAGTTCATCGAGAGCATTGCTCTGGTCACCGGCGATTAATCATCCCTGCTTGAAAATCGGACAGGGGAGACATATGTCTCCCCTGCAGATTTTCCAAACATAGGAGGATTGATATGAAAAAATATCTCGGAAATAAGCTAATGATCGGCATTTTTATCATGCCAGTCTGCGCTTTTATTGCGGTTCTTATCCTGTATCCTCTGTTTATCCTTGTAAAAAACAGCTTCACCACATGGGACGGGCTGAACCCCGCGGTTTTTACAGGCATCGCCAACTACAAGCGGATTTTCAAAGACCCGCTGTTCTATAAGAGTCTGAAAAACGGCGTTATCTATGCAATTATCCAGACATGCTACCAGATCCCTCTTGCAACGCTGCTGGCCTTTGCGGTCAAGAGCGTCACAAACGGCGAGAAGAAGTTCTTTCGTATCGCCTACTACATTCCTGCCGTACTCTCCGTCACGGTCGTCTGTCAGCTCTGGGTCCGCATTTATGACGCGGACTACGGTCTGATCAACAAGCTCTTTGAGATACTGGGCTTAAGCTATCAGCAAAACTGGCTCGGCGGAAAGGATACCGCGATCCGGGCGGTGGCCATGGTGGGAACCTGGCAATTCACCGGCTATCAGTTTATCCTGCTTTTTTCCGCCGCCAATTCGGTCCCCAGCGACTATTTTGAAGCCGCGCTTCTGGACGGCTGCACCAAGTTCAAAGCTCATCTGAGAATCACGCTTCCCCTGATGCAGGAAGCTTATCGGTATTGTCTGATCATCGCGTTTACCGGCGGTCTTAATGCCTTTGCCACAATGAATATCATGACAGGCGGTGGCCCGGGTACTTCGACATATACGCTGACTTACCTCATGTACCGCTCTGCTTTCAGTGTTAACAACTATGGCTACGGTTGTACGGCTTCCGTGATGCTGGTCCTGCAAAGCTTTATCTTCTCGCTCATCGTCAACCGGGTCATCGCACGCGAGCAGATCATCTACTAAGGAGGGGCGCCATGAGAACAAAGAGCAAGTTTACTGTCGGCTCCGTCGCCTTTCGCGTCTTTCTGTACTTCTACGCGGTGGTGAATCTTTATCCTATCGTATGGATGCTTTTCTATTCGTTCAAGGATAATGCGGAGATGTTTGTCACCAACCCCTTCGGCTTCCCGAAGGTGTTCCATTGGGAGAACTATGTAAAAGCCTGGAAGACCTTCAATATCCCCGTATATTTTATGAACAGCGTCAAAGTGACGGTGATCACGATCCTGATCACCGTGACGATCACGACGATGTTCGCTTATGCGGTCGCCCGCATGCGTTTCCGCGGGCAGGAGACGCTGCGCCTGGTCACGCTGATTGGCATGTTCCTTCCGCTCCAGTGCATCATGATCCCCCTGGCCGTCCTGGTGCGGGACCTCCATATCAGCAACACCCTGTGGGCCGTCATCATTCCCTATGTTGCCTTCAACATTCCGTTTCCCGTGATGGTGATTTACGGCTATCTGCGCAGTCTCCCCTATGAGCTGGAGGAATCCGCCTGCATCGACGGCGCCACGATCTGGCAGTGCTTCATTCGTGTCATCGTCCCGAACATCAAATCCGCCATTGCCACGGTCGTCATCTTCCTGTTCATGGGCGTCTGGAATGAATATAATCTGGCATTGATCCTGCTGACGCGCAACAACCTCAAGACCCTGCCCCTGGGCATCGTCTTCTTCCAGGGCGAGCACACCAACGACTTCGGCGCGATGGGCGCGACCATGGTCATCGCAAGCATTCCCACGATCATCATCTACATCATTTTCAGCAATCAGGTCGAGAAAGCCATGACCGTAAGCGGTGCTGTCAAAGGGTAGAAGGAACGGCCTTATCTCCGTCCCCCCGTTCTTTCCCCTCTGTGCCGTATCTTCTTCAGGAGGCACATTATGCATAACTCTCATAATTTCAGAGTTGGATTTCAGCAGTTTGCCAACCGCTGCCCGGAGACCACGAAACCCGGCAGAGACTCTTTCCTGTGGTATCTGGAGGAGTCCCGGCGTCTCGGCACCCACTCCCTGTCTATGATGCTCGTCGACCGCATTCCGGACGAGGAGAAATATGACGCCGGATTTCTTGAAATCTCGGATATGGGCTATGTGCGGGAAATGGCAGCCTGCGCCAAAGAGGCCGATGTGGATTATGTCTGCTACTGCGCCGGGCTGCACAGCCTGTCCGGGCTTCCCCACCCTGTGTTCGGTCCGCAGAAAATGACTGTCGCGCAGGCGCACAGGAGCGTGGAACGGATGCTCGAGGTCTGCGAGATCTTCGGCATCAAGACACTCGGCGGAGGTTACGGGCGTCTGAATTTCAAAACCGGGCGCTACAACTCCAAGGTCCCCTATGCCGTGTTCAAGGAGTATATGGCCGCCAATCTGAGCCGGCTGGGGCGGCTGCTGGAGGGTACGGATATCATGATGGCCTACGAGAATCACTGCGATTTCTCCGGGAAAGAGATCGCGGAGCTGCTCGAGACTGTCAACCACCCGAACATTGCCGCCATGTATGACGTGGGCAACGCCGCATCGGTCCTGCTGGACCCCAACGACGACATCGATTATCTCGCGCCCTGGGCGGTGGCCATGCACTTCAAGGACATGAAGGTCATCGAC